>NZ_LXJP01000002.1:0-410035 GCF_001728855.1 Pseudomonas sp. AP19 | reverse complement strand
GCTGCCGGTTTACGACAAGCCGATGATCTACTACCCGCTGACCACGCTGATGCTGGCGGGGATTCGCGACATCCTGATCATTTCCACCCCACAGGACACCCCGCGTTTCGAACAGCTGCTGGGTGACGGCAGTAACTGGGGTTTGAATCTTTCCTATGCCGTACAGGCCTCCCCGGATGGCCTGGCCCAGGCTTTCATCATTGGCGAGGACTTTATCGGCAACGATCCGTCGGCGCTGGTGCTGGGCGACAACATCTATCACGGCCACGATTTCAACGAGCTGCTCAAAAGCGCCATGCAGCGTCAGGACGGCGCCAGTGTGTTTGCTTATCACGTCAATGATCCCGAGCGTTATGGCGTGGTTGAGTTCGATGCCCAGGGCAAAGCGATCAGCCTGGAAGAAAAGCCACTGCAGCCCAAGTCGAACTACGCCGTCACCGGTCTGTATTTCTACGACCAGGACGTGGTTGAAATCGCCAAGAGCATCAAGCCGTCGCCGCGTGGCGAGCTGGAAATCACCGACCTCAACCGCATTTACATGGAACGCGGCAAGCTGTCGGTCGAAATCATGGGCCGTGGCTACGCCTGGCTGGACACCGGCACTCACGATTCCTTGCTCGAAGCCAGCAGCTTCATTGCCACGCTTGAGCACCGTCAGGGCCTTAAAGTGGCTTGCCCTGAAGAGATCGCCTTCCGTCAGAACTGGATCGATGCAGAGCAACTGGAGCGCCTGGCCGCACCGCTGCTCAAGAACGGTTATGGCCAATACCTCAAGCGTGTGTTGCTTGAGAAGATTTTTTGATGGGCCTGTCGTGAAGAATCAAGCCGACCTGGAGACCACAATGAGCAGCACCAAGCACTTTTTCGTCCACAGCCATGCGCTGTGCGAATCCGAAAATATCGGTAAAGACACGCGTGTCTGGGCCTTCGCGCATATCCTGCCGGGCGCTACGTTGGGCAGTGAATGCAACGTGTGCGACAACGTTTTCATCGAAAACGATGTGATCATCGGCGACCGCGTAACACTCAAGTGCGGCGTGCAAGTGTGGGATGGCATCACCCTTGAAGACGACGTTTTTATTGGGCCGAATGCGACCTTTACCAATGACCTGTTTCCGCGCAGCAAGGTCTATCCGCAGACCTTTGCCCGTACGATCGTTCGAAAAGGCGCGTCGCTGGGTGCCAACTGCACCATCCTTCCAGGCCTGACGATTGGCACCAATGCCATGATTGGTGCCGGGGCCGTCGTCACACGGTCTATTCCGCCCAACGCAATCGTTGTCGGTAACCCCGCCAAAATCATTGGTTATGTTGATACTAAGCCCGTCGATGCAACCCAGGATGGGGGTGAAAAGGTCGCCAGCACGCCGGGGGCGGTCGCCACTTCTGTCAACGGCGTCACCTTGCACACCATGACGGAGGTCGCCGACATTCGCGGCAGTCTGTCTGCGGGCGAGTTCGAGCGAACAGTACCGTTCAAGTCAGAGCGTTACTTTCTGGTGTATGACGTGCCGACGGCAGAAACACGCGGCGAACATGCACACCGGGTCTGTCATCAGTTCCTGGTGGCGGTAAAAGGTTCGGTGCACGTGGTTGCCGATGATGGCAAGAACCGCGAGGAATTCGTGCTGGATCGGCCGAACAAGGGCGTGTATTTACCGCCGATGACCTGGGGGATTCAGTACCGCTATTCCCAGGACGCGGTACTGATGGTGTTCGCTTCACACCGCTATGATGCAGCCGATTACATTCGCAATTACGACGAATTCAAAATGCTCATCACCGGCGCTTGATGGCCATAACTGCCTGCGGTCCATCCATTACTGCCCGTGAGTCACGCCGCTGAGGTTGCCAACGCAATCAGCGGCGTTTCCCTGCCAATAATGTCCCTGGCCGCAACACCAGCCACAGTGCCCCCGCAATCAACACCCCGCCATACACGTGCGCCATCGACAACGGCTCATCCAATAACAACGCCCCCCACAACACCCCGAATGGCGGAATCATGAAGGTCACCGTCATCGACTTGACCGGCCCAATGGATGACAGCAAGCGGAAGTACAGGATGTAGGCAAACGCCGTGCACACCAGTCCCAACCCGAGCAGTGACGCCCACACCTGCCAGCCGCCCCAGCTTGCCGGAGGATGGCTGATGGCGCTGTAGGCGAAGAACGGCAGCAAAAACAGGCTAGCGCCCAGCATGCTGCCCAGCGCCGCGAGTCGGCTGTCCAGGCCGCCACGTTGATCGAGCCAGCGCCGTGCGAGGAAGCCGGCAAAGCCATAGCAGGTGGTGGCCAACAGGCAGGCTAATGCGCCCATCAGTAATTCCAGATCAAACGCCACCGGGCCGGCGCGCGTCAGCACACCTACGCCAAACAAGCCCAGGCTGACCCCGGCGATTTTCGACGGCGTCAGGCGTTCACTGAAGAACAACCCGCCAATCAACACACCCATCAACGGCGTGGTGGCATTGAAGATCGCCGAATAACCCGCCGGCAGCACCTGGGCTGCCACCGAGTACATGGTCGCGGGAATCCCGGAGTTGATCACGCCCAGCAGCAGGACGGTCTTGAATTTTCCCTGGAAGTCCCAGTTCACGCGCATCAGCGTGAGGATCACCAACAAACCCGCCGCTGCAATCGAGACGCGAAAAAACGCCGTCGGCAGCGTGCCGATTTCCGGTGCGATGATGCGCATGAACAGGAAGCTCGCGCCCCAAATGGCGGCCAGCCCCAACAGGTACAGGGTGTCGACAGGTCTCACGGAACACTCCTACATCAATAAGGCGGCGAGTGTTGCCTAGAGGCCTGCCCGACACAATCGCTAATTACAGGGCAAACCGCGTGACCAGGCCGTTGAGGTCCACGGCCAGGCGTGACAGTTCCTGGCTGGCCGCCGAAGTCTGGGTGGCGCCGGCGGCGGTCTGGGTGGACAGGTCGCGAATGTTCACCAGGCTGCGGTCGACGTCACGCGCGACCAGCGCCTGTTGTTCGGCGGCGCTGGCAATGACCAGGTTGCGCTCGCTGATCTGCGAAATGGCGGCGGTGATTTTATCCAGGGCGTTGCCGGCGCTGTTGGCCCGCTGCAGGGTCTGGCCGGCGTGTTCGGCGCTGCTGTTGAGCGCCTCGACGGTGTCCTGGGTGCCTTGCTGGATACCGTGGATCATCTGCTCGATTTCTTCGGTGGAATCCTGTGTGCGTTGCGCCAGTGACCGCACCTCGTCGGCGACCACTGCAAAACCACGCCCGGCTTCGCCTGCGCGGGCAGCTTCGATGGCGGCGTTGAGCGCCAGCAGGTTAGTTTGCCCGGCGATGCCGCGAATCACTTCCAGCACTTTGCTGATGTCCTGGGCCTGGACCGCGAGGCCCTCGGCCTTGTTCGATGCACCGAGCACTTCGTCGACCAGGTTCTGGATTGCGCTGATGGTTTCGCTGATCTGGTAGTGGCCGTGCTTGCTGTCTTCGTCGGACGCCTTGGACGCCTCGGCGCTGGACACCGCATTGCCTGCCACTTCATCCACGGCTGCACTCATCTCGTTGACGGCGGTCGCGGCCTGTTCGATTTCATCGTTCTGCGCCTGCAGGCCACGGGTGCTTTGTTCCATCACCGAGCTCATCTCTTCGGCGGCAGAGGCCAGTTGCTGCGCCGACTCGCTGATGCCGCGAATGGTCGATTTAAGCTGGTCCTGCATCGTGGCCAGGGCCGTCAGCAACTGCGCCGGCTCGTCGCTGCCCTTCACCATGATCGGCCGGCTCAGGTCGCCACCGGCAATGGTGCGCGCCACCGCCAGGGCCTGGCCGAGCGGTGCAGTGATGCTGCGGGTCAGTAGCCAGGCCAGCAATAAGGTCGCAATCAACGCGCACACGATGATCAGGCCGACCACCCATTGCGCGCGGGTGTACATCTGCGCCGCCGAATTGACCGCGGCTTCCACGCCTTTCTGGTTGAAGGTGATCATGTCCTCCAGGCTTTTATTGAGGACTGTGCCCTGAGGGCCGAGGCCAGTGGTAAGCAGGTCTATCGCGTCTTGCTGCTGGTCGTTGTCGACCCGTTCAACCAACTGGCTGACGATGCTGTCGTAGGTGTTCACGTTGACGTTGAGCTGCTTGAGCATGGCCCGTTCTTCGTCACCGCTGAGCAGGCTTTCGTGGTGCTCAAGCAGGGTTTTGAGTGCTTTGCGCTGGCTGGCGATCAGGTTTTTGCTGTTGTCGCGGATGCGGGACTCGTCGGTAGTCGCCATGCGCATGGATTCCAGGCGGATGCTGGCAATACAGGCAGCAGCGTCGTGGATATTCTCGATGCTCGGCATCCACGAGGCTTCGATGATCAGCGCGCTTTCACGCAGCTTGGCCATCTGGCCCAGGCCAAACAGGCCGACAATCACCAGCATGGCGGCCAAAACCCCAAAACTCAGACTGGCGCGTAGACCGATTCGCATATTCCTCAATGACATCCTGGTGCTCCTTAGGCGATTAGCTTCTGTTCCCGGACCGGTTTTCGGACCTGATTTGAGTGGGAAAGGGCGCGCTGTATATCAAAGTGCCATCAAGGTGGTAATCAGGGTTTCCCTTACGGTGCATCGAGGCGGTGACCTGTGCTGAGAATCGGCGACAGCACTGGTTTTCGCTCGCGCCAGCGCCACGCCATGCGGTTGTGGGGCTACAGGCGTGCGCAGTGAGACTTTTCGGTGCGTTTATTGACCGCCTGGTCGAGTTGAGAAAATTGAAAGTAAATGTACAAAGCGCGCGAAGGTGTACAGATAAGCCCGGAAAATCATCCTTCTCCTGCTTCGTTTCACTGGCTAAGCTCAGGGCTTCCAGATGCCCGTTCGAGGTTTCCCGCATGTCGCAATCCGCCCTCGCCATCGCCCGCATGATCCTCGATGGCTTCGACGATTACCGTGAGCACTTTCGCCAGATCACCGACGGCGCCCGCGAACGTTTCGAAAAGGCCCAGTGGCAGCAGGGGCAGGCGGCTTCGGCGGCGCGTATCAACCTGTATGAAGACAAGGTGGCTGAAGTGACGGCGCGCCTGCGGGCCAGCTTCGACGAGGCGACCTTGCTGGACATCGACACGTGGCCCCTGGTCAAGAGCGCGTATATCGGCCTGATCGACCTGCGCTTTGACGATGAACTGTCGGAGACCTGGTACAACTCGATCTTCTGCGGCCTGTTCAGTCATGACCTGATCAGTGATGGCTGCATGTTCATCCACACCACGCGGCCCAGCCTGCGCCGCGCGCGCGCGGCGCAGACCCGGACCTATAAGCCGACGGGCGACCTGGCGTCGACGCTGGCGCAGATTTTCGCCGATTACCGTTTCAGCGAACCCTACGCGGACCTCGCGGCCGACTTGCGCCGGCTCCAAGCCCAATTGCGCGAGAGCCTGCCGGACTGGGTGTGCAAAGACCCGGACCTCAGCGTCGAGCTGTTTTCCTCGGTGCTCTACCGTAATAAAGGCGCCTACCTTGTAGGGCGCATCTATACCCGCGATGAACAATGGCCGCTGGTTATTCCGCTGTTGCACCGCGAAGGGCGCGGCATCCAGATCGATGCGCTGATCACTGACGAAGCCGACGTGTCGATCATCTTCTCCTTCACCCGCTCCTATTTCATGGTCGACGTGCCGGTGCCGGCGGAATTCATCGGCTTTCTCAAGCGTATCCTGCCGGGCAAGCACATTGCCGAGTTGTACACCTCCATCGGGTTTTACAAGCATGGCAAGTCGGAGTTTTACCGCGCGCTGATCAACCACCTGGCGACCACCGATGATCAATTCATCATGGCGCCCGGCGTACGTGGCATGGTCATGAGTGTGTTTACCCTGCCGGGCTTCAACACCGTGTTCAAGATCATCAAGGATCGTTTTTCGCCGTCGAAAAACGTCAATCGCGCCACGGTGATCGAGAAGTATCGCCTGGTAAAAAGCGTCGACCGAGTCGGGCGTATGGCCGACACCCAGGAGTTTGCCGACTTCCGTTTTCCCCTGAGCAAGTTCGAGCCCGAGTGCCTGGCCGAGCTGCTTGAAGTCGCCGCCGGTACGGTGGAAGTGGAGGGCGACAGCGTGCTCATCCGCCACTGCTGGACCGAGCGGCGCATGACCCCGCTCAACCTCTACCTCGACAACGCCAACGCCGCTCAGGTGCGCGAAGCCCTTGAGGACTATGGCCTGGCCATCAAGCAATTGGCGGCGGCGAACATCTTTCCCGGTGACATGCTGCTGAAGAACTTCGGCGTCACCCGACACGGTCGCGTGGTGTTCTACGACTATGACGAAATCTGCTTCCTCACCGAGGCCAACTTTCGCCATATCCCCGCACCGCGTACCCCCGAGGATGAGATGGCTTCGGAGCCCTGGTACTCGATCGGCCCGCTCGACGTGTTCCCCGAAGAATTCCCGCCTTTTCTGTTCGCCGACGCCGGCCAGCGCAAGCTGTTCGACGAGCTGCATGGCGAGTTGTACAACGCCGACTATTGGAAAGGCCTGCAGGACGCGATTCGCGCCGGCAAGGTCATCGACGTGTTCCCGTACCGGCGCAAAGACCGTGATAACGAATGAGGGGCGCGCGCGTTGGCGGTTTTCTGCGACAATCCGCCCCCTGCATAAATAGACGACCCAAACGCATCTGATGACTGACCAAGCGCCTGCTATCGACCAACTGCTGAAAAACCTCGATCACGCCATGCTCGCCGACCGCCACCGCTTGCGGCGTCAGTTGCTTGAGCTGCGCAAGAAACCCGATGAGGAGAAGCTGGCGCAATGGGTTACGCGCATGCAGGCGTCCTGCGCCCAAGTGACCGCGCGGCGTGCCAGCCTGCCGGTGATTCGTTATGACGACAGCCTGCCCATTGCGGCCAAGCGCGATGAAATCAAAGCGGCGCTCCTCAAGCATCAGGTGCTGATCATTGCCGGCGAAACCGGCTCGGGCAAGACCACCCAGTTGCCGAAGATCTGCCTGGAAATCGGTCGCGGCCAGCACGGTTTAATCGGCCACACCCAGCCGCGCCGAATTGCGGCGCGCAGTGTTGCCAGCCGCGTCGCGGAAGAACTCGCGACGCCGCTGGGCGCGCTGGTTGGCTATCAGGTGCGCTTTGAAGACCAGAGTGATTCCAACACCCTGATCAAGCTGATGACCGACGGTATTTTGCTGGCCGAAACCCAGAACGACCGCTACCTGGAACGCTACGACACGATCATCGTCGACGAAGCCCACGAGCGCAGCCTGAACATCGACTTCCTGCTCGGCTACCTGAAAACCCTGCTGCCGCGGCGTCCAGACCTTAAAGTCATCATCACCTCGGCGACCATCGACCTGGAGCGCTTCTCCAAGCACTTCGACGATGCGCCGATTGTCGAGGTCTCGGGGCGCACCTTCCCGGTCGACACCTGGTATCGCCCGCTGACCCTGGAGCAGGACGAAGAGGGCAACCGTGTCGAGGACGACTTGACCGTTGACCAGGCAATCCTCGCCACCCTTGATGAGATTGCCGCCTATGAGCGCAGCGAACGGCGCAGCCCCGGTGATGTGTTGGTGTTTTTGCCGGGCGAGCGCGAGATTCGCGACGCCGCCGACATGCTGCGCAAGGCCCAACTGAAACACACCGAAATTTTGCCGCTGTATGCGCGCCTGTCACCGGCCGAACAGCAGCGCATTTTTCAGTCTCATCCGGGCCGGCGCGTAGTGCTGGCAACCAACGTGGCGGAAACCTCGCTGACCGTGCCGGGTATTCGTTATGTGATCGACAGCGGCACCGCGCGTATCAGCCGCTACAGCTATCGCGCCAAAGTGCAGCGCCTGCCAATCGAGGCGATTTCCCAGGCCAGCGCCAACCAGCGTAAGGGCCGATGCGGCCGTGTTGAGCCGGGTATCTGCATCCGCTTGTACAGCGAAGAGGATTTCATTGGGCGCCCGGAATTTACCGACCCGGAAATTTTGCGCACCAACCTTGCTGCCGTGATTCTGCAGATGCTGCACCTGCGCCTCGGCGAAATCACCGACTTCCCGTTTATCGAGCCGCCGGATGGCAAGGCCATTAGCGACGGTTTCAACCTGCTGCAAGAACTCTCGGCGGTCGACCGTAACAGCCAACTGACGCCGTTGGGGCGCCAACTGGCGCGTCTGCCGGTGGACCCGCGTATGGGGCGCATGTTGCTCGAAGCCGCCAAGCTCGGCAGTTTGCAGGAGGTGTTGATTGTCGCCAGTGCGATGTCGATCCAGGACCCGCGCGAGCGCCCGCCCGAGCGTCAGCAAGCCGCCGATCAGGCCCACGCGCAGTGGAAGGATGTGGATTCCGACTTTGCCGGTTTGGTTAACCTGTGGCGTGGCTTTGAAGAGCAGCGCCAGGCCCTCACCGCCAGCCCGTTGCGTAACTGGTGCCGCAAGAACTTCCTGAATTACCTGCGGCTGCGTGAGTGGCGTGATTCCCATCGCCAACTGAGCCTGATTTGCCGCGATATGCAGCTGACCCTGAACAAAGAGCCAGCGGACTTTGCCAAACTGCACAAAGCCGTGCTGTCCGGTCTGTTGAGCCAAATTGGCCAGAAAACCGAAGACGGCGATTACCTCGGCGCGCGCCAACGGCGCTTCTGGATTCATCCGTCCTCGGGCATTGGCAAAAAGCGCCCGCAATGGCTGATGACCGCTGAACTGGTGGAAACCACCAAGCTGTATGCGCGCATGGTCGCCAAGATCGATGCGGACTGGATCGAGCCGCTGGCCGGGCACCTGATCAAGAAAAACCACTTCGAACCGCACTGGGAAAAGAAGCGCGGCCAAGTGGTGGCGTTTGAGCAGATCACCCTGTTCGGGTTGATTGTGGTCGGACGGCGGCCGGTGCATTACGGGCCGATTGACCCGGTGGTGTCCCGCGAGCTGTTTATCCGTGAAGGTTTGGTACGCGGCGAGATTCAATCCCGGGCCAAGTGCCTGACGGCGAACCAGCAACTGCTGGAGCAGCTGGACGAGCTGGAAGCCAAGGCGCGGCGTCGCGACATTCTGGCGGACGAAGAAACCCTGTACGCGTTCTACGACGCGCGGCTGCCGGCTGAGATCCACCAGACGGCGACTTTCGACAGCTGGTACAAGGTCAACAGTCAGAAAGACCCGCAATTGTTGATCATGCGCGAGGAAGACGTGCTGGCCCGCGAGGCCAGTGAAGTCACCGCCGCGCATTATCCGGACACCCTCCACCTGGGCGACTTGGCCCTGGCCTTGAGTTATCACTTTGAACCCAACCACCCGCGCGACGGTGTGACCCTGCGCGTGCCGGCGCCGCTGTTGCCAGCGCTGCCGCCGGAGCGGCTGGAGTGGCTGGTGCCGGGGGTGATCGAAGCCAAGTGCATCGCGCTGGTGCGCAACCTGCCCAAGGCGCTGCGCAAAAACTTTGTGCCGGTGCCGGATTTCGTCAAGGCGGCGCTGCAACGTATCGAATTTGGCCAGGGCTCGCTGCCCCAGGCGCTCGGGCGCGAATTGCTGCGCATGACCGGCGCGCGTGTCAGCGATGAAGCCTGGGCCGAAGCGGCGCAGCAGGTGGAAAACCACCTGAAGATGAACCTGGAAGTGGTCGACGGCCAGGGCAAGTTCCTCGGCGAAGGCCGCGACTTGGCCGAGCTGACGGCACGCTTTGCCGAGGCCAGCCAGGCTGCCTTGGCCGTGCCGCAAACCGCGAAAAGCCAGCAGCCGGTTGAGGCCAAGGTGTTCGCGCCGGTGGCGGAGACGACCCAGCAAAAGATCGCCGGCCTGTCGATGACGGTCTACCCGGCGCTGGTCGAAGAGAACGGTACGGTCAAGGAAGGGCGCTTTTCGACGGCCGCCGAAGCCGAGTTCCAGCACCGCCGCGCCTTGCAACGGCTGCTGATGCAACAACTGGCGGAACCGGCGAAATTCCTGCGTGGCAAATTGCCCGGCCTGACCGAGTTGGGCCTCATGTACCGCGAGTTAGGGCGCATTGACGCGTTGGTGGAAGACATTTTACTGGCCAGCCTCGACACCTGCGTACTGGACGGCGAAGCCAGCCTGCCGCGAGACGGCGCGGGCCTGGCGGCGTTGGCCGAGCGCAAGCGCGGCAGTTGGACCGAACACGCCGAGCGCCTGGCGCGCCTGACCCTGGAAGTGCTGAAGCTGTGGCACGGCTTGCAGAAGCGTTTCAAAGGCAAGATCGACTTGGCCCAGGCGGTGGCGCTGAACGACATCAAGCAACAGCTCAGCAACCTGGTTTATCCCGGTTTTGTCCGGGAAACGCCGGCGCAGTGGTTCAAGGAGTTACCGCGTTTCCTCAAGGCCATCGAGCTGCGCCTGGAGAAGTTGCCAAGCCAGGTGCAAAAAGATCGCGTATGGAGCTCGGAATTGGGCGGCCAGTGGGTGCAGTACCAGAACCGCCTGAACAAACATGCCCAGGAAGGCAAGCGCGACCCGCAGCTGGCGCTCTATCGCTGGTGGTTGGAGGAATATCGGGTGTCGTTGTTTGCCCAGCAGCTGGGCACCAAAGTGCCGATTTCCGACAAGCGTTTGAGCAAGCAATGGAGCCAGGTAGAGGCTTGATCACAGGCATGGGTAGGGGCGCTTATCCGGGAGATGGCGCCAAAGTCGTGGGGTTGTGGCAAACTTCGCGGTTATAAATACCGGGATCGTCGTGATGGGCTGGTGCGCAGCCGCGGCGCGATGGAATAAAGCGTTGCCAGTTTGATGCCCGCTGGACGGGATCGAACGACTTAAAGTTTGGTACGACGGTACCAATATCTTCTGCCTGACAGATTTAGAGGAACGACCGTGCATAACGTCGTCATCAGCGGCACTGGCCTGTACACCCCGGCCAACAGCATCTCCAACGAAGAGCTGGTGCAGTCTTTCAATGCCTACGTGCAGCAGTTCAACAGCGACAACGCTGCCGCCATCGAGCGCGGTGACGTGCAGGCGCTGACCGAGTCCAGTGCAGCCTTTATTGAAAAGGCGTCGGGCATCAAGAGCCGTTTTGTCATGGACAAGGACGGTATCCTCGACCCGCAGCGCATGGCGCCGCGCCTGCCCGAGCGCAGCAATGACGAGTGGTCGGTACTCTGCCAGATGGCGATCGGCGCTGCCGAGCAAGCCCTGCAGCGCGCCGGCAAGACAGCTGCCGACATCGACGGCGTAATCGTTGCCTGCTCCAACCTGCAACGCGCTTATCCGGCCATCGCCATCGAAGTCCAGGAAGCCCTGGGCATCGCAGGCTTCGGTTTTGACATGAACGTGGCCTGCTCCTCGGCCACCTTCGGCATCCAGAACGCCGCCAACAGTATCCAACTGGGCCAGGCGCGGGCGATCCTGATGGTCAACCCGGAAGTCTGCACCGGCCACCTGAATTTCCGCGACCGCGACAGCCACTTCATCTTTGGTGATGCGGCCACTGCGGTGATCCTCGAGCGTGCCGACCTGGCGACCTCCGCGCATCAGTTCGACGTGGTGAGCACCAAGCTGCTGACCAAGTTCTCCAACAACATCCGCAACAACTTCGGCTTTCTGAACCGCACGGCGGAAGAGGGGATCGGCGCGCCGGACAAACTGTTCGTGCAGGAAGGCCGCAAAGTCTTCCGTGATGTCTGCCCGATGGTCGCCGAACTGATCGCTGTGCACCTTGAGGAGAACCAGCTGAATGTCTCCGATGTGAAGCGCTTCTGGCTGCACCAGGCCAACCTGAGCATGAACCACCTGATCGTGAAAAAGCTGCTGGGCCGTGAAGCCTCGGTGGAAGAGGCGCCGGTGATTCTCGATACCTACGCCAATACCAGTTCGGCCGGCTCGGTGATTGCGTTTCACACCTATCAGGATGACCTGCCGAAAGGCTCCGTGGCAGTCCTCAGTTCGTTTGGTGCGGGCTATTCGATCGGCAGCGTGATCCTGCGCAAGCGCTAAACAGGGTCAAGGTGGCATCGGGTTTGCCACACTGATTGGGTTTGCACTTTGAAATCGAGGTTCTAATGGCGGCAGCGGACGACGCGCACCTGCTTGAACGGCTGCTCAAGGGCGAGCAACGGGCCTATAAAGAATTGGTCACGACCTACCAGAGCGCCATGCGCGCGGTGGCCTATGCGATTGTCGGGCAGCGTCACGCCGACGAAATCGTGCAGGACGCCTGGCTATCGGTGGTGCGCAACCTGGCCAAATTTGAAGGGCGCTCCAGCCTCAAGACGTGGCTGCTGACCATCACGGCCAACTCTGCCAAGGGTCGCTATAAACAAAATCGCCGGGAAGTATTGCTCGACGATTTGCCCTCGCCCCATGGCACCCTCGGTGACGATCGCTTCGTCCCCGACGATGGTCACTGGGCGGTCGCTCCCTATGCCTGGCACCAGGACACCCCGGAAGCCCTGCTGACCGAGGATGAGCTGCGCAAATGCCTGGAGCATACGTTGCTGAGTTTGTCGGAGTTGCAAAGCAGTGTGCTGGTGCTGCGTGAGCGCCAAGGTTTGGAATTGGAGGAGATTTGTAATCTTCTGACGCTCTCGCTCTCCAATGTTCGTGTGCTGTTGCATCGAGCACGGCTTAAAGTCTTCGCTACGGTGGAGCATTTTGAGGAAACGGGCGAATGTTGACCTGTAAAGAGCAAGTGGCGCGGTCCAGTGACTATCTCGATGGGCAATTGACCCTTCGTGAGCGTCTGCTGGTGCGTCATCACTTGATGTTCTGCCCTAATTGCCGGCGATTTATCCGTCAGATGCGCCTGATGCAGGCGACGCTGAAAATCATGCCGGAAGCGCCGGTGAAGGATGCTGATGCATTGGCTGAACGGCTCGCCGCCGAACGGCTGAAGGATCAGTAACGGCGGGGCAGAGGCAGACTCGCGTGGGTGAGTCGAACGGATGAGGGGGATCGCCCCACCCACGCAAAGCTGTTGAAACCACCTCGGGCCGTCCTGGCCCAAGGCTTGTTACACATATTTAGAACTTGGCTTCAGCATCCAACTGCAGGGTGTTGGTGTTGGCATCACGCTGGGTGCGGCTGGCGTAGTCAGCCTTGGTCAGGAAGTACGTGGCGCCAAGGGCAAAGTTCTTGTCGATGTCGTAGCTGACCTTCATCTTGTGACCGCGCGAGCCGGTGGTGCCGTTGGCAAAGTCCGAATCGGTGAAGGCGCCCACCACGGCGTTACGCTGGATATCGCGGTAGTTGTAGTCCAGGTTGAAGCCGAACACCTTGGACTTGGCACCGATCAACCACGCGGTGTCCTGATCGGTCACGGCATCGTTGTTTTTCACGTACTGGCCGTAGAACGCCAGGGGCACTGCCAGGCCGCCGATGTCAGCCTGGGCGAAACCTTCATACAGGCGGAACTCGTTGTCGGCCGAGTTACCGTTGACTGCCAGTGCGCACGGCGTGGTGGTCGTGGTGCAGCGGCTGTCCTTGTCGTTCTGGTAGGCGTAGACACTGCCGCCCAGGGTCATTTTCAGGTTGTCGGTGACCGAGAAACGCGTCCCCAACTGGCCGGATGTCAGGCGCAGGTCGTGACGAAATTGCACGCCGTCGCCGTCGACGTTGTCCTTGAGGTTGTAGTTACCCAGGCTGCCGAACAGCTCTGCGCTGCTGCCCAGTGGGTATTTGTAGGTGAGGGCCAGGCCTTCCGGGTTGATGTCGCTATCCCAGATCACATCGCCCATGTTCACCCACGGCTGCAGCATCTTGCCGCCGATCACGTGCAGGTTCTTGATCTGGTCCGGGTGGTAGTCGATGTAGCCCAGGTCCAGCCAGATCGACTTCTTGTCGAAATAGTTGTCCTGGTCCTGGTTGGTCGACCGCGCGTCGTCGCTGCTACCGGTGGCAATGCGAATGCCGGTGTCCACTTGCGAGTTGACTTCGGTGTACGCGCCGAGGCGGGCACGGATGCGCTGACGGTCCTTGTCACGGCCACCGTTGTTGGATTCGCCCTGAATCTTCACGGTTTCCTGACGGAAGCGCACGTCACCCTTGAGTTGGGTACGGGCGGCCCAGGCGAGCTTCTGGTCGAACACGCTCAGGTCGTTGGTTTTTTTCGCGGTGGCCGCGATCTGTTCGTTGGTCTCTTGTTGAGCTTGCTGTGCGATCTGCTTTTCTTTCTGGTCTTTGGCCAATTCCGCTTGCAGTTCGCTGTACTGCGCCGCAGTGATCTGGCCGTTGGCCTTGAGCATGTCGAGCAATTTAGCGTCGACTGCAGCGCTGACCGGAACGCTGAGGGCGAGCAACAGGCCGCCACACAGGACCGCCGCAGTTTTAGTGGAAGCAAGACGCATATCAATCTCCGAAAGTGAGGAGGGATGGCAAACCATCCAGGACACAACCGACCGATGACGGACGGAAAATAGCCGCCTGCTAGAACCAGGCGCTCTAAAAAACAGGCGTCAGTATCGCGATCACTTATGACGGGGGAGTGGCGAAGTGATGTCATACAGATGACAAATTATTTAATAACGGAACCAATTGTTTCTGGGTTTGTCGGGCTTGGTTTGAGGTGTGCCCGGCGCTGTGATAGGCGATACTCGCGAGGCTTTCACGCCAACCAACAGTGAGGATGCCGATGCCGTTGCAACGCCTGGACAAGCTGTCCGAAATCGCCCCCCATGTTTGGGATGCCCTGGTGCCGCAGGCTCAGCCCTTTGTGCGGCATGCGTTCCTGAGTGCCCTGGAAGACAGCGCCAGCCTTGGCCCGCAATCGGGCTGGCAACCTGAGCATTTGCTGCACTGGGAGGGCGATCACCTGGTGGCGGCACTGCCCAGTTATCGCAAGTGGCATTCCTACGGCGAATACGTGTTCGATCACGGGTGGGCAGATGCCTGTGAGCGCGCGGGCATTGATTACTACCCCAAGCTGCTGACGGCGGTGCCGTTCAGCCCGGTCAGCGGGCCACGCTTACTGGCGAGGAACGTCGAGGACGGTTTTGAGCTGCTGAACAGCCTGCCGGGCTACCTGGAAATCGAAGGGCTTTCCAGCGCCCACATCAATTTCACCGACCCGCTGGCCGACGATGCGTTGTCTCGACAACCGGGCTGGTTGCACCGTCTGGGCTGCCAGTTTCATTGGCAAAACCGCGGCTATCGCGACTTCCAGGACTTCCTCGACGCGTTGAGTTCGCGCAAGCGCAAACAGATGCGTAAAGAGCGCGAGCAAGTCGCGGGGCAGGGTATCGACTTCGAATGGCTGCAAGGCCATGAGTTGAGCGAGGCGCAGTGGGATTTTGTCTACGCCTGTTACGCCAACACCTACGCGGTGCGCCGCCAATCGCCCTACTTGACCCGTGCATTTTTCAGCCTGCTGGCCGAGCGTATGCCCGAGGCGATTCGCGTGGTGCTGGCCAAACAAGGTGCACGCCCGGTGGCCATGGCCTTCAGCTTGATCGGCGGCGACAGCTTCTACGGGCGCTATTGGGGCTGCCTGGCGGAGTTTGACCGCCTGCATTTCGAAACCTGCTTCTACCAGGGTATGGATTACGCCATCGCCGAAGGCCTGCAACGTTTCGACGCGGGCGCTCAGGGCGAGCACAAATTGATTCGCGGGTTTGAGCCGGTGATTACCCGCTCATGGCATTACCTGCGCCATCCGGGGTTGAAGAGTGCTGTCGAGGATTTTCTGGAGCGCGAGCGCGTGGGGATTCTGGCGTACGCCGAAGAGGCGAGGGCAGCCCTGCCTTATCGGCAGGGCTGAACTCGTTCAGAGGGGGGCTTGCCCGGGCCCCTGCGCATTAATCGATACCGACAAACCCGCCAGTCTGGTGCTGCCACAACCTGGCATACAGCCCACCCTGGACGAGCAACTCGGCATGGCTGCCCGTCTCGGCGATCTGGCCTTTCTCCAGCACGACCAGCCTGTCCATCCGTGCAATGGTCGACAGCCGGTGCGCAATTGCAATCACCGTCTTGCCCTGCATCAGGGTTTCCAGGCTTTCCTGGATCGCCGCTTCCACTTCCGAGTCCAGCGCCGAAGTGGCTTCATCCATGATCAGAATCGGCGCGTCCTTGAGCAACACCCGTGCGATGGCGATGCGCTGGCGTTGCCCGCCGGAGAGCTTCACGCCGCGCTCGCCCACGTGGGCATCCAGGCCGGTACGCCCTTCGGCGTCTGACAGCAGCGGGATGAACTCATCGGCGCGGGCCTTGCGGATGGCGGCGGTGAGTTCCTCGTCGGTGGCATCCGGCTTGCCGTACAGCAAGTTGTCACGGATCGAGCGGTGCAGCAGCGAGGTGTCCTGGGTGATCATGCCGATCTGAGCGCGCAGGCTTTCCTGGGCGACCTCAGCGATGTTCTGGCCATCGATCAGGATGCGCCCGCCTTGCAGGTCGTACAGGCGCAGCAGCAGGTTGACCAAGGTCGACTTGCCTGCACCGGACGGGCCGATCAAGCCGATTTTTTCCCCGGCCTTGATGTTCAGGTTCAGGCCACCAATGATCCCGCTCTGCTTGCCGTAGTGGAAATCCACCTGTTCGAAACGCACTTCGCCATGGGGCACGTTCAGGCGTGGGGCGTTCTCGCGGTCGGTCACCGCCAGCGGCGCCGCGATGGTTTTAAGACCGTCCTGCACCATGCCGATGTTTTCGAAAATACCGTTGACCACCCACATGATCCAGCCAGACATGTTGACGATCCGAATCACCAGGCCGGTGGCCAGGGCAATCGCGCCGACGGAGATCAGTGACTGCGTCCACAGCCACAATGCCAGGCCGGTGGTGGTGACAATCAACAGGCCGTTCAAGATGGCGATCGTCACGTCCATGCTGGTGAGCACGCGGGCGGCCAGTTGGGTTTTTTCGGTTTGCTCGATGATCGCTTCCTTGGCGTATTCCTGCTCATTCTGCGTATGGGCGAACAGCTTCAAGGTTGTGATGTTGGTGTAGCCATCGACAATGCGGCCCATCAACTTGGAGCGCGCCTCGGAGGAAATCACCGAGCGTTCCTTCACGCGGGGCACGAAGTAGCGCAGTGCAACGCTGTAACAAATAATCCAGGTGATCAGCGGGATCATCAGCCGCCAGTCGGCCTCGGCAAACAATACGAGCGAACTGATCGCATAGATCGACACGTGCCAGATGGCTTCCGCCGTCGCCACCGCCGAGTCACGCAAGGAGTTGCCGGTTTGCATGATGCGCTGGGCGATGCGCCCGGCGAAATCGTTCTGGAAGAAATTCAGGCTCTGCTTGAGCACGTAGCTGTGGTTTTGCCAACGGATCAGGCTGGTCATGCCCGGGTTGATGGTCTGGTGCACCAGCAAGTCATGCAGGCCGTTGAAGATCGGGCGCAGCAGCAGGGCGACCACGGCCATCCAGATCAACTCGGTGCTGTGGATCTGGAAGAAGTTGGCGGGCGGCGTGCCCTGGGCCAAGTCAATGATGCGGCTCAGGTAGCTGAACAACGCCACTTCGATCAGCGCGCCGATCAGGCCCACCACCAGCAAGGCAGCAAAGCTTGGCCACACCTGGCGCAGATAGTAGAGGTAGAAGGGCAGGACTTTGTCGGGAGGGGCGGCGCTCGGGGCGTCGCGGAAGATATCAATCAGTTGTTCAAAGCGACGATAGAGCATTAGGTTGACGCCCGCCTGGCGGGCTCTCCTGTTCAAATATGCGCGGTGCCTTGTGAGCACCGCACGGAGCTGCCTGCAGACCTCAGTCGATGCGTTTGGCCGACTTGATCAAAACAGGATCGATAGGCACGTTTTGCATGCCCTGCTTGGTGGTGGTCTGCGAGTTGACGATGACGTCTACCACGTCCATGCCTTTGACGACTTTGGCGAACACGGCATAACCGGCGTCACGGCCCGGGTCGAGGAACGCATTGTCGGCCACGTTGATGAAGAACTGGCTGGTGGCCGAGTTCGGGTCATTGGTGCGCGCCATCGACAGGGTGCCACGCACGTTATGCAGGCCGTTGCTGGCTTCGTTCTTGATGGGTTCGTCGGTCGGCTTCTGCGACATCTGCGCGGTGAAACCGCCGCCCTGAACCATGAAGCCCGGGATTACCCGGTGGAAAATCGTGTTGGTGTAGAAGCCCTTGTCGACATAGGCCAGGAAGTTCTTGGTGCTGATCGGCGCCTTGACCGGGTCCAGTTCGATTTCAATGTTGCCATTGGTGGTGGTGATCAGAACGTGTGGCGCCTTGGCCGGCTCGGCGGCCATCAGGTTGGCGGCGAACAAGACAGAACCGGCAAAGAAGGCGATTTTTTTCAACATGGGTCAGTGATCCTGGGTAGTGGTTTCGACGGTCTTTAGAAAATCGAGCAAGGTAGCGTTAAAGACATCGGGTTGATCCAAGGGCATGGCGGGAATCCTCGATCACCACCAGCCGCGCATCGGGCAGCAGTTTTACATAGATTTCTTTCTGCGCCACGGGGGTGTAGTCATGGTCGGCGCTGATGACCAGGGTTGGACAGGTAATTCTGGAAAGTTGTTCCTGCACGCCCCAGCCCACAATCGCGTCGAAGCTGGCGAGATAAGCACGTTTGTCGTTCTTTGCCCAGCGCTCGGCCATCTTGCGACGCAGGTCATGTTGCTCCGGCTTGGGGAATAATCGGTCACCCAGCGCCTTGCCGATGGTCGACAGGCTAAGCAGTCGCGCCAGGCTCCAGCGCTTGGCCCATTGCCAATAGTCATCGGCACTGCGCACTTTGACTTCGGGTGCGCTGTTGACGATGCACAGGCTCTTGACCTGGGCGGGTTCATCCACGGCGAACTGGAAGGCAATCATGCCGCCCATGGACAAGCCCACCACATGGGCCGGTGGCAGGTTCAGGTGTTCGGTCAAGGCGCTCAGGTCGGCAGTGAAGCCTTTGATGCTGTAGCGCTCGCGCGGTTTGTCGGAACGACCATGGCCGCGTACATCCACTACGATCAGGCGGTAATGCCTGGCCAGCACTGGAATTTGCAGCTCCCAATCCAGGCTGCTGGAACCCAGGCCGTGGATCAGAATCAGCGGGTTGCCGTGGCCATATTCCTCGTAATGCAGGCTGCATCCTTCATGGTCGAACCAGGCCATGCACGAACTCCGTTTCAGGCTTGCTGGGGGGCGGCGAAAGGCGCGTCCAGAGGGGCGGTGTCAAAGGTGCGCAGCAACTCCACAAGAATCTGCGTGGCCGGGCCCAGGGGTTTGTCCTTGTTCGCATACAGGTAGAACGTCGGGTTGCGGCTGCCGCCCTTTTCCAAGGGTAGCTGCTTGAGCAGGCCTTCGTTGAGTTCGCGCTCAATCATGTGCCGGGGCAGCCACGCAAAGCCCAGGCCGCTGCTGACAAAGGCGGCGGCGGTGGCCAGGCTGCCGACGGTCCAGCGTTGTTCGGCGCCGAGCCAGCCGACGTCTCGCGGCTGCTGGCGGCCGGAGTCGCGGATCACCACCTGCATCTGGCTCTCCAGGTCCTGGAAACTCAACTCGCGGTTCAAGCGATGCAGGGAATGCTCGGGGTGAGCCACGGCGATAAACTCGACATCGCTCAGTTCTGTGCCCAGGTAGCCCGGGATGACGAAGCTGCTGACGGCCAGGTCGGCCACGCCCTCCATCAATAGCTCTTCAACGCCTGACAGCACCTCTTCACGCAAGCGCACGCGACACCCACGGCTTTGCGGCATAAAGGCGGTCAGCGCGCGTACCAGGCGCGCATTGGGGTAAGCGGCATCCACCACCAGCCGCACTTCGGCTTCCCAGCCTTGTTCCATATGGTGGGCGAGGTCTTCCAGTTGGCTGGCGTTTTTCACCAGTTGCCGGGAGCGGCGCAACAGCACTTCACCGGCTTCAGTGAGCACCGCCTTGCGCCCGTCGATGCGTAGCAGCGGCACGCCGAGCTGGTCTTGCATGCGCGCCACGGTGTAACTCACCGAGGACTGCGAACGGTGCAGCGCTTCAGCCGCCTGGGCGAAGCCACCATGGTCAACCACGGCCTGCAGCGTGCGCCATTGATCAAGGGTAACGCGGGGCGCTTTCAAGATGAGCTCCTCTTGTCCTAAGCTGGCAGTCCTTATTGGAGACTGCCGAATGAGAAAATTCTGTTGTGTGCTGCTGGCGCTGCTGCCATTGACGGCGTTTGCCTATACCACCGATGTTTCCAAAGATATTCAGGGGGTGAAGATTGATTACAGCGCGTCCGATATCGACAGCACTATCAGCTCGATTCGGTTGACCAACTACGGGGCCAACGACGCGGTGTGCAAAATGGTCTTCACCAACGGCCCGGAGGCGCCCCGTGCGCGTAAAGTTACGGTCGAGGCGGGCAAAAGCACCAACACCACGGTCAATTTCAGCCGGAGCATTATCAAAATGCGCATCAAGCTGACGTGCGCTCCAAAATAACGCAGCAGCGGAGCATGCCCACAGCAATACTCCGCTTATAAACAAATTTCTAGATGGGTTGTAGCAGTTTTTTGCGCTTTTTTATCGAATCGGCCCTGGCTAATCTTTTCTCCATCGCCTTACAGCATTTGCAGATGGAGCCTACCGAGCCATGTCCAACGTTCTGATCATCGAAAGCAGCGCCCGCCAGCAGGATTCGATCTCTCGCCAACTGACCCAGCAGTTCATCAGCCAATGGCAGGCGGCTTACCCAGCGGATCAGATCACCGTGCGTGACGTGGCGCTGAACCCCGTGCCGCACCTGGACACGCATCTGCTCGGCGGCTGGATGAAACCTGCCGAACAGCGCAGCGCGATCGAACAGGCTTCCCTGGACCGCTCCAACCAATTGACCGACGAATTGCTCGCCGCCGACGTGCTGGTGATGGCTGCGCCGATGTACAACTTCGCTATCCCCAGCACCCTCAAAGCCTGGCTGGACCACGTGTTGCGTGCCGGTGTGACCTTCAAGTACACCGCCACCGGCCCCCAGGGATTGCTGCACGGCAAGCGCGCGATTGTGCTGACCGCTCGCGGCGGCATTCATACCGGCGCCAGCTCCGATCACCAGGAACCGTACCTGCGCCAGGTCATGGCCTTTATCGGGATTCATGACGTCACGTTCATTCATGCCGAAGGGGTGAACTTGAGCGGTGACTTCCAGGAAAAAGGCCTTAACCACGCCAAGGCGTTGCTGGCGCAACTTGTGGCATGAACCGAGTCAACGGTTAATCGTCACATAATCGCCGGGTGTTTATATCGCTTCACGCAAACCCTTCAAGTACGCGTATCGAACCTCCCTTTGCACTTGTTGCTCCTGAGTGCTCCTACCCGACTGCCGCTATAGCGAGGTCGGGTTTTTTTTGCCCCGAGTTCCGTCAAACACCGAAAACCCTTAAAGTCGCGCCCATTCGAAACGAGGCGCGCATGGGCTATCTACTGGTTGTCACCCTGATTCAGGCATTTTCCTTCAGCTTGATCGGCGAATACCTCGCCGGTCATGTCGACAGCTACTTCGCGGTGCTGGTGCGCGTGGTGCTCGCCGGGCTGGTGTTTATCCCGCTGACCCGCTGGCGCTCGGTAGAACCCAGGTTCATGCGCGGCATGCTGGTGATTGGCGCGCTGCAGTTCGGCGTGACCTATGTGTGCCTGTACCTGAGCTTTCGCGTGCTCACCGTGCCGGAGGTGTTGCTGTTCACCATCCTCACGCCGTTGCACGTGACCCTGATCGAAGATGCGCTGAATCGACGCTTCAATCCTTGGGCGCTGATCGCGGCACTGGTGGCGGTGGGCGGCGCGGCTGTGATCCGTTTCGACCAGATCACCCCGCACTTCCTTGGTGGCTTCCTGCTCCTGCAACTGGCCAACTTCACCTACGCGGCCGGGCAAGTGATGTACAAGCATCTGGTGGCGCGTTATCCGAGTGATTTGCCGCACTACCGGCGGTTTGGCTACTTCTACCTGGGCGCGTTGATCGTGGTGTTGCCGGCATTCCTGCTGTTCGGCAAAGCCGACTTCCTGCCGCAAGCACCACTGCAATGGGGCGTGCTGGTGTTCCTCGGATTGGTCAGCACCGCGCTGGGTATGTACTGGTGGAACAAGGGCGCTTGCCTGGTCAATGGTGGCACCCTGGCGGTGATGAACAACCTGCATGTGCCGGTGGGGCTGTTGCTGAACCTGTTGATCTGGAACCAGCACGAGCCGCTGGGGCGCTTGGCGTTGGGCGGCTTGGTGATTCTGGGGGCGGTGTGGATCAGTCGGTTGGGCGCACGCCAGGAGGCGATCCTGCGCTGAATGCCTGCGGGGGCGGGCAAACCCGCTCCCACAGGCGAAGGGTGGCCTTATACCGCGCTGCGTTCGAGCGCAGGCACATGACTGGCGCCCAACACCGCGGGCAATACGCCTGCGCGTAAATCATTGCCGCTTGGCTGTTGATACACGCTCAAGCCGAACTCCGGCAACACCGCCAGCAGATAATCAAAAATATCCCCCTGGATACGCTCGTAATCGGCCCACGCCGTGGTGCGGGTGAAGCAGTAGATTTCCAGCGGCACGCCCTGGGCGGTGGTTTGCATCTGGCGCACCATGCAGGTCATGTTCGGCTGGATGTCCGGGTGGCTTTTCAGATACGCCAGGGCATACGCGCGGAAAGTGCCGAGGTTGGTCATGCGGCGGCGGTTAGCCGACAGTTGCGCGCTGTTGCCTTGGGCTTCGTTCCAAGCCTTGAGTTCGGCCTGCTTGCGGCTGATGTAGTCAGTGAGCAGGTGCACCTGGGTCATCCGCACTTCTTCATCGTCGCGCAGGAAACGCACGCCGCTGGCGTCGATGTGCAGGCTGCGCTTGATACGGCGCCCGCCGGACGCCTGCATACCGCGCCAGTTCTTGAACGACTCGGACATCAGGCGCCAGGTCGGGATGGAAACGATGGTCTTGTCGAAGTTCTGCACCTTGACCGTGTGCAGGGTGATATCCACCACGTCACCGTCGGCGCCGACCTGAGGCATTTCGATCCAGTCGCCGACCCGTAACATGTCGTTGCTGGTCAGTTGCACGCTGGCGACGAATGACAGCAGGGTGTCCTTGTACACCAACAAAATCACCGCCGACATCGCACCCAAACCGGACAGCAGCAACAAGGGCGAGCGGTCGATCAGGGTGGCGACGATGATGATCGCGGCGAACACGAACAGCACCATTTTCGTCAGTTGCACGTAGCCCTTGATCGAGCGGGTGCGGGCATGTTCGGTGCGTGCGTAGATATCCAGCAAGGCGTTGAGCAGGGCGCTCACCGCCAGCGTCATGAACAGGATGGTGAACGCCAGCGCCACATTGCCGATAAACAACGTGGCGGTTTTGCTCAGGCCCGGTACCAGGTACAGGCCGAACTGAATCACCAGAGATGGCGTCATCTGCGCCAGGCGATGAAAGACTTTGTTGTGCCGCAGGTCGTTGAGCCAATGCAGCGCCGGTTGCCGGCCGAGCAATTTGACGGCGTGGAGAATGAGGTAACGCGCTACCCGTCCGAGCAGCAGGGCCACCACCAGTAGAACCAGCAAACCCAGGCCGGAATGCAGCAACGGGTGTTGGTCGAGGGTGCCCCAAAGGTCTTGGAGGTTGAGCCAGAACTGTTTGATATCCATGTGCGAAACCGATTCTTCTGTAAGACAACACGGGCCGATTAGAGCATTTAAGTGCGACAAAGTTGGTTTTACGGACAAATGTCTTAACAAAAAAGCAGCTGATTCACGCCGTTCGCGTAAAGAAACTCGGTTTGGACGCCCGAAACCGTTACCCTATGCAGCTGATATTTTGTATTTCTTCGAGGTAGCACCCGTGTTTTCCCAATTCGCCCTGCACGAACGCCTGCTCAAAGCCGTGGCCGAGCTTAAATTTGTCGAGCCTACGCCTGTGCAAGCAGCGGCCATCCCGCTCGCGCTCGAAGGGCGTGACCTGCGGGTGACGGCTCAAACCGGGAGTGGCAAGACCGCCGCTTTCGTTCTGCCGATTCTGCACCGCCTGATTGGCCCGGCCAAAGTCCGCGTCAGTATCAAGACCCTGATCCTGCTGCCGACTCGCGAGCTGGCCCAGCAGACCTTGAAGGAAGTGGAGCGTTTCTCGCAGTTCACCTTCATCAAGTCCGGCCTGATCACCGGCGGCGAAGACTTCAAGGTCCAGGCCGCGATGCTGCGCAAAGTGCCGGACATTTTGATCGGCACCCCAGGCCGTATGATCGAGCAACTCAACGCCGGCAACCTTGACCTCAAGGAAGTCGAAGTGCTGGTGCTTGACGAAGCCGACCGCATGCTCGACATGGGTTTTGCCGACGATGTGCAACGCCTGGTGTCCGAGTGCGTCAATCGCCAGCAGACCATGCTCTTTTCCGCCACCACCGGCGGTTCGACCCTGCGCGACATGGTCGCCAAGGTCCTGAACAACCCTGAGCACCTGCAGGTCAACAACGTCAGTGACCTGAACGCGACTACGCGTCAGCAGATCGTCACTGCCGACCACAATGTGCACAAAGAACAGATCCTCAACTGGCTGCTGGCCAACGAGACCTATCAGAAAGCCATCGTGTTCACCAATACCCGCGCTGCTGCTGACCGTATCTACGGTCGTTTGGTCGCGCAGGACTACAAGGCCTTCGTGCTGCACGGTGAGAAGGACCAGAAGGATCGCAAGCTGGCCATCGACCGTCTCAAGGCCGGCGGCGTGAAAATCCTGGTTGCCACCGACGTGGCTGCGCGTGGCCTGGACGTGGATGGCCTGGACATGGTCATCAACTTCGATATGCCACGCAGCGGCGATGAATACGTGCACCGTATCGGCCGTACCGGGCGTGCCGGCAACGATGGCCTGGCGATCTCGCTGATCTGCCACGGCGACTGGAACCTGATGTCGAGCATCGAGCGCTACCTGAAGCAGTCGTTCGAGCGCCGCACCATCAAGGAAGTCAAAGGCACTTACACCGGGCCGAAGAAGGTCAAGGCGTCGGGCAAAGCCGTTGGCGTGAAGAAGAAAAAAGTCGACGCCAAGGGCGATAAGAAGAAGGCCGGCGCCAAGTCGCCAACCAAGCGCAAGATCGCCAATCGGCCGAAGACCGACAACCTGTCGCTCGTCAGCAAGGACGGCATGGCGCCGCTCAAGCGCCGCAAGCCAGAAGCGCCTGCTGCCGAGTAAGGCGGCGCTGCTATAAAAAAACCGGACGATGTCCGGTTTTTTTTTGCGTCAGCTTTTGGTCTCGGCAGCGGCTTTAGCGAGGTCTTTCAGGCGTTGATCGATCAATTGGCATTTGTCGGGTAGATCGGCAGCTGTTGTGTCCATGTCCATTTTCTGCAGCTCAGCATTTATTTCTTTGGCCTTGGTGGGGTTTTGTTTGGTGAGCTTGGTCACTTCCTGGGCCAGTTGTTCGCGTTTCGCCGTGGCTTCTTCGGGTGTGCACGCCCAGACGGGCAGGGCGGTCATCAACGTGGTGGCCAGGGCCAGGTTCTTCAGGGTATTCATGGTCGGACGTCCTTGGCAGTGATGTTCAGTTGAGGGGGCGAACGTCTGGAAAGTTCAGAGAAATGACGCCCGTCCATTCGGCTGAACGGCCAGTGACGGGGCCTGTCACACCTTTAGACGGGCTGCTTTTCCAACGGCCTGCAGGAGGAATCAGGATGACGACTTACAACTGGGATTTGATCGAGCGTCTGCTGCATGAAGTGCAGAATGGCGAGGGCAGCTTTGCACCGCGTAAATACGCCGAGCAGGAAGCGGCCGAAAAGGCCACGGCGGGCGAGTCCACCGGCAATCTGGACACGCTGAAAAAGACCGCTGCCGATTACGAAGCGCTGCTGTTCAAGCGTGGGTTTATTGAATCGCGGCCGGAGGAGGAGGGCGGCAATGGTGAAAACTTCATCTTGACCGCTCGCGGCGCACAGCTGCTGGCGTTGATTGACAGCTCCATACCGGGCAACGATCACCCGCGCCAGGTGCTGGATGATCAGGCGGATGCGTTGGAGCCGGCCACGTTTGATGAAGTGGCCTCAAAGGCGCAGATTGCTTGATTTAACAGGCGCTGTATGACCCTGTGGGAGCGGGCAAGCCCGCTCCCCCATTGGGTTGTATGCAGATCAGGTATTGCCGACGGCCTTTAGGCATTTAAGTGCCTTGAAATCGCTACGCACACCCTCAATTTTCTGCGTCAGCTTAATGCGCTGCTGCACCGTGCTTTCGGCCATCAGGTCGACAATCAGGCTGCGCGCCGCCGTTTCCGTCTGGGCATAGGCGACCTTGTATTGCGCGGTCCACAGGCTTTCTCGAGCCATCAATAGCTGCTGCATCTTCTGTGGGAAGTCCGCGCTCTGACGCTGTTGCACCGCGGCGATAAATTGCGCCTGCCAACGGGCGCGGTTGCCGATCCACTGCTCGTTTTGCTCACCGAGGCTAATGGACCAAGCGGTGACTCGACTCTGCTGGCTCGCACTGAGCGGGCCCATCCAGGCGTCCAGGCGCTTGCTCATGCGTCGGGCGCGCTCTTTGATCTGCTGTTCCAGTGGCGGCTTAAGGTATTCATCCTGGCGCTTACGCAGGTCTTTGGCGAGGGCGTCGCTCATGTCCTTGACCTGCTGATCATCCAGGCCTTGAAGCAATTGGATGGCCGACGGTGTGATTTCTTGCGCCACCTCGGCAATCGCCTGCTTGGCTTCGACGGTGCGGGCCTGCAGCGCGGCATCGGTGACCTGGTTGTTGTCGACCATCTGTTGCAGGCGATCAAGCCAATCCAGGTAGCCTGGCAATTGCGTGGTGCAGTGCCAGGCCAGGTGTTGCTTGAGGGTGTCGTTGAACCAGCTCTTCTGCCCGGCATTCATGTCCAGGTAGTCGCTGAGGGTCCAGGGGATAATCACGTCCAGGTTTCGGTAGGCGAGGCCAACACGATTGCAGCCGGCGAGTACCAGGCTCAAGGTCAGCAGTACCACCAGAAGTTTGAGCCGACGCAGCATGGGCAGGTCCTTGTGCAGATGGGGTTCATGCATGTGAACCTGCGCTGGGCGCGACAGTTCAGCCCATCAATAAAACGACCGCGCGGCCTTCAAGGTCAACAGCCCATCGCATTGCGAATTATGTCCTGAGTAGGCTGAGCAGCTCCCACCGCTGAGGCTGGAGTCGCTGTAGATCAAGTCCAGGTCGACGCCTTTCCAGGCGCGGGAGAACTGTACCGACCAGTCGCTGAAGCTGCTGATGGAACCGCTTTCCACCGAGGCCGGGGTGCCCAGTTGATGAGTGGTGTACTTCATGCTGACGCCGATGCCGAACGGTTGCGTGCCGCCCAGATCGGCAAAGAGCGTGCTGTCCTGGCGATCCGGGTCGTTGCTGAAGGAGACGCCGAAGCGATTGCCCAGCAGGTTCAGGCCGCCATAGAACTCCTGGCTGTCCAGAGGGCTGAGCTTGGGGTAGCTGTAGTGGATCATGCCCACTTCGTAGCCCAGGGTTTGGTCGAAGGGATGTTTGAAGCCCAGGTAGGAATCGACTTCGAGGTTGTTGGCGGATGAAAGCCCCATGTTCGGTGAAAATTGGCCGAAATACAGACCGCTGTCGTGGCTCAGGTCCAGCCCGCCGTGGAACGAATCGCTACCGGGCGAGGTGGGTTTGACCAGGCCCTGAGCCATGCTGCGACTTGGCGTGGTGCCCAATTTCAGGTCGAAGTCGCCTAGTTCGCGCTGAAATATCTGCGCCTGCGCAAGGGGGCTGGCCGCAAGGGCAACGATCAGAAAAAAGCAGGGCTTGAGCAAGCTTCACTCCATGAAAAGCGAGGAGCAGTGACAGGGGGAATCGGGCAGATGCCCGTACTAGACGTGTGCAAGCATACCGGCGAAAGCTGGGCGGTGAGCCCCGTTCGTCGATTAGCGCAATACTGTGTGATGCAGAGAGGGTGTCTCGGGCTCTAGTCCTAGCGCCTTGAAGACAAGACGCTTAGGGACCAGGTGTAATGCGCGGGTGTTACTTCTTGCCCAGGCTGATCTGCTTGGACGGGCCGAAAGTCTGGCCGCTCACGCCCTTGGCAATTTGCTGGATTTCGCCGCCGGACTTGAGGAACGCAGCAATCTGGCTGTTGATCGATTCGCTGGTTTCAACGGCTGGAGCTGGCTTTGCTTTGCTGTTGGATGCTTTTACGCGCATGGCGGCCACTAACCTGTAGAAAATTAACTTGGCCAGGCATCGTACAGGAAATACTTGACAATTGCTTGGTAAATATCCCCCGGGAATAAGCGAGGCGCTCATATTCAGCCGAAGTTGGGCGTTGAAATAACCCGCTAACTTACTGTTTTAACTGGAAACCATAGGGCGGATGGGCACTCGTCGCCGGTAAAATTGAATTGACTGATCTGACGAGCGGAGCGCTGCCAGTAAAACGCCACGCCAGCCCTTGATTTTTCAGGCGGGCGCGCGTGCCGAGCGCAACTCGGGTAGAATGCTGCCCACGTAACGAGGGTATTTGGAAATGGCTTTAGTCGGGCGCTACAACAGCTTGCAAGTGGTTAAACACACTAACTTTGGTTTGTACCTGGACGGTGCGCAAGATGGCGAAATCCTCTTGCCCAATCGGTATATCCCAAAAGATATTCCCAGTGAAGATGAAGACTGGCTTAACGTTTTCATTTATCTGGACAGCGATGACAAACTTATCGCGACGACTGAGAAGCCGAAAGTTCAAGTCGGCGAATTTGCCAGTTTGAAAGTAGTGGAAGTCAACAGTATCGGCGTATTCCTTGACTGGGGTTTGCCCAAGGACCTATTGCTGCCGTATTCGGAAGAAAAACGTCAGCTGACCGCCGGGGAATACTGTGTCGTGCATGTCTACCTCGACAAGCACACCAAGCGCATTACCGCCACTGCGCGGCTGGACCGCTACCTGGACAAGACGCCTGCCAACTACGAGGTAGGCCAGGAAGTCGACCTGCTGGTGGCTGAAGCCACGGACATGGGCTTCAAGGCGATCATCAACAACAAGCACTGGGGCCTGATCCACAAGAACGAAGTGTTCAAGTTCCTGCGCCCGGGCAAGGAAGAGAAAGGCTTTATCAAAGAGATTCGTGCCGATGGCAACATCAGCCTGAGTCTGCAGCCGGTCGGCCAGGAAGCCGCCTCCAGCCTGAACTCGAAGATCCTCGCCAAATTGCGTGAAAACAACGGCACCTTGCCGGTCAGCGATAAAAGCGACCCGGCGGTGATCAGCAACTTGTTCGGCGTCAGCAAAGGCAACTTCAAGAAGGCCATTGGTGCGCTCTACAAGCAGGGTCAGATCGTGATTCATGCCGATCGCATTGAACTAAGCTAAAGGTGGTTTGCTCTTCTGTAGGAGCAAATGTGCTCCTGCAGAGGTGGTGTGAATGTCCAAAAAATCGTTGTTCGCCTATCTCGGCACCTTGCTGGCTTTCCTGGTGCTCGACGGCCTCTGGCTCGGCGTCCTCATGGGCCCGACCTACAAGTCCCTGCTGGGTTCGCTGATGCTTGATCAGCCCCGTCTGTTGCCCGCCGTGTTGTTCTATCTGCTTTATGTCAGCGGTTGCGTGGTGTTTGTCGTCCTGCCAAGCGGCAGTTGGCAGCGTGCTGCGCGCCTCGGTGCCTTACTGGGGTTGGTCGCCTATGGCACCTACGATTTGAGCAATTGGGCCACGTTGCAAGGCTGGTCCGCAGGCCTGGCGATCATGGACATGGCCTGGGGTACGTTTCTGACGGCCGCGTGCTGCACTGTCGGCTATCTGTGTGCACATCGGGTGCGCGATTGATTGTGTACAGGATTCATGTGCACCGTTGCTGAGCGTAATCCCCGTCTTTAAATGGTTGTGAAGCCCTTTGGAACATAGTTTCAAGGGGATTGTGTGCCATTGGCACGCATTCTGCTGAATGCCTCGTATACAAACCATGCCGCCTCCCGTATGCACCCTGTTACGGGAGCGCAGGCCGGTATTTCGAGGAGCCAAGCGATGACCGAACAATTGCCCAAAGGCTACAGCCCGCGCCTGTACAACCAGGACTTGGGCCCACTGCCGCAAAAATGGACGTGGTACAACATTTTCGCCTTTTGGATGAGCGACGTGCACAGCGTCGGCGGCTATGTATTCGCCGCCAGCCTGTTCGCCCTTGGGCTGGCCAGCTGGCAGGTGCTGATCGCCTTGCTCGCGGGTATTTGCATTGTGCAATTGATCGCCAACCTGGTAGCCAGGCCGAGCCAGCAAGCTGCGGTGCCGTACCCGGTTATCTGCCGGCTGGCTTTTGGTGTGTTCGGCGCAAACATACCGGCGGTGATTCGCGGTCTGATCGCGGTGGCGTGGTACGGGATTCAAACGTACTTGGCGTCGAGCGCCTTGATCATCGTAGTGCTGCGCTTCTTCCCTCAAATGGCGGTGTATGCAGAACCGCATTTCGCAGGCTTGTCCTACTTGGGCTGGTTTGGTTTCCTCAGCTTATGGGTGTTGCAGGCTGCCGTGTTCTGGGCCGGCATGGAATCCATCCGCCGCTTTATCGACTGGGCGGGCCCGGTGGTCTATGCGGTGATGTTTGCCCTGGCCGGCTGGATTGTGTGGAAGGCGGGCTGGGCGAATATCAGCTTTACCCTTGCGGAAAAATCCTTGTCGGGCTGGCAGGCGGTTGGCCAGGTCATTGTGGCGACGGCGCTGGTGGTGTCTTACTTCTCCGGGCCTACGCTGAATTTCGGTGATTTCAGCCGCTACTGCCGCAGCATGCAGGACGTGCGCCGCGGCAATTTCTGGGGGTTGCCGGTGAACTTCCTGGCATTCTCGCTGGTGACGGTCGTGATCGTTTCGGGCACCTTGCCGGTGTTTGGCGAAATGCTGCACGACCCGATTGCCACCGTTTCGCGCATCGACAACAGCATGGCTGTGTTGCTCGGTGCCTTTGCCTTTGTGACGGCGACCATCGGCATCAATATCGTCGCCAACTTCGTGTCACCGGCGTTTGACTTCGCCAACGTCGCGCCGAGCAAAATCAGCTGGCGTGCCGGTGGCATGATCGCCGCAGTGGCCTCGATCTTTATCACACCGTGGAACCTGTTCAACAACCCGCTGATGATCCACTACACCCTGGATATCCTCGCCGCCTTCATCGGGCCGCTGTTCGGAATCCTGTTGGTGGATTTCTATTGGGTCAAAAAACAGAAAATCGATGTGGATGCGTTGTTCGATGACAGCCCGAGCGGGCGCTATTACTTCGATGGTGGCGTGAACTGGACGGCGGTCAAAGCGCTGCTACCGGCGACGCTGGTGGGCGTCGCGATCACCTTCACCCCGGCGTTGCAGGGCATGGCCAACTTTGCCTGGTTTACCGGTTGCTTTCTGGGTGGGCTGTTTTTCCTGATCCTGGCGCGGCGAGAACAGGTTCGCGTACCCGCGCCGATGGTTGCTGGCTGACAGCAGTGGCAGGGCGCAGTAACACCGCGCCCGCCACCAACAGACCTGTACCTGCAATCACCAGGGCCGGTTGCAGGCCGCCGCTCAGATGACTGCTCACCGAGGCCAGCAGCGGCCCGCCCAATTGGCCGATGGCGAAGCTCGCTGTCAACAAGCCGGTGCTGCGTGGGTAGCCGTGGGGCGCGACGTCCCGCAAACGCTTCATCACCAGCATCATGCACGCCAGGAACGGCGTCCCGCACAACAACACCCCCAGGGCCAGGCCCCAGCCGTTGCCGAGTAAGCAGGCGAACACGCCGGCCGCTTGCAGCCACAGGGTTGTCATCAGCCAACGACGGGTGGTGTGTGGGTGATGGCGGCGCAAGCTCACCACCACGACCCCGATTGCGGCAGCGAGGCCGAAGCACGGCCAGAACAGATCGGCTTGCCACGCCCCTTGGAATTGCGCGCTGGCCATCTGCGACAGAAAGGTCGCCGGGATGATGTAGCCCAGACCGTACAGGCAATAAATCCAGCACAAATGCACGATGCTTTCGTTGCTGCCCGTGCGGGTGGAAGTCGGTGCAACCGTCGTCGTCGGTTGAGGCAAGAACGGCAGGATTGCCAGCAGCATGACCAGTGCCACCATGCCATAGACGAGCCACAATGTGGCAGAGCTTTGCCCCAGCAGGTTCGAACCCAGGGCCAGCAAACCGGTCAGCACAATCCCCAGCCCCGGCCCGGCAAACACCAAGGCCCCCAGGCGTGGGCGCCCGGCGTCAATCGCCAGCGGCTGGCTTAAACTGGTAATCATCACCAGCGCCCAGGCACTCGCGACGCCCGTTCCGAAGCGCAGCAGCAGATGGGGCCAGAACCCCTGCGCCCAATACGACGCCAGCGTCAGCAGTACGCACAACCACAGCCCGCCATACAGGCGCCCGCGCACATGATGATGGCTGCGGGCAAACATCGAATCCACCGCACCGACGAAGTAGCCGAGGTAGTTGGCAGCAGCAATCAGCCCGGCGCCGGTCAGGTCGATCTGCCCCTCGCTGAGTAAATGCGGCATTTGCGGGGTGAGGGCGAAACGGCCAATGCCCATGGCCATCATCAAGGCGATAAAGCTGGCGAGTAAGCGAATCAGCGGTGACATGTTCAGGTTTCCTGCACGCAAGCGAAGACCTTCAGGCTAAAGCGGATTGACTTTCTGTAAAAATGAATAATAGTGAGTAACTTGTTCAGTTTTGGAGAAAGGTATGGAGTTCAGTCAATTGCGCATTTTCCAGGCCGTGGCGGAAGAGGGCTCCATCACCCGTGCGGCCGAGCGCCTGCACCGGGTGCCGTCGAACCTGTCGACGCGGCTCAAGCAAATGGAAGAGCAGCTCGGTGTGGAACTGTTTGTTCGCGAGCGTCAGCGGTTGCAGCTTTCTCCGGCTGGCAAAGTGTTGTTGGACTACAGCACCCGTCTGATCGCGCTGCACGATGAGGCCTATGGCGCGGTTCAAGGCGGTCAGCCGGCCGGCGATTTTGTGTTGGGCAGCATGTACAGCACCGCCGCCATTCATTTGCCAAAATTGCTGGCGCGCTATCACAAGGCTTATCCCATGGTGAACCTGCAAGTGCAGTCGGCGCCCAGTGGTGAACTGCTGGAAGGCCTGATTACCGGGCGCTTGGATGCGGCGTTGGTGGATGGCCCGCTGACCATTGCCACGTTGGACGGGGTGCCGCTGTGCGAAGAACGCCTGGTGATCATTTGCGAAGCCGATCATCCGCCGGTACGCGGGCCCCAGGATGTTGCCGGCCGCTCGGTGTTCACTTTCCGACGCAGTTGCGCCTACCGCACACGCCTGGAGACGTGGTTTTCCCACGAGCGGGTGGCCATGGGCAGGGCGATTGAGATCGAGTCCTACCAAGGCATGCTCGCCTGTGTGATCGCAGGCTCCGGTGTGGCATTGATGTCCGAATCCATGCTCGACAGCTTGCCAGGCAAGGACAGCGTGTCCGTTCATCCGCTGACAGGGCCTTTTGCTACTGCCACCACCTGGCTGATGTGGCGAAAGGGTATGCTCGGCGCTAACCTCAATGCGTGGATTGACCTGCAACAGGCAGGTCAAACCGGGTTTTTGCAGGACGCGCGCGCCATTGCCTGAACGATCCGGACTGATTTGGATCAATTCAGTAATAGTTCGTTGTGGTTTCGTTCAAGCATTACGTAGGACTTAGAGCTACTATCACTGTAGGAAAAGGCGACAGAATTCCCGCCGACCCGCATTACCCGCAAAGGGGGCAACCATGAAAGAGAAAATCCAGAACTGGCTCCATGACCTCGGCGTTGCGCTGGGCCTGATTGAGCCCCCGCTGCAACCGGTGCCGATTCGCACGGATGACGAGCAGCGCCGTCCACGTCGCCGCTAAGCGTACGGCTGATTCAGTTTAAATGTGGGAGCGGGCTTGCTCGCGAATCCGGTGTATCAGTCGGTAAAAAGTTGACTTGTACCCTGCATTCGCGAGTGAGACCGCTCCCACAGTTTTTTTGCGCAATGCAAAGAAACTGGGTGCGACATCCGACGGCGCGCCTGCGGTAGAAATCACTCTAAATCCCCTATCCCCCTAGTCGCCGGCGCCACCGACACGGCTGCCGGCGCGACAACACATTCGCCAATCCAACCGCCAGAGTGATTTACACAATCGTCCAATGCTCGCTTGTCAGTTCGGCATTGCGTTTATGTGTAGGAATTGGACTGCCTAGCTATCAGAAACGGCTGGCTTATCTCGTTCTAAACATAGGCGTAGGTTGATTTCCGACAGGGAAGGGTTTGGATCTTTTGCGTTTCTACCCTCTCCTGAAAAGTACCCAAGCATGAATAGCAAACTTCACAGGTTTTTTACCTGTGAAGATCCAGACGCTCGAGGCGCCAGGTCAGAATTGTCGGAGACAAGCTATGCGGCTCTCTTCCGTTCCGCCAGTTACTACGTCGCTCATCGCCACCACCGAGATTATTTTACATATCGCACCGGTGTCGAAAGGTTGGCGGGCTGACGCCCCTCACAACGTAGTGTTCTTCCCAGCAACATTAACCAAGCAAGTTCTGCTCTTACAGATCGCGCTCCTGCGGCCATCCATACTCATTGTCGCTGACCACACTATCGATGCAGATGTCATTGACCAATGGCGTACATCCCACCCTTTTGGGGAACTCTATCTGGTCCGCAGAGGTACGAGTCTGGATAAGGTGCACCTGGACCTTTGCCACTCCAATAATATTCGAGTGGTTAATACGCCCGGGGTCAACGCACCGCATGTGGCTGCGTATCTCGCACGCTGGCTGACCATGGCCGATGGCTCCATACCCCGTGAAGTCTGTGTGCTGGGCTACGGCAATGTGGGAAAGGCGTTGGTCAAGTTGTTACTTGATCGAGACCCGGATGTTCGGATTAAGGTGCTGAGTCGATTCGGTCGAATGCCAGACACTCTCGGCAACACCTGCTCCGATTCCAGAGTGTCGTTTTGCGTAGACTGGCTTGAGGCGCTGAACGGGGCTTCTGCTGTCGCCCTCTGCGTATCCCTGAATGACGAAACCGTTCATCGTATTGATCGAGCCCTGATCCAGTGCCTGCACAAACAGGCTCGCCTGGTCTGTATCGCCAAACCGGATGTCTTTAGCGATGCTGCTTTGCAGACCCTGGCAACGGCGCCAGACATGCAGCTCGTATTGGACTATGGGCCTGCAACATTGGAGGCATTTCGGATTCGCACACAGGCGCTCGGGTGTAGTGTCTCCACGTGGTGCAAACCGGCGACACTGACTACACAGGCTGCAACCACCGAAGCCTGTCATCGCGACCTTGACTATGCAGTCGCGGTGCAACTGAGCCTGATCGCCCTGCATGGCCTGGTCAGGCGCAAACTTGCACAGTCACTGACGATCCCCCCTCAGCCGGTGCATGCCGGTGCGCCGCGCGTGTCGATCGTCGGCAGAGGTATCAACGGCCTTCTCCAAGCCGTGATGCTTCGCCTGGCCAATTATCAGGTCACGGTATACGGAGGGAATCAGCAGCGCGATGGCGCGAGCCATAAGCAGGTGAACATGCGCCATCTTTCCGCAACGGAGACCACTGCAAAGCTGCTCAATAACGATTATCTAACGCCCGGTAATCAGTATTTGGCTGTCGAGTGCAATCGCGCAGGCATCGAGTTGTTTGAAAAGCTCCTGGCCGACAACCCCTCCCTGGCACGATTTGCGCGGTCGCGGATTGTGCGAGCTTATCGGCACGACGCCGCTGGCATAGAGGATACGATCCGTGAGCAGCGCGATATTGAAAACAGGCCCTGGCCGAGTGGCAAGCCGGGAGGTGAACTTGCACAGATCAATCAACTGCAATTTCAGGCACGTTACGCAATCCCTGGAATCGGTCGAGCGATTGAGGTATCGGGTTACGATCTGGAATTTGTACATCTCAAGGATGAAGTCGAGGCACTGTTGCAGCGCTCGGGGGTTCAGTTCCTGCCCCAGCGCCTCAACCCGATTCAAATTGCTGATCTGAGCCGAGAACACTTCGTCGTCACTGCCATGGGCGTAGAAGAGCTGGAGGCGGTCGCGATCATTGGCTGGTTTTTCAAGCTGCGCGCGGTGGGTAATGAAGGTGCCGACCTGCGCGGGCTCAAGCTGCAATACGACCTGCCAATCGGCGTGATGAATTGCCGCTTGGACGGGGATTTCATTCTGATTTCCGGCGGGCAAGTGCCGCCCGATTCTTCACCGGAGAATAAGGCGTCAATACTGGCGGCCTGTCTGGCCGCTGTTGCTCGGCACTTTCCAGAGGCCTACCGCAGGGCAATCGAACGTGGCGACCTGCACGTTATCGAATGTGCCAGGCCTGGCACTGCCGATGGACTCTCAATCGTTTACTGGTCCGCATACAATCGAATAGTGGCCGGGGCAACGTATGCCGCAGGCACAACGCAGGGACTGGTATGGGCCTCTTTGGTCCAGGAGCTCATCCGTGCAAGAGCGCTGGCGTGAAGGCTGGGATAGCTAAAAGTTGAGCGTTGAACCATAAAAAAACGGGTGCGACATCCGACGTCGCACCCGCTGAAGAAACGGCGCTAAGTTGCTTTATAGCTCAAACCGCGCGAGCCACCGATGCGTCCGGCCGTGGCGACAACACACTCACCACGACAAAACTCACCAGCCCTGCCGCCAGGCTGTAGTAGATCGGCGTGTTCGCATCCAACCCGTCCTTGAACATAAACACCAGCGCGGTCAGGAAGCCCAGGGTCATCGACGCAATAGCCCCCGAGGTTGTTGCCCGCTTCCAGAAAATTGCGCCCATCAGCGGGACCAGCATACCGCCCACCAGCAGGTTGTAGGCCAGGGTCAGGGCGCTGATGACATCATTGACCACCAGTGCGATTCCCAGCACGGCAATCCCCGTCAACATCGTGAACAGACGGTTGATCTTCAGGCTGGACTGCTTGCCACCGCGCAAGCGCGGCAGCAGGTCTTCGGTCAATACCGTCGACGCTGCAAGCAGGCCGGCGCTGGCGGTGGACATCATCGCGGCCAGTGCGGCGGCAATCACCAGGCCGCGAATGCCATCCGGCAACGACGCTTTGACGATGGCGGCAAACGCGTTGTTGACGTTGTCCAGGTTCGGCAGCAGCACATGCGCGGCCATCCCAATTAACGCGCACGCCAGGCCGTACAGGATGCAGTAGAAGCCGGCGAACGTTCCTGCGTACTGGGCGACCTTTTCGTCACGGGCGGTGAACACCCGTTGCCAGATGTCCTGGCCGATCAGGATGCCGAAAAAGTAGATCATGAAGTAGGTGATGATCGTGTCCCAGCCGATTTCGGTGAAGCTGAAATTCGACGCAGGCAACTGGGCCACCAGTTGATCCCAGCCGCCGACGCGGTACAGGCAGATCGGCAGCAGGATAAACATCAGGCCGACGGTCTTGATCACGAATTGCACGATGTCGGTCAGGGTCAGCGACCACATGCCGCCGATGGTCGAATACACCACCACCACGCCACCGCCCAACAGCACCGACACCCAGAACGGCAGGCCGAACAACACTTGCAGCACGGTGCCGATGGCCAGGATCGAGGTCACGCCAATCATCAGCGCGTAGGCCAGCATGATCACCGCACTCGCTTGGCGGGCCATGGGGTTGTAGCGTTTTTCCAGCACCTGGGTAACGGTGAAGATCTTCAGCTTCAGCAACGGTTTGGCCAGGAACAGGTTCAGCGCAATGATCCCGGCGCCCAGCGCGGCGCAGAGCCAGAAGCCGGAAATACCGTGCACATACCCCAGGCGCACCGTGCCGACGGTGGATGCACCGCCCAGCACGGTGGCAGCCATGGTGCCCATGTACAGCGACGGGCCCAGGTTGCGACCGGCGACCAGGTAGTCTTCGTGGGTTTTCGCGCGGCGCATGCCGTAATAGCCGAGCACGAGCATGCCGGCGGCGTAGATGAGTACGACGAATAAATCCAAAGCCATGACGGCGGGTCTCCGATTATCGTTTTTATGGGCGATCAGGCGGCTGGTTGCAGCGCCGGTTTAACGCGCGCATCCGTGCGCTTGCTGCGAGGGTCGGCTGGGCCGTAGACGGCCGCCGGTTCCGGGAACATGCGAAGCAAGCTCAGGTACACCACCGAGGCCAGCCCCAGCGTCACCGGCAAGCTGATGTCGATGCCATCGGCGAGGTTGCCCAATGGCCCGACAAACTGCCCCGGCAGGTTGACGAAGCACAGGCCCACCACCGCACTCGGGATCCAGGCGCCCAGCCCACGCCAGTTCCAGCCATGGCTGAACCAGTAGCGGCCGCCGGTTTCCCCGCGGGTAAACACCTGCAGGTCATCCGTGCAGTAGAAGCCTCGGCGCACGATCAGGCCGATGATCATCATCACCATCCACGGTGTGGTGCAGGTGATGATCAGCACGGCAAAGGTCGACACGCTTTGCACCAGGTTGGCGGCGAAACGTCCGATGAAGATGAAGGCAATCGACATCACCCCGATCAGCAACGTGGCCTTGACCCGTGACAGCAGGCGCGGGAACACGCTGGACATGTCCAGCCCCGTGCCATACAGCGACGTGGTGCCCGTGGACATGCCGCCGATTACCGCAATCAGGCACACCGGCAGGAAGAACCAGCTGGGCGCGACTGCCAGCAGCCCGCCGACGTAGTTGTTGGCCGCGATGTAGTCCGGCGCCTTGATTGCCACGATGGTCGCGGTGGCGAGGCCGAACAGGAACGGGATCAAGGTGGCGATCTGGGCGGCAACCACGGCCAGCATGATGCGCATTTTCGGTGTTTCACGCGGGATGTAGCGCGACCAGTCACCGAGGAACGCGCCGAAGGAAATCGGATTGCTCATGGCCACCAGTGCTGCGCCGATGAACGCGGCCCAGAAACCGGTCTGGCCCAGGGCGACCGTGCCGGCGAAGTGGCTATCGAACGCCGGTGCAAAGGCGAAGATCCCCAGCAGGAACAGCAGGCTTGCCGCCCATACCGCAATGCGGTTAACCCACAGCATGAAGCGAAAGCCGTAGATGCACACGGTGAGTACGAGCATGGCGAACACGCCGTACGCCAGGCCCAGGGTCAAGTCGTTTTCCGGCAGGCCGATCAGACGTTTCGCACCACCGACCAGTGCATCGCCTGAACTCCACACCGACAGTGAGAAGAAGGCAATCGCCGTCAGCAGCGACAGAAACGAGCCAACAATCCGCCCGTGCACACCAAAGTGCGCACCGGAAGACACCGCGTTATTAGTGCCGTTGATTGGCCCGAACAAGCCCATCGGCGCCAGGATCAGCGCGCCCACCAGCACGCCCAGCACAATCGCCCAGACGCCGGCCTGGAAAGAGAGGCCAAACAGCACCGGAAATGCGCCCAGCACGGCGGTGGCAAAGGTATTGGCACCGCCAAAGATCAGTCGGAACAGATCCTTGGGGCTGGCGCTGCGTTCGTGGTCCGGGATCTGTTCGACCCCGTTGGTTTCTATTTTGCGAATACTGTTTTCGTTGTTTTTATTATTCATGATCAGCTCCGATCACATTGGCTAATGGGGCGGCAGCCCTTCCGGCATAGCGGACAAATGTTCGTGACAGGCCAGCCACAGGCCTTCTTGTTGTTCTGTGCGCAGCCCTTGCCGTGTGAAGACAATGGTCTCGCGCTCCTGGCTAAAAAATTGCTCCCCGTTCATGCGCAGCTCGGTGGCCACGTCATGAATCAATACCGCCACGTCGCCCTGCAGGCTGACAAAGGCGTTGCTTGAGGTGCAGGACAGCACCTCAAACCCCTCGTCCCGACGCCAGCGGTCCCACAACATCTGGTAGGCATCGCGGCTGAGCAGCGGCTGGGGGAGGGTGTAAAACACAAAGCTGGCATCGGCGGTGAACGCGCCGAAATAGGCGGCGCGGTCATTGCGCGCGAAGGCCGACACCAGGTCGGCCGCGGCTTTCAGCACGGCTTGCGCGCTCATCAACGATGCGCCACGCCGGGCAGTACGCAGAGCATCTCGTACAGCAGGTTGGCACCCAGCAGCGAGGTGTTGCCGGTGGTGTCGTAGGGCGGCGAAACTTCTACCAGATCGCAACCAATCAGGTCGAGGCCCTGGCAGCCACGGATGATCTCGATCGCCTGGATGGTGGTCAGCCCGCCGATTTCCGGGGTGCCGGTGCCGGGCGCCCAGGCCGGGTCGATGCCGTCGATGTCGAAGCTGAGGTACACCGGGCCGCCGCCGACTTTTTCACGCACTTCGGCCATCAGTGGCGCGAGAGAGTGGTGCCAGCATTCTTCGGCCTGGACCACACGAAACCCCTGTTTGCGGCTCCAGTTGAAGTCTTCGGCGGTGTAGCCCTGGGCACGCAGGCCGATCTGCACCACGCGGTCGCAATCGAGCAAGCCTTCTTCCACCGCGCGGCGGAAGGTGGTGCCGTGGGCAATTTTCTCGCCGAACATATGGTCGTTGACGTCGGCGTGGGCATCGATATGCACCAGCCCGACCTTGCCGTGTTTCTTGTGGATCGCCCGCAGGATCGGCAGGGTGATGGTGTGGTCGCCGCCCAGCGTCAGCGGGATCACATTGTGCTCAAGAATCTCGTCGTAGGCTTCCTCGATGATGCGCACGGCGTCGAGCAGGTTGAAGGTGTTGATCGCCACGTCGCCAATGTCCGCCACCGATAACGAATCGAATGGCGCGGCGCCGGTGGCCATGTTGTAAGGGCGAATCATCACCGATTCGGCACGGATCTCACGCGGCCCGAAACGGGTGCCGGCGCGCAGCGAGGTGCCGATGTCCAGGGGCACGCCGATAAAGGCCGCGTCCAGGCCTTTGGCCGTTTGCAGGTGGGGCAGTCGCATCATGGTGGCGATGCCGGCGAAGCGCGGCATTTCGTTGCCGCCCAGTGGTTGGTGGAAAATCTTGTCCACGGGATTGCCTCATCATTGTTTTGTTTATTAGGGGCCGATTCTGCGAAAAGCCCGGGGCAGGAAGAATCGGCAGGCGCAAATACTTAGTTCAGATTTTTCTAAACTAATGCGGGCAGGTAGACTGCTGCGATCAAACATCGGAGCCGACCATGGCCAACGCCTTGCCCGACCTGAAACTCCTGCGCATTTTCGTCAGCGTCGTGCGCCATCAGGGGTTCGCCAACGCCCAGCACGAACTCAACCTGTCGACATCGGCCATCAGCACGTATATGAGTCAGCTGGAGTCAGCGTTGGGGCTGGTGTTGTGCCATCGCGGGCGTGGCGGGTTCAGCCTGACCAGCAAGGGCGAGCTGTTCCATCAGGAAACCTTGCGCCTGCTCGGCGAGCTCGAAGGCTTCGAGCAATACGCCGCCGCGCTCAAAGGCGAGTTGCGCGGCACACTCAAGCTTGGGGTGCTCGACTCCACTGTCAGCGACAAGGCGTTGCCGTTCGCCGAAGTCATTGGCGCCTACAGCCTGGAACACCCGGCCGTGCATTTGCATTTGTCGGTGATGAGCCCTTACGAATTGCAGCTGGGCGTGCAGGACAACCGCCTGGACTTGGCCATCGGCGCCTTCTCCAACCGTATGAGCGGGTTGATCTACATGCCGCTGTACCGCGAGCAGCATTGGCTGTATTGCAGCACGCGACACCCGTTATTCAACGAACGGCGAATCCCCGAACAAGTGATTACCCAGCAACGCATGGTCGGTCGCGGTTACTGGAGCCAGGCCGAACTGGCGCGGCATGGTTTCAAACACAGCGCGGCGACCGTGGAAAGTATGGAGGCGCAGCTGATTCTGGTGCTCTCCGGCGCTTACATTGGCTACCTGCCCGAGCACTACGCCCAGGCCTGGGCCGACAAGGGCGACCTGCGCGTATTGCTGCCGGCAACCTTCGGCTACCAGGCGCCGTTCTCGATGATCATGCGCCGAGGGCGTAGCCGCGAGCCGCTGATCCAGACCTTCCGCGATCTACTCAAAGCGCAGCTCAATCAGGCCTGAAAACCATGTCCAGACCCCAGTGTTCCCGGTGCCTCAGGCCCATCACCCATTGCCTGTGCCCGCTGATCCCGAGCCTCGACAGCCGCACCCGCGTGTTGCTGTTGCAACACCCGAGCGAGGTCAACCACGCGCTCAATACCGCCCGGCTGGCGGCGTTGGGGTTGAACAATGCGCAGTTGGTTGTGGGCGAGGTGTTTGAAGACCTGGCCACGTTGTTGAACCCGCCGGGTTATCAGGCTCGGCTGTTGTTCCCGGCTGACGATGCCCAGCCTTTGCAAGGTTATACGCCTGGCGATCAGCCGCTGTTGCTGGTGGTGCCCGACGGCACCTGGCGCAAGGCGCGCAAGCTTTTGCACCTCAACCCGTTGCTGGCGGCATTGCCGCGCGTGACGTTGGCCGAGGGTGGCGTTTCCCGCTACAGGCTGCGCAAGGCCCCAGGCCCAGGCGCCTTGTCGACGGTAGAAGCCATCGTGCAGGCGTTGCAGGTACTGGAAGCGCCGACTTCATTTGAAGCCTTGCTCAAGCCCTTCGACGCATTGATCGAAGGCCAGATTGCGGCAATGGGGCCTGCGGTTTTCGAGAAAAATCACGGCTGACGCAAGGCGTTATATAGCTACCGGAATGACTGACGGCGACGGGGGTAGGCTGACCTTTTCAGGAATACGGAAATGGTCGAACCGATTACCAGCAGTGCGCCGCAGGACGAGTTGTCCGCATTCATGGCCGCGCAGCAAGGGCCTCTGATGGCGGGGCAGGAGTGGTCAGCCTTACAAGCCCTGGACGCTATACGCGAGGAACTCGGCGAGTTTTTCGGTGCGCTCGATGAAGCGGAAAAGCTTGAGTACGTGCGCCTGCAGAGGGCTTGTATTGATACTCAAAAAGCCTCTGAACTGTGCATTCGCGAGCTTACTCAAGCGTTTGAGCAGGAGGCGAAGGCGCAGTTGCGTGCCGAGTTGAAAGCCCTGACCGGCCAGGATATCGACCCCGCGGTTACGAGTATTCATACGCGCTATGTTCAAACGACAGAGCGTTTCCGGCGCGCGGCCCAGGGGGCGGACGGGGTAGAGAAGATCGCCAGCCTCAAGCTGTGGGACGCCGCCTGCATAAACTATGACGGTCTGACCGGCTGGAGTTTCCCCGGGCGGACTGGCTTGGCCGATGCCAGTTATCTGGATGAAGGGGTCAAAACGACTGCCGGCGATTTCATTACCCTGATACGCCGGCTCGATATCGGGCGGCGCCTCAAACGGCATCTGGAACAGGCGCTGCAGGCCAACAATCCGCTGGGCCAGCATCTCCTGGAAACGGCCACTGCCGAGTTCGAGTTTGCGTTGATAGAGGCTTTGAAAAACACCACGGCCAGTCGCGTCGACAGGGACAAATACCAGCATGTGAAACGCGCATTGGCCGGCGAGGCGAGCTGGGGACGTGTTGAGGAAATGCTTCTATATGTGCCCCACGGTGTGGACAACACCAGCTGGTTGCCTCAAACAATCGGCCTGACGGGGCTCTATATCGGCCCGCCTCCGGGTGACAGCCTGAAGGTTCCCCATATCGTTTTTGCTGTCGAGGGATGCAAAGGTGCCTTCAGTTTCTTCCCGAACCGGCCCGGTGGCTCGCTACGTCATCATGACAGTCACCGCGAGGCCTGCGAGGAGTTTCATGTGGCGTTCCATGGCTTCTACCGCCAGGGCAAGGTCGAGTGGCTGTATCAGATCATGTCATTGCGTGACTGCGCGCGGCTCAAGCAAATCGCTGCAATCACACCGCCACCTCCCGACCTTGAATGGCACGCCCGGCTGCTTTATCGGTTGGCAAAATCCATTCCTACCCTCAGCAATGTTGAAAAGATCGGCTATGTGCGCAACGTGGTGCAAAAGGTGCCTGTCGTCAGTCTGAAGGATGTCTACATCAGGCGCAGTCGAGACAGCCTGCAGGAACTGGCCAACGAAACGGCGGGTTTCATGTCGACGCTCATTGAGCTGGCACAGACCGTGATCAATGAGGTGATCAGCTTGCTACTGATCCCGGTGCCGGGGGCGTTGAAGGGATTGGGGCGAATACGCAATTTTGCGATGTTCGTCGCGTTGGAAAAGGCACTGGTCGAGGGCGGCTCCCAAGCGTTGCGAGGTGATCCTGGGGCGCTGTTGCAAGGTTTTGTTGATTTGGCCGATTTACTGATCAGTGGCCGGTTGCATACCCGGCTGGCCAAAAGCGTGAGGCGTCGCCATCAGCGCATCTATCAACACCTCTCGCAACCGCGCGGCGCTGCTCCCGATCATCAATCCCTTACAAGCCCCCAATTGCTGGAAAGAATGCTCGGCTCCCGGGATATGACCACTCGGGAACTGCAGTCTGTGCTCGACTCAAGCGCCACTTCACGACACACCTTGAACGAGGTGTGGGACGGTGCGCCTGCGCCGGCCTCTCTGGTCGATGCCGTACAGCGGTTGCGGGCCGACAGGCTGATCAAGTGGGTTGCGCAAGAAGCTGACCCTGGTCGCCCGGCGCCGGTGGAGGCCATTGAAGTCATGGCGCCCTTGCTCACCCAATTAGGCGACTGGCCGGTGGACACGGCGTTGAGCATTCGAAACCATCAAGGCCAAGAGACCCATCGCTACAGCAAGGATCCAGCGCAACCCACCACTGCGGTGGTGGCGGTGACGGTGTTGGAAAACGTTCAATTTGCCTACGCCACGCCGCGCCGCCTCACCGCCCATTTACCCCAAGCCATCGCAGGGTTGTTGCCGACGATTTTTGCCGGTGGGGAGCTGCTGCTTCGCCAGCAGTTGTCGGCGCTGGCCAAACGCCTGACATTCGATTTGTTTGACGCGCTCACGCAGTTCCCACAGTTCAGTCGGGCGATGGCGAGTGGCGCCAGGGCACCTGTGCGCAAGCTGTTGCCGGACATCATCGGGGATCAGGGTCCCACCCCGGCGGTGATTACGCAGTTACAGACCCTGCACCCGAAATTGAGCCGGGAGCGCTTAGTGGCAGCGTTGCGCGAACATCCGTTATCGCCGCATCAGCACACACAGCTCCTGCGCTCCCAACGGCAACCCGAAGCGCTCCACAGCGCGTTGCGTGATGCCCGTAACACGGCACGCCGAGAGGCGATCATCGACGGTCTCTTCCATCCACGTCGGTTCAACCGGCAGACGCAGAATTGGGCCGCAGAATATGCGGGCGACGTGCTGCATAGCGTTAGCGGCCAAAGGGTGGTCACCAGCCCTGCTCAGCAAGCCGTGCCTTATGTTTCGCGCGGGGCTAAGGATCGGACGCTGGTCGTCATTGATCATGGGCAAGGGCGCTTCGCACCTTACAACCATCATCAGGCGCGCCTGGGCGAGACACTGACCGGCGCCGACAGTTTTTATGCGGCTGTCGTCAGCCAGATAGCCGACCTTGATCTGTCTGCACTGGGGGCGAATGCGCAACAGGCCATCAGCGAATTCCGTTATAGGCTTGCGCAGGCCATGTTGCATAACCGCGCGCCCGATGGTTCGTTTTATCCCAGCCGGCGTGATTTTTCGCAGTATGTGCATACCGTCGATACCTCGCGCATTGCCATCGCGCCCGACGCGCTTGGGCTTTACCACAAGGGGAAGGATCGTTACCTGTTCCTGGAGGGTGAATATTTCAAGCTCGCCCAAGCTGCGCCCGCATTGTCATGGCGGGCTGAGCATCCGTCGTTGAATGACGCCTACACACCGGTGTTGGCCCATAACGGCGCCGGCGCCTGGCGTCATGAATGGGAAACGCCGCTGAGCTGGGAGGGGCTGAAGCCGTTTTATCGCCTCGGGCCACTGGCGCGCGCGTTGTCGCCGGATGCCATTGGGCAGATACAGCAAATCAGCGGGGTGACACCGCAGGTTCTACGGCGGGTGCATGTGCGTAATGAGCGCGCACCGGTGTTGCTGCTGGAGACCGTCGAGCGTTTCAACGTTCAGCAGCGGGTGAAGGCGGGTGTGGAGCTTGGGCGCGACTTTTACCATCAAGTGCTCGCTGAGGTCGGGACTGAGGCCGCCGACGCGCTGGTCGGGAGGGCGGGAGCGTCTCGTGCCGATCAAATCACGGTGCTGGAGTCCAAGGTCGAAATAGATAAGCCTCAGATGGAACGGCTTTTTTTCAAGGCGCTGTGCCAGAAGCGCGCGCCGTCGAGCGACCCCTTGGCGCAAGTGCTGCAGCGTGATTTCCCCGGCCTGACCGCGGCCGTCGCCGAGAGCCTGGTGCATCAAGCCTCGCCTGATGAGGTGAAGCGCCTGACGTCTGGCCGCGTACCCCTCAGCCTTTCCCCTTGCATTCGTTGGTGGCTCAAGCAGTTGCGCAGGGCCAGGGCTTTGGAAGGCGTGTACTTGCCCGCCGCGATGAATGAAGACAGCGCGAAGTTGATCCTGCATGCATTGCCGGCTATCGCGGGTTGGCCGCAGCACGTGCGGGTAGAAGTGTGGGAGCGGGGGCAACGGATCGACAGCATCGGCCCAATCGATGGGGTACTCAAACGCCTGCTGGAGCCGACGGCCGGTCACTATCAAGCGTACCTGCCGCTACCGAACGGCGACCGGCGAACGCTGGGAGCGCCGGGGGCTTTCCTGACTGTTTTACTCGGCGCGCTGCCGCCCCTTGAACGCCAGGCGTTTGGCTACACCCATGCGGGCGGGCTTGAAGAGTTGATGCAGGAGATTGGTCATCTGCAGGGCGCTGAGGGGGAGTTGGCGGACACACCCCTTGGCATAGGCTCGCCCCTATGGTTCAACCCACCACGACGCTTGGCTGACGGGAGGATTGGTTATCCGCTGAGTGGCGGTGAACACCTGGGGCCGACGGATCGCGAGCAAGTAGCGCGCATGCGTCAGTTGTTTCCGGTTAAAACCGATCAAGAGGTGTTTGACCTACTGGCGGACCTGAGTGATTCCGTCCGTGAGCGAGAGGAGGCGATCAATACCTTGTTCAGGGAGCGGGATGCCTTGAATGGGGTGCTTGAGCGTTGGTCTGCGCAAGAGGGTGAGGCGGCTCAGCACGCTGCACGCAGCGAGGCGGCTGAGCGCATTCGGCGGTGCTGGCGTAAAGAGGATTCCACTCAAGGGGTGATGTTCGAGCTTTACCTGGACGATTTGGCCCTGGATAGCCTGCCTCTGATGAGCGCGCACTTTGGTCATGTGAAGCAACTGAGCCTGAGAAACAACCGCTTGCAAACCTTGCCGAGTGACTTTTTCAGGCAGTTTCCGGCGCTGCATACACTGCTGCTCGACGGTAATCGTTTGGTGCATGTGCCCGAAAAATTGTCGGAGCTTCAGCATTTGCAGCGGTTGAGTGTGTCGAACAACCTTATCCGCCCCGATTTAGGCGATGTGCAGCAGCTGCAAGCCCTGACGCGCCTGACCGGTCTGGACCTGTCTCGCAACCCCTTGGGCAGGGGCAAACGGCTCAGCCTGTATGGGCTGGAGGCCCTGGCAGTGCTACTGCTCAGGAATACACAGATAGACCTGTTGCCAAAAGGGGCGGTGACCCTGCGAAGCCTGCGGATCTTTGATCTGCGCGACAACCTTATCAAGGTGCTGACCGCGTCTGATCTCTATCTTCATGAAAGCGTGCACCGCGCTATGAACCTGCATGGCAACGCACTTTCCCAGGCGACTTTGCAACTGCTCGGCGGCTACCGGGCACAGCCGCGCTATCAGAACATCGACTTTGGCCTGTGGCGCGACGGTGCACTCCCGCGGCCATCGGTTGAGCGCTGGTTGGTGCCCGTCCCACTCAGTGAAGTGTCGCGATGGCGGGCTGAATGGGCGCTGTTGGCGGGTGAGCAGATGGCGGATCGCTTTTTCGGCCTGTTGTGGAACCTGTCTTCTTACGCACCGCTGATTGCCCCGGAGCACCAAGCCCTGCGCCAGGCCGTTACGCAGCGCGTCTGGCAGGTGATTGAGGGGGCCAATCACAATGGCCGCTTGAAACAGATCCTGTTTGAGGAGCCTTTGCGCTTTATGTACGGGGGCATAGACGGTTGGCTGTTGTGCCTCAACGACATCGAACTGGCTATGTTGCCGGTGCAGATGCTCGCCGCAAACGTGGACGCTGCCGGCGCGGACTTTGTGAATTACTTCCGAGCCAAGCGACGGCTGGATTCCATTGGTCATCACCTAATGGCAGTTGCTCAGCCGTCCGGCCCAGAGACCTGCGCTCGAATCCTTGCCTATCGAATCGCCCTGGCCTCTGGTCTGGACTTGCCCATTGCACTGCCTGGGCGGTTTGATACGAAGGCCTCCGTACCAGACGCCAACTCCGTGAATGCATTACGTGAGCGTATTGTGCGTGAAGAGGTGGACTTCAATTGGCCGCAGAGACTCGTGGTTGAGGAATATTGGGAGGAGTTTCTGGAACGCAAGTACCCGCAGCGTTTTGAGGCCGCGCTCAGGCAGTACCGGCGTGCGCTGGAACTGGCCACCGGTAAAGTGGGCAATGAAGACATGAGCGAAGGGGAGTATAAAAACTATCTTGAAACCCTTGCCGTGCTAATGCGCAAAGCCAGGACCAACCTGATCGGTGAGTTGACTGCGACGGAGTGGACCTCCTTGGAAATCGCCTGATTAAAGGCTTATGCCTTTTAGCCATAAACACCGCACTTTGCGTGATATGGCCCGCCGGCCTTTCCCGGTATGATGTTCGCCCCCGCAGTCTGGATTGCGAATACGCCATGACCTTGCAGTACCCTACAATCGCCGATTGCGTCGGCAACACGCCCCTGGTCCGCTTGCAACGCATGGCGGGTGAAACCAGCAATACCCTGTTGCTCAAGCTCGAAGGGAACAACCCGGCCGGTTCCGTCAAGGACCGCCCGGCGCTGTCGATGATCACCCGCGCCGAGCTGCGCGGGCAGATCAAGCCCGGCGACACCCTGATCGAAGCCACCTCGGGTAACACCGGAATCGCCCTGGCCATGGCCGCGGCGATCAAAGGCTACAAGATGGTGTTGATCATGCCCGACAACGGCAGCGCCGAGCGCAAGGCGGCCATGACCGCCTACGGCGCCCAGCTGATCCTGGTTACCCAGGAAGAAGGCATGGAAGGCGCGCGTGACCTCGCCGAGCGCATGGCCGCCGAAGGCCGTGGCGTGGTGCTGGACCAGTTTGCCAACGGCGATAACCCCGAGGCGCACTACACCAGCACCGGCCCGGAAATCTGGCGCCAGACCCAGGGCACCATCACCCATTTCGTCAGCTCCATGGGCACGACTGGCACCATCATGGGCAACTCGCGCTACCTCAAGGAGCAGAACCCGGCGATTCAGATCGTCGGTCTGCAACCGATGGAAGGTGCGGCTATCCCCGGCATTCGCCGTTGGCCCGAAGAGTACCTGCCGAAGATCTACAACGCGACGCGCGTGGACCGCATCATCGACATGGCCCAGCGTGAAGCCGAAGACACCACCCGCCGCCTGGCACGTGAAGAAGGCATCTTCTGCGGCGTGTCTTCCGGTGGCGCCGTGGCCGGTATGTTGCGCTTGTCCAAAGAAGTGCAAAACGCGGTGATCGTCGCGATCATCTGTGACCGAGGCGACCGTTACCTGTCGACCGGCATTTTTGACGAACCCAACTGATGGCCAAGCATGAGAGAGGCCTGCGCTTCCAACCGACCGGCGGCAGCCGGGCCCCGCAGATTCCGGTGGGCAAGAAGCAGCGCCTGAGCATCGAGCGCCTGGCCAATGACGGCCGGGGCATTGTGTTTTTTGAAGGGCGTACCTGGTTCGTGAATGGCGCGCTGGCTGGCGAAGAAGTCGAAGCGCGAGTACTGGGCACCCACGGTAAAGTGGTCGAGGCCCGTACCGAGCGCGTGTTCAAGGCCAGTGAGTTGCGCCGCCCGGCGCCGTGCATGCACTTCGGCCGCTGCGGTGGTTGCAGCGTGCAGCACTTGCCCCACGACGAACAACTCGCCCTGAAGCAGCGCATGCTCGCCGAGCAACTGTCCCGCGTGGCCGGTGTCGAACCGCAAGAGTGGGCGGCCCCTTTGAGTGGGCCGGAATTCGGTTACCGCCGCCGCGCTCGCGTCGCAGTGCGCTGGGATGCCAAGGCGAAAAAACTCGAAGTGGGTTTTCGCGCCGTGGCCAGCCAGGACATCGTCGCCATCGATGATTGCCCGGTGCTGGTACAGGCCTTGCAACCGATCATGCAGCGTTTGCCGAATATGCTGCGCCGCCTGAGCAAACCCCAGGCGTTGGGGCACGTGGAATTGTTCAGTGGCTCCTCCATTGCCGTGCTGCTGCGGCACATGGCGCCGCTGTCCGAGGCGGACCTGCAGGTGTTGAACGAATTTTGCGCCTTCCATGAAGCCCAATTATGGCTGCATGGCGAGGGCCAGCCGGAACCGGTCGAGGCTGATACCGCGCTGGGCTATCGGCTGGAGCAGTGGGAATTGGCGCTGGCCTATCGGCCCGGCGACTTTGTGCAGGTGAATGCCGGTGTGAACGAAGCGATGGTCGCGCAAGCCCTGGAATGGCTGGCGCCACAGCCCGACGATCGGGTGCTGGACCTGTTTTGTGGGCTGGGCAATTTCGCCTTGCCACTGGCGCGTCAGGTGCGCGAAGTGGTTGCGGTAGAAGGCGTGCAGACCATGGTCGATCGGGCGGCACAGAATGCCGTCAGCAACAATTTGCATAATGTGCAGTTTTTTCAGGCCGATTTGTCCCAGCCTTTGACTGACGCAGAGTGGGCCAAACAGGGCTTTTCTGCGGTACTCTTGGACCCACCCCGTGATGGTGCCCTGGAGGTTGTGCGCAAGCTCGCCACGCTGGGCGCCAAGCGCTTGGTGTATGTGTCCTGCAATCCGGCCACGCTGGCGCGGGACACGGTTGAGTTGGTCAAGCAGGGCTACCGGCTAAAACGTGCCGGGATCCTCGACATGTTTCCACAGACAGCTCATGTCGAGGCCATGGCGTTATTTGAAGCGGGCTAGGATGCCCGTTTAATCCGACCGGCCTGTCGTCTCCTGGGCCGTGACCTGTCAGGGAGTAGTACGTAGCCTAGGGTTGCAGGGCTTGGGTTACGCAGCAGGTCAGCGATGATTTTTGGCGCATTGAAGGTGCGTCGTAGGGAAGGTAAGCAAGATGGTACAGGTGAGAGCACACCAGCCGATCAACACCGACGGCAGTATCAATCTCGAGGCATGGCTGGATCATGCCGTCAGTGTCGACCCGGCACTGGACCGTGAAGCCTTGAAAGCAGCCTGCGAGTTCGCTCGTGAGTCTGAACAGCAAGACAATGCGGCCAAAAACCTGTGGGCGGAGGGCACGTCAAGCTTTCGCACCGGGTTGGAAATCGCCGAGATCCTCGCCGATCTCAAGCTGGACCAGGATTCGCTGATCGCCGCTGTGCTTTATCGCGGCGTACGCGAAGGGCATATTGCGTTACCGCTGGTCAGCCAGCGTTTTGGTGCCGTGGTCGCCAAACTGATCGACGGCGTGCTGCGCATGGCGGCCATCAGCGCCAGCCTCAGCCCGCGTCAGTCCATGGTGCTGGGCACCCAGGGCCAGGTCGAGAACCTGCGCAAGATGCTGGTGGCGATGGTCGACGACGTGCGCGTCGCGCTGATCAAGCTGGCCGAACGCACCTGCGCGATCCGTGCGGTGAAGACTGCCGATGACGAAAAGCGCAACCGCGTGGCCCGTGAGGTGTTCGACATCTATGCGCCGCTGGCGCACCGCCTCGGTATCGGCCATATCAAATGGGAGCTGGAGGACTTGTCCTTCCGCTACCTCGAACCCGATCAGTACAAACAGATTGCCACGCTGCTGCACGAGCGGCGCCTTGACCGTGAGCGCTTCATTACCGACGTGATGGGCCAGCTGCGTTCCGAGTTGCAGGCCACCGGTGTTGACGCCGACATCAGCGGCCGTGCCAAACACATCTACTCCATCTGGCGCAAAATGCAGCGCAAGGGCCTGGCGTTCAGCCAGATCTACGACGTGCGCGCGGTGCGTGTGCTGGTGCCGGAAATGCGCGATTGCTACACCGCGCTGGGTATCGTCCACACCTTGTGGCGGCACATTCCCAAGGAGTTTGACGACTACATCGCCAACCCCAAGGAAAACGGCTATCGCTCGCTGCACACCGCAGTGATCGGTCCCGAAGGCAAGGTGCTGGAAGTGCAGATCCGCACCCACGCCATGCACGAGGAGGCCGAGCTGGGGGTGTGCGCGCACTGGCGTTACAAGGGCACCGACGTCAAGGCCGGGTCCAACCAGTACGAAGAGAAAATCTCCTGGCTGCGTCAAGTGCTCGAGTGGCACGAAGAACTCGGCGACATCGGCGGTCTGGCCGAACAGCTGCGGGTGGATATCGAGCCGGACCGGGTCTATATCTTCACCCCCGACGGCCACGCCATCGACTTGCCCAAGGGCGCTACGCCGCTGGACTTCGCCTACCGTGTACACACCGAAATCGGCCACAACTGCCGGGGCGCCAAGATCAACGGGCGCATCGTGCCGCTCAACTACAGCCTGCAGACCGGTGAACAGGTCGAGATCATCACCAGCAAGCACGGCACGCCGAGCCGCGACTGGCTGAACCCGAACCTGGGTTACATCACCACGTCGCGGGCGCGGGCGAAAATCGTCCACTGGTTCAAATTGCAGGCGCGCGACCAGAACGTCGCGGCCGGCAAAACCTTGCTCGAGCGCGAACTGGCGCGCCTGGGCTTGCCGCAGGTGGACTTCGACAAGCTGGCCGAAAAGGCCAACATGAAGATCGCCGAGGACATGTTCGCGGCACTCGGTGCTGGCGACCTGCGTCTGGCGCAGCTGGTCAACCTCGCCCAACAGTTGGTAGAGCCGGAGCGTGGCAGCGAGCAACTGGAGCTGATTCCACGCAAAGCCACCGGCTACAAACCGGGTAAGCGCGGCGATATCCAGATCCAGGGCGTGGGCAACCTGATGACGCAAATGGCCGGTTGCTGCCAACCGTTGCCGGGCGACGCCATCGTCGGTTACATCACCCAGGGCCGTGGCGTGAGCATTCACCGCCAGGATTGCGCCTCGGTGCTGCAACTGGGCGGGCGCGAGCCGGAGCGGATCATCCAGGTCAGTTGGGGCCCGGTGCCGGTGCTCACCTACCCGGTGGACATCATCATCCGTGCCTACGACCGTTCCGGTTTGCTGCGTGACGTGTCGCAAGTGCTGCTCAACGAGCGGATCAACGTGCTGGCGGTCAACACCCGCTCGAATAAAGAGGACAACACCGCGTTGATGTCCCTGACCATCGAGATTCCGGGGCTGGATGCGTTGGGGCGGCTGCTGGGGCGGATTTCCCAGTTGCCGAACATCATCGAGACGCGGCGTAATCGCACACCATGAGTAGCTGGATGAGCGCGGACTGAAAATGTGGGAGCGGGCTTGCTCGCGAAATCGGTGTGTCAGTGCAAGATGCTTTGACTGACCCACCGATTTCGCGAGCAAGCCCGCTCCCACATTTGATCTTCAGCGTTCCCACTTCTGCGGAAGAGACTGATGTATTCACTTGAAGACCTGCTGCACCTGATGAACCGCCTGCGCGACCCCACATACGGGTGCCCGTGGGACATCAAGCAAACCTACGCAACCATTGTCCCGCACACCCTGGAAGAGGCTTACGAAGTGGCCGACGCCATCGAGCGTGGCGACTTTGATCATCTGCAAGGTGAGTTGGGTGACCTGTTATTCCAAGTGGTGTATTACAGCCAGCTGGCGCGAGAAGAAGGGCGCTTTGAATTTGCCGGGGTGATCGACAGCATTACCCGCAAGCTCATCCGCCGCCATCCTCATGTGTTCCCTACGGGGGATTTGTATGCGCCGCTGGATATCCCGCAGTTAAGCGAAGAGCAGGTCAAGGCGCGCTGGGAGCAGATCAAGGCCGAAGAGCGTGCGCAGAAATCCGACGCGCCTGAGCAACTTTCCCTGCTGGATGATGTGCCTGCCGCCTTACCTTCGTTGTCCCGTGCCGCCAAATTGCAAAAGCGCGCCAGCCAGGTCGGTTTCGACTGGCCTGCCGCGTTGCCGGTGGTGGACAATGTGCGCGAAGAGCTGGATGAAGTGCTCGAAGCCATGGCCGACAACGATTCGGTGGCGATTGCCGATGAGGTCGGTGACCTGCTGTTTGCCGCAGTTAACCTGGCACGTCACCTCAAGGTTGACCCGGAAACTGCGCTGCGTGGTGCTAATGCCAAGTTCGAACGACGTTTCCGATTTATCGAACAGGCATTGCGCCAGACCCACCGTCCCATAGAAGATTGCACCCTCGAAGAGTTGGACGCCCTGTGGGGCGAAGCCAAACGTCAGGAAAAGAATGTGTCCAGCTGCGGTTGAGCAGTTGCCTAAGTGAGTAAGCACCATGAGCCTTTCCCTTCGCGACCAGTTGCTTAAAGCAGGTCTGGTCAACCAAAAGCAGGCCAAGCAGGTCGGCAAAGAGAAACAGAAGCAGCAGCGCCTGGTCCATAAAGGCCAGGCCGAAGTGGATGATACCCAGGCACGCCTGGCCGCTGAGGCGCATGCCGAGAAGGTCAAGCGTGACCAGGAGCTGAACCGCCTGCAGCAGGAAAAAGCCGAGGCCAAGGCCCGCACGGCTCAGGTCAAGCAACTGATCGAGACCTCGCGCCTGCCCAAGTTGACCACTGAGGACTACTACAACTTCGTGGACGACAAGAAGGTCAAGCGCCTGTCGGTCAACACGCTGATGCGCAACAAGCTCAGCAATGGCTCCCTGGCGATCGTGCACCACGGCGGCGGTTACGAGGTCATCCCGCGCGAGGCGGCGCTGAAGATCCAGGAGCGTGCACCGGAGCGCATCGTGCAGCTCAATATCCTCACCGAAAGCCAGGTGCCGGACGAGGATGATCCGTACGCCGCCTACCAGATCCCGGATGATCTGATGTGGTAAGGCTGTAAAAACATCCGTGTGGTGAAGGGCTCGCCCCTGCCAGCAAACACAAACCCCGCTCAAAAGGCGGGGTTTGTGGTTTAACCCGTCGCGTCAGCCGCTCACCAATCCACTGCGTAACTCAGGCTGAAGGTACGACCTTCGGCATTCGGGTACGGTGCACGTGCGTTGGCCTGGGCGAACATGTTCTGGTAGTTGCGGTTGGTGAGGTTGTACACCGCACCTTCGAGGCGACCTACCGGCAACCTCACCGAGCCCAACAGGTCGGCCAGCGTGTAGCCTTTGATGTCGCGGCCGTTGTTGTCTTTGAACGCAGCGTCATAGTCGGCCAGGCGCATACCTTGCAGGCGCAGGCTGTAGTCGCCACGGTCGTAGCCGATAAAGGCGGTGGTCTTGGCAGGAGAGATGCGTGTGGCAGGCAGGTCGATCCATTTACCGTTCTGCTGGGTCTCGCCTTTGGCGTAAGCGTAAGTACCCCCTACCGACCATTGATCGGTGAAGTTGTACGTCAGGCTGGTTTCAACGCCGCGCACACGCTCTTTCTGATTGATCAGGCGCAGTACACGGTCATTGGCATCATAGAACTGGGTGACATCCGAGGTGTTTTCATACGCCGTGACGCTGGCCAGCCACTTATCCCAATTGCCACGCCAGCCCAGCTCGTAGCTGTCGACCTTGAGCGCTTGGGCATTCAGGTTTTGAATGTCGTACTTGCTGTTCACATCACGCAGGAAACGCTGGATATCCGGCAGGGAAAAGCCCTGGCTGAAGTTGACGAACACATCCTGGTTTTCGCTCAGGTGATACACCGCGCCAAGGTTATAGAGGGTGTCATCGTATTTGAGCGTGCCGCCCGGCAGTGTCGCGCGATTGCCGGTCTGGACGATTTCGCCATAAGCGATGCTGTCGGAAACCTCGCTTTCGATCCACTCGCGGCGTACGCCACCCCGCAAGGTCCAGTCATCGATGTCGTAGGACAGTTGCCCAAAGATCGCTTTGGTGCTGGTGGCGATGTCCGGGCCCATTTCGAATGTGGTGCCGGTCTTGGTGTAGTTCAGGCCGTTGACGCGGTATTGGTCGCCGCGCTGGCGTGAGGTTTCATGGTCATAGTCAGCGCCCCAGACCAGATTGCCGGTGGCCGGGCCGATGTCCGGCATTTGCGTATCGATCGCCGCGCGCAAGCCGTAGACATCCTGCACGCTGTTGTTGTCGGAGACCCCGGCGCGGCCACGCGACAGGTCCGGGAAGAACAACGCGTCGGCACGCCGCCAGTAACTCTCGACCTGCAAGCCCTGGCCATAGAAATCTTTGTCGGCGTAGTTAAGGTTGACCGCCTGGTTGTGGGTGAAGGGTTGGTCATCCAGGTCCAGGCCTTTAACGGCGACGGCGGTATTCGCGTTGCGTGGGTCCTTGGTGTAACGGGTGTCTTGTTCGTCTTTGTAGTCTTGCAGCGACAGGCTGATCTTTTTGTCGTCATCCAGCTCGTAGCCGAAGCGACCTTGCAGGTCATAGGTGCCGGTGTCCATGTTGCTGCCCTGGGACGTGTCCTGGGGAATGCGTTTTCCGTTGCCGTCGAACTGATCGTTACGTTGTACGTAGTTGCCGGAAAGATACCAGTCCACAGGGCCCTGACGGCCCGTTGCGCTCTGGAAGGCTTCGTAGGAGAAACCTTTGTGGCTGAGGTTGTTGCCGGCGGTCATGCCGATTTTGCTGCTGAAGGCCAGGTCTTCACCTTTGTTGCGCTTGGTGATGATGTTGATGATGCCGCCTGATGCACCGGCACCGTAGACACTGCTGGCGCCGGAAATCACTTCAATGCGCTCGATGCTTTCCGGTGCCACGCTGTTGAGCTGGCGGAAGTTGTCGCGCGTGGCGTTCTGCGAGACGCCATCGATCAGGATCAGCGTATTGCGCCCGCGAAGCGTCTGGCCGAAGTTGCTCATGCCACCACTGGAGGGCGCAATGCCTGGCACCAGTTGCCCGAGCATATCCGCAACCCGGCGTCCCGCACCCGTCTGCTGGCGGATCTGGTCTTCGCTGATGACCTGCACAGAGCCTGGAATCGCCGCAATACTGGTTTCATTGCGTGTGGCCGAAACCACCGTTGCCTGTAATTGCAGATTGGTGGGCGCTGTTTGGGTCTCTTCGACTTGATCGGCCCAGGCTGGGCCGCTCATAGATCCAAGCAGGGGCAGCAGGGCTGCCAGTTGCAGTTTGTTCATGACCTTGCCTTTCAGTTATTAGAAGTATTGACAGAAAAACCGGATGATTCGGGTGTTCGGGTGAACGAACGGATCGCGCGGATACCCAGGGCGGCCAAGGCGTACGTGAGCGCGACCAGCCAAAAGCTGTGCGCCAAACCCACCATTCCCATGCCGATGCCGCCCATCAAGGCGCCGCACAGCGCGCCGGCTTTGGCGGCGCTATTGCCCATGCCCAGGGCAAAACCCTGTTGGCTGGGCGCAACGGTATTGGCGATCAACGTGTAGGCGACGGGCAGCAATGCGCCTTGCCACACGCCCCACAGCAACCGGCTGGCGAGGAAGCCCAGCCATTCGTTAGCCATCGCCGTGAAGGCCAGCGTCAAGGCGCAAGACCAGGTGACCCATTCGATAATGCGCAACGTGTGTGCGGGTTGATGGCGGTCAAACAGCCGGCCCCACAGCGGCGCGGACACTGCCAGCGTGAGTGCGCTGGCGGCATAGCTGGCACCGATCAACCAGGCGGGCGCTTGTAACACATCGGCGACGTACAGGGCATAAAACGGCTGAGGCATCATCTTGGCAGCCTGAATCAATACGATGATCCCCAGCATTGCGCCGAGCCAGCCTTTGGGCAGTGCGGCGGGTGCGGACGTGCGCGCCGGCCGCGAGCGCGGTGCATCGCTGGGCAGGAACACGCTGATCACTGCACAGCTCAGGCAGACGGCGGTGGCGCTGTAGCACAGCAGTGCGAAGCCGGAGATATCCATCAGCCAGCCGCCCAACACCGGCCCAGCCAGTGACCCCACCGCGGTTGCCGATTGCAGTCGCGCCAGAATGTGCCCGCGCCCGCTATCACCACAGCAGGCCAGTGCGTAGGCCTGAGCCGCTGCGATAAAGCCGGCCAGCGCGCCTTGCGCCACTCTGATCGCCACCAGCAGCCACGGATCGAAGGTGATAGCGGCCAACGCCTGGCACACCGCCAACGCCAGCAGTGCCCGAATGATCATCGGCTTGTGGCCGGTACGGTCACCCAGGCGCCCCCACATTGGCGTCAGGATCATCGCCGCCATCATCGGCCCGGCATACACCAGTGAAGACAGCAGGCCGGTGTATTGCGCATTGGCCGCGCCGAGCAGCTTCTGGATCTGCAAGGGCCAGAAGGGGCCACTCATTTCCATGGCCCCCATCGACACCAGTTGAATCACCACCAGCAGCCGCAGCGTGCTGTGGTTAGCTGCCATTGGCGGCGGCACTCAGCGGGTTGGGCAGCCGCCCGACGATATCCGCATGGCTTTCCAGCAGGCGCATGCGCATGAACGACTTGGCCGGCCAGTCCTGTTCCAGCAGGGCTGCGCGCTCGGTCGCCCAACGCTGTGGTTCGACTTGGCTGCGCACGTCGTCGAAACACTGGCTGACGTGGGCCGACAGCTCATTCCAGAGCAACCCCTGGGGAATATCGAAGTGGCGTGCACTGAGCAATACCAGTTCGCCCAAGTGGCACATGAATACCGTGTGCAGCAACTTGTCACGTACAAAGCCCGCATCGTCGTACAGCGTCATCTTGGGGTCGTGCAGTTCGATATCCAAACCGTGGGCGTGCAAGGTCTTGCGGTCGATTCGAATATCACCGAAGTCGCGCAACAACAGTCGGCTCAATTGGCCGTCTGCGGCCATGACCATGAACGAGTTCTGCTGGTGCGCCTCGAAGGCAACGCCATAGCGCAGGTACATGCCCAACAGTGCCGGTACGGCGATCGCGGCATAGTCGCGAAAGAACGCAAGCATGGCATCGGCGCTGTCCTGGCCTTTACTCAGGCGTACCCATTGCCTCAGCAGTGGTTGGCCGTGCTGGTCGATGGCAAACAGGCTGCCTACCGGAACGGCCATTTCGCCCGGTTGGAGCAGGCTCTGCGGGTTGTCGCGGTAGAGAACGGCCAGGTGGCGAGCGTGCTCATCATTGGCCGGTTGGGGTTTGAAATGCGCCCCGATCCGTTCGGGGACGATGTTGAGGATTCGCTGAAGTGCAGGTTCGCGCCCAAGGATCGTCAGCAGCAGGTGGCTGATCCGCGGGCCCATGCGCGCCGAGCGTGGTGAAACCGTTCGTTGCACGCTGGTCAGGCGCAGTGAGACCGGGAGTTTGACCATCGGCGCGTCGCAGCGGCCTTCCGGCAGCACGGTTCTGAACGACATCGTCGGGTGGGCGGTAAACGCGACGATATCGGTCAGCACCAGCAGCTTGTCGCCGATTTCGTTGGCGAACAGTTGCGGTAGCTCCTGGCGCGCCTGCCAAGGGTGAGCAGGCAGCGGCAGATAGTCAGCCGCCTCAAGCCCCTGTGCCGCGAGTGCTGCGGTCAATTGTCGGGCGGCCTGTGGGAAGTGCTGTTGCCACCACTGCCAGTAATCTGCGGTATCGGCCAAGACTTCGACGTGCGCATATTGGCGGTGCAGCGCGCAAAGGAATACCGGGAAGCGTGCTTCGAACTCCGGTGAGAAATCGATCACCTGGTCGGTAGCCAAGCCCAGCTTGGTCTTGTAGTTGGGGTGCCACGGATGGCCGAGCGTGCCCCACTGTTCAAGGACCGACGTGGCGTTGGTCACGCTTGCGTCACTCTTGAGGTAGCTGAGCAGATTGTGCTGATGGGCCGGGTCCATCGCGGCGTGCAGCTTGAGTGTCCACTGCTGGTGAAAAGCGAGGCATAGCGTGTCGTTGACAAAGCTGTCATCGATTTCGCTGTTGAGACGACTCAAGACGCTCAGGTCGGCCGATGATTCGAGGCGGTCGTTAAGCAGCGTCAGTAATTGCGACGGGAATTGAATCTTTTGCTCGGTCTGGTCGTTACGTAGCAGCGTGACCTGGCCGCGCAGGTCCCAGCTGCCCATGCGGCCGGGTTTCAGGTGATCGAAGCGCAGGCGGGTTTGGTCAGGCAGTGCCAGCCAGCAGTGGCCGCGTTCGTCATAGGTGCGCGTGTTGGGGTCCAGCAGGCCTTCACGAAACAGTGCCTGGATCAGGCGTTGGAAACTGCGCTCGGCGGCGGGCGCCAGGGTGTTGATCAGTGCATCAAGGGTAATGCGATTGGCCAGGAATTGCGGCGTGGCAAGTGCTTCAGCCCAACGCTCAAGCAGGGATTTTTCCGGCGTGCTGTTGTGTCCGTGCATCAAAGTCGAATTCCTTATCCGTGATCCTGGGTGAAAGGCGTGCGAATGGTATCGAGAATTATTACCAAATGTCTATTTGTTGTTACGCTTTTTGCACAAGCGTTTATTCAAGCGGGGCGGAAGGCGAGACCAGCCGGCAACGAATGCGCTCAGGGAACGCTGTGACATGGCACTGAAGGCGCCTGGAGCAGGCTGCTTCAGGGAGGAAGGGCGGCGTGTAGTGCGTTGTAGGATGTACCCGGTTTTGTACGATTGCACAGGCGCGCCGGAAAAAACGCGGCGTATGAAATGCAAAAAACCCGCTCATTGGGCGGGTTTTTTGTGTAGACGGCCCGGCTGCGTGGGGCCGGGCGTCTATGCGATATCAGAGTCTCAGGAGCTTTGTGCCTGGCGTTTCATCTCAAGAATTTCGAGCTCGTTTTTATAATTGTGGGCTTCGTTCTCGTTGTGGAACATGCCGACCAGTTGGTCTTGTTGATGTACATCCCAGATGTGAATCCCATGGCCCAGTGCTTCATGAGACATGTGTGCATCGTCGCGTTCAGTTACTTTTACAGTCATCTGCTTGCTCCAATCTCTGGTTGATCTGCGGCAAGTCGTCGCAGGCCTCTTTTATATGTTTTGTTAGCTTGCTAAGTAAACCGATTTTGCGCGCAACAATTCTTTGCATAAACCGCAACATTCCTGCAGGCCCCGTAAACCGCGGCATTGCGTCGCAGGGTGCTGAGTTTTATGACAAAAGTTTCATGTTTTGGGAGGCTTTCAGGCGTGGCTCGGCCGTGCTGACGGCATCGCAGGCAAGCCAGCGCCTACCCTTGAAATGCATTCCAATGTGGGCGCTGGCTTGCCTGCGATAGCGGTATTCGCGTGACTGAAAAATCCCGGGCGAAAAAAAGCCCCGCATTCAGCGAGGCTCCTTTTTTCAGCTCATCAGCCTATCAGCTGCCTTTGACAGCCTTGCCGTCAACGGTGCCGTCCAACAGCATGATGTTGTATTCCTTGCCGTCGGTTTCCACCTGACGCAGGGCAACCAGGATGCCGCCCCAGTCCTTGGCAAACCACATCTGGGTGATGCGCTTGCTTTGCGATGGATCGCGCACGCGCTCGACCTTGATAGCATCGATAGCGCCGGCTTTGGTCTGGACCTTTTCCGGGCCGATCACGCGGAAGTCGTAGGTGTCGACGTCGGTGCCCTCGACTACGCGGTAGCTCATGCTTTTCTTGCCGGCGGCGACGTCACGCTGCAGGGCAAGCTGGTAGGTCGACTTGTCGAGCATGCCGCTTTCGAGAGTGACGTTGACCGGGTCTTTGTTTTCGAAGCCGGTGACCTTGTTGGTGGCGTGGTCGAAGTCCAGATTGATCTTCTTCGCCTTGCCCAGGCCGCCGCGCTCGAAGGTGTAGCTCTTCGGTTGCAGTGCGTCCTTGTCCAGGGTGATCACGCTGGTTTCGGTGAGGCTGGCAATCATCATCGATGCCTTGAAATTCAAGGTCCATGAGCCATTGTCATTCTTGGTCAGGCTGCGTTCGGCCGAACCGCTCATGGGCAACTGTTTCCAGTCGGCGGTGTAGCTGGCGGAGAACGGGTGAAGGTCTGCTGCTTGCACGGCGGGCAAGGCGAACAGCGCAAAAGCGAAGAGCAAGGCGCGACGCATAAAATCTCCTAGGTTCGAATCAAGTGGCCGCTGGCCGCGAGTAACTGACCGTCCAATAATGCACCCTGTTCGCCGAGAATCAATCGTCCTTCGGCAAACCAGCGAACAGCCAGCGGGTAAATCCTGTGTTCCTGGGTATGAACCCGTTGCGCAAGCGTCTGCGCTGAGTCCGCAGACTCTACCGGAACCACTGCCTGTACGACCAGAGGCCCGCCATCGAGTTCCTCGGTTACAAAGTGCACGCTGCAGCCGTGCTCGCTGTCGCCAGCGTCAAGCGCGCGCTGATGCGTGTGCATGCCTTTGTACTTGGGTAGCAGGGAAGGGTGGATATTGAGCAGGCGCCCCTCGTAATGCCGCACGAAGTCAGCGCTGAGGATGCGCATGAAGCCGGCGAGGACCACCAGTTTGGGGTTGAAGGCGTCGATCAGTTCGATCAAGGCGCTGTCGAAGGCCTCACGGCCTTCGAAAGCCTTGTGATCCAGGGAGCGGGTTTCGATACCTGCGTCCCGCGCGCGTTGCAGGCCGTACGCGTCGCTGCGGTTGGAAATAACCGCAGCGATGCGCACCGGGCTGTCGCCGGTGCGCGTGCTGTCGATCAAGGCCTGCAAGTTACTGCCGGTGCCGGAAAGCAGCACCACGACATCACAGGTTGCAGGCATCAGTGCGCCTTAAGGTTCTTCAGTTCAACCTGGGCCGCGCCTTCCGGAGCGGTGGCGATCTGGCCGATGACCCAAGGCTGCTCGCCGGCTTCACGCAGTACGTTCAGCGCGATTTCAACGTGCTCTTGAGCCACGCAGATAACCATGCCCACGCCGCAGTTCAGCACGCGGTGCATTTCGGTTTCGTTGACGTTGCCTTGCGCTTGCAGCCAGTCGAATACCGCAGGACGCTGCCAGCTGGCCACGTCGACAATCGCCTGGGCGCCTTTTGGCAGTACACGCGGGATGTTGTCCAGCAGGCCACCACCGGTGATGTGGGCCATGGCCTTGACGGCGCCGGTGTCCTTGATCAGCTTGAGCAGCGGCTTCACGTAGATACGGGTCGGGGCCATCAGCAGGTCGGTCAGCGGCTTGCCGTCGAGCTGGGTGTTCTCGATGTCGGCGCCGGACACTTCGATGATCTTGCGGATCAGCGAGTAGCCGTTGGAGTGCGGGCCGGAGGACGGCAGAGCAAGCAGGGCGTCGCCGGCAGCGACTTTGGAGCCGTCGATGATCTCGGCTTTTTCGACAACACCGACGCAGAAGCCGGCCAGGTCGTAGTCTTCGCCTTCGTACATGCCTGGCATTTCAGCGGTTTCGCCGCCCACCAGCGAGCAACCCGACAGTTCGCAGCCGGCGCCGATACCGGTCACCACTTGTGCAGCGGTGTCCACGTTCAGCTTGCCGGTGGCGTAGTAGTCGAGGAAGAACAGCGGCTCTGCGCCACACACCACCAGGTCGTTGACGCACATGGCAACCAGGTCGATGCCGATGGTGTCGTGCTTGTTCAGGTTCAGTGCCAGGCGCAGCTTGGTGCCCACACCGTCGGTGCCGGAGACCAGCACAGGCTGTTTGTAGCCGGCCGGGATTTCGCAGAGGGCGCCAAAACCGCCCAGGCCGCCCATGACTTCGGGGCGCGCAGTGCGCTTGGCGACGCTCTTGATGCGTTCGACCAATGCTTCACCGGCGTCGATGTCTACACCGGCGTCCTTGTAGCTCAGGGAGGGTTGCTTGCTCATGATCCAGGCCTTTAGGGGGGATTCAGGGGTAACGACCGAGCGGGCAGGGGCTTTGGGTAAAAGGCCTTGCCGTTGACGGTCTGCGAAGGCGCGCGATTTTATCAGGCTTGAGGGGCAGCGGCCATCCTCGGGCCGACGGGCAGGGGCATATGGCGTTAAAAAAATGCTAATCGGGCCTGTTATGGCGTGTATTAAGGTATAGCCTTTAACCCGCTATCGTTATGACAGTACAAAAACTGCCAAGACCCTGTGAATGTTTTACCGGTCGCTGTGGTCACAGCCTTGCCAAACCGAGTTCACGCGGTCTGTTCCAGCCGCTAAATTTGTCGTTCGGGAATCTTCCATGCGTCTGTGTAAATTCTTCTTTGTAGGCTGTTTGTCGTTGGTCAGCCTGGCGAGTCATGCCGAAACCCTCAATGGCCTTTATCAAGTGCTTGAACCGGTCAGCAGCCAATCGCCTCAAGAGCGCGACGCGGCCACCCAGCGCGCCGTGCAAACCCTGGTCATCCGCCTGACCGGCGATGCCAAAGCCGCCGACGGCCCGGGCCTGGCGGCAATTCGCAAGGATCCGCAACAAATCATCAGCCAGTACGGCTATGACGCCGGCCCACCAGAGAGCTTGCAAGTCGACTTCGACCCGGTGAGCACCGACCGCGCCCTGCGTGGTGCGGGCCTGGCGATCTGGGGCAGCAATCGGCCGTCAATCCTTGGCTGGTGGCTGAATGATTCCACCGAAGGCAGCAGCCTCGTCGGTGATGGTCAAGCGGTCGCCGGCGCGCTGCGTCGGGCGGCGCAACACCGAGGCCTGCCGCTGCGTCTGCCGCTGGGCGATCTGGATGAGCAGGTGGTTGCGACTGCGCCCAATCTCGAAAGTGCGGACGCCACGCCCCTGCGCGCAGCCTCTGAGCGCTATGGTGCCGACGCTTTGCTCGCTGTGCATGCCCGCCAGGAAGGCAATCAGTGGCAAGCTAAATGGCGTCTGTGGCTGGGCGACAAAAGTGAGCAGGGCACCGCTCAGGGCGCAGACACCGCAGCCGTCGCCGATGCCGTATTGCTCGCGGTCAGCCAAAAGCTGGCGCCACGCTTTGCCGTCAAGCCCGGTGTGAGCAGCGAACAATTGCTCGAAGTGCAGGGCATGAACCTGGAGCGCTATGCCGCCCTGGGTCATCTGCTTGAACCCTTTGGTGGTCAACCGCTGCGGGTTGATGGCAATCGCATTGTGTATCGCGTGAACGGCAGTGCCGAGCAATTGCGTACTCAGTTGAGCCTGGCCAAGTTGCAGGAAGTGCCTGCGGGTGAGCCTCAGGTGTTGCCGTCGGTGGAGGCGGGTACACAACCCGCCGCGGCGCCTGAGCCCCAGGCGCAGTTGCGTTTTCGTTGGTAACTATTGTTTCTTCTTCTATATAGAAGGAAGACAGCAAATAACAGATGGAGTGGTTTATGGCGGATACGCGTCGTTGGGTGTGGCTTGGCGGGATTGTCCTGCTGTGCGTGTTTGTGTTCTTGCTGCATTCGATTCTGACGCCGTTTCTGGTGGCGTTGCTCCTGGCCTATTTGTTCGATCCCGTGGTCGATCGCCTGGAGAAGGCCGGCCTGTCGCGTACGTTAGGTGTCGTGGCGGTGTTTGCGTTGTTCACGTTGATCATCACCGCGCTGGTACTGGTGTTGGTGCCGATGTTGGCCAAGCAACTGTTTCGCTTGTATGAACTGGCGCCGCAGATGCTCGACTGGTTGCAGCACACGGCGATGCCGTGGGCGCAGGCCAAGCTGGGGCTGGCGGATGGTTTCTGGAAATTCGACAAGGTCAAGGCGGCGATCAGTGAGCATATGGGGCAGACCACCGATATCGTCGGTGTCGTCCTGAGCCAGGCCACGGCGTCCAGCCTGGCGCTGATCGGCTGGTTGACCAACCTGGTGCTGATTCCGGTGGTAGCGTTCTACCTGCTGCGTGACTGGGACATCATGATGGCCAAAATCCGCAGCCTGCTGCCACGCAACAGTGAAGAGCGCGTTGTGTCGCTGGCGGAGGAGTGCCACGAGGTGCTCGGCGCATTCGTGCGAGGCCAGTTGCTGGTGATGCTGGCCCTGGGGATTATCTACGCCGCCGGCCTGATGGCGATTGGCTTGGAACTGGGCCTGTTGATCGGCTTGATCGCCGGTCTGGCGGCGATCGTACCGTACATGGGTTTCGTGATTGGTATCGGCGCGGCGCTGGTGGCCGGGCTGTTCCAGTTTGGCGGCGACCTCTATCCGATGCTGGGCATTGTTGCGGTGTTCATGGTTGGCCAGGCCTTGGAAGGCATGGTGTTGACGCCGTTGCTGGTCGGGGATCGGATTGGTCTGCACCCGGTTGCGGTGATCTTTGCGATCCTGGCGGGCGGAGAGCTGTTTGGTTTTACTGGCATCCTGCTGGCACTGCCGGTGGCAGCGGTGATCATGGTGCTGGTGCGCCATGTTCATGATCTGTACAAGGATTCTGATGTGTACACCGGGGTTGAAGACCCCGACCTGTAATCGCTTCGTCACAAACCCGGCCTATGCCGGGTTTGTTGTTTATGCAGCCGTGGTGTCAAACAATTTGCGCAAATTGACCCGAGTTAACGCAAACCTTTGATTTTGCTTGTGGTCTGCTGCATTGTGCGCCCGGCGTCACGGGTATAAACTTTGCAAACTTTACACAGAGGCCACTAACGGTTCGTTTGGAGCCGTTCAGTCAGCATGAAACCGATTCAGCTGCCCTTGGGTGTGCGTCTGCGTGACGACGCCACCTTTATCAATTACTACCCAGGCGCCAATGCCGCTGCACTCGGCTATGTCGAGCGGCTCTGCGAAGCCGACGCCGGGTGGACTGAAAGCCTGATCTATCTGTGGGGCAAGCATGGCGTGGGGCGTACCCACCTGTTGCAGGCCGCGTGCCTGCGCTTCGAGCAAATGGGCGAGCCGGCGGTTTACCTGCCATTGGCTGAGTTGATGGACCGTGGCATCGGCATCTTCGACCACCTTGAGCAGTACGAGCTGGTCTGTCTGGACGATCTGCAGGCGATTGCCGGCAAGGCAGATTGGGAAGAAGCGCTGTTTCACCTGTTTAACCGTCTGCGCGACAGCGGGCGACGCCTGTTGATCGCCGCATCCACGTCGCCGCGTGAGCTGCCGGTGAAGCTGGCGGACCTCAAGTCGCGCCTGACCCTGGCGCTGATCTTCCAGATGCGCCCATTGTCTGACGAAGACAAATTGCGCGCCCTGCAGTTACGCGCATCCCGTCGCGGCCTGCACCTGACCGATGAAGTCGGTCACTTTATTCTCACGCGCGGCACCCGCAGCATGAGCGCATTGTTCGATTTGCTGGAACAGCTCGATCAGGCCTCTTTGCAGGCTCAGCGCAAGCTGACCATCCCTTTCCTCAAGGAAACCCTTGGCTGGTAGCCAGCCCTTGTATTTCGCGGCTCTCGGCAAATTTCAGGCGTCAGAAAACCTGCGTTTGGACCGGTTTGGCCACGCAAAAGGCATGTATAGGGTGTTAAGGGCTTAGATGTCGCCGTCGAAACAGGAAGTCACATGGATCACGATTGAATTTGCAAATCGATGTGATAGAGGGCATAGTCTCGACTTCTTTACACATCAGCCACGGTCGTGCCCATGCTAAATCGCTTCGCACCCCTCGTGCCTCTCGCACTCGTTACCCTGTTGTTTGGTTGCGCCACCCACACTCAAAACGTGGCTGAGCAGCAAAAGACCCAACAATACTCCCAGGCAAAATTCGTTGCATCGCAGTCTTCCACGGTTTACCAGGAAGAGCTCGCAACTGAAAAAGAACTGGCCGACTTCTCCGGCAGCAAGCCTTACCAGCTTCCAGTTCTGGCCGACAGCATCCTTGAGCGCGGCATGTCCCTGATCGGTACCCGTTACCGTTTCGGCGGTACCTCTGAAGCCGGTTTTGACTGCAGTGGCTTCATCGGCTACCTGTTTCGCGAAGAAGCCGGCATGAACCTGCCGCGCTCCACGCGTGAAATGATCAACGTGGATGCACCGTTGGTCGCACGCAATAACATCAAGCCTGGCGATCTGCTTTTCTTTAGTACGGCAGGTCGTGGTCGCGTAAGTCACGCCGGTATCTACTTGGGCGATAACCAGTTTATTCACTCCAGCAGCCGTCGCAGTGGCGGTGTTCGAGTCGACAACCTGGGTGACAGCTACTGGAGCAAAACCTTCATCGAAGCCAAGCGTGCACTCGCCATGGCCCCGACTACGGTTACTGCCAGCAAGTAAAGTTAAAGTGATACTTGAAGTTTGACGTGTAAGCGCTAGAATCTCTGGACATTGTTGTAATCCGTTCGCGCGAGCTTTGCTTGCGCGTTCTGGTTTTCAGCGTTCGGCAGCGAAAGCCGCATCCAGATCAGGATTGTTCTGCCCATGTCGACCTCAGCACGCCTCATTCTTCTTGTTTGTGCCGCGCTCCTCAGCGCCTGTGCAAGCCGTCCACCGCCGCCTGCCCCGGTAGCGGTCAAGCCGAAACCGGTGTTCAACTATTCCAGCCAAAGTTTCTCGCCTGCTGCCGAAGACGTGCTCTTCCGTGCGCTGGGCCTGGTCGGCACGCCTTATCGCTGGGGCGGCAACACGCCGGACTCCGGGTTTGATTGCAGTGGCCTGATCGGCTTCGTTTACCGTGACGCCGCGGGCATCTCCTTGCCGCGAACCACGCGTGAACTGATCGTGATGCGTGCGCAGGATGTCAGCGAGCAGAACCTGCAAACCGGCGACTTGCTGTTCTTTGCGACCGGTGGTGGTTCCCGCGTCAGCCACGCCGGGATCTACGTCGGCGAAGGGCGATTCGTCCATGCTCCGCAAACCGGAGGTACGGTGAAACTGGATACGCTGTCCAAAGCGTATTGGCAAAATGCTTACCTGAGTGCCAAGCGCGTGTTGCCGGCTGAGCATCTGGCCCGCAATCCTTAAGGCTGAACAGTGAATAAAATGCGCGAGAGGGCCAGCCTCTCGCGCATTTTTTTTGCGCTGGTTTTGCGGCCGACTACTTAACCGCCGACACTCGCCACACCTTATTCCCCACGTCATCCGCCACCAGCAAGTCACCCTGCTGATCGATCACCACGCCCACCGGCCGGCCCATGGCTTTCTCGTCACTGTTGAGGAACCCGGTCAGCACATCCACCGGTTGCCCTTTGGGTTGACCACCCTCGAACGGCACGAATATCACCTTGTAGCCACTGTGTGGTTTGCGGTTCCACGAGCCATGCTGGCCGATGAATGCGCCGTTGCTGAATTGCGCCGGGAGTTTGCTGCCTTCTGCGAACGTCAGCCCCAAGGACGCGGTGTGAGGCCCCACGGCATAATCCGGTGCAATCGCCTTGGCGACCAGCTCAGGGTTTTGTGGTGAGACGCGTACGTCTACGTGCTGGCCGTAGTAGCTGAAGGGCCAGCCGTAGAATGCGCCATCCTTGACCGAGGTGATGTAGTCCGGCACCAGGTCGCTGCCAATCTCGTCGCGCTCGTTAACCGCCGTCCACAGCTTGCCGCTCTGCGGTTCCCAGGCCATGCCGTTCGGGTTGCGCAGCCCGGAGGCAAAGATGCGGTGCTGGCCTGTGGCGCGGTCGACTTCCCAGATCGCGGCGCGACCTTGTTCTGCCTCCAGGCCGTTCTCGCCGACGTTGCTGTTGGAGCCGACACTCACGTATAGCTTGCTGCCATCCTTGCTGGCCACCACGTTTTTCGTCCAGTGGTGGTTGAGGCTGCCGCCTGGCAGGTCGACGACCTTGGTGCCCGCTTGCTTGATCGAGGTTGCACCTGGCTGATAAGGGAAGCGCAGCAGTTGGTCCGAATCGGCGACGTAAAGGTCGTTACCCACCAGCGTCATGCCGAACGGTGAGTTGAGGTTCTCCAGGAACACTGTGCGGGTCTCGGCCACGCCGTCGTGGTTGGTATCGCGCAGCAGTGTGATGCGGTTCGGGCTCGGCACGCCTGCGCCTGCACGGCCCATGACTTTTTCCATCACCCAGCCGCGAATGCCCTTGGCGTCATCCGGCTTGGGCGGCGCGTTGGTTTCCGCTACCAGTACATCGCCATTCGGCAACACATACAGCCAGCGTGGGTGGTCCAGGCCTTCGGCAAACGCTGACACCTGAGTGCCGGCGGCGGCGGTTGGCTTGGCGCCATCGGGCCAGCCGATGGCCGGGGCAATGTTCACGGTGGGGATCAGGGTGTTGTTCGGCTCCGGCAGTTTGGGCGAAGGCCCGGTGCCGTCGGAGACCTTCAACGTAGAGCTTTCGCCGCAGGCCGCGAGGGTGCCTGCCAGCATGATCAGTAAGGCGAGTCTGGTTTTATGCATGGTTTTCTCCTTAATACCTGTAAGGGTAGAGGAGCGAGCTGGTCCGATGGTTCAAGTCCAAGGTCGGCTTTAATTGACGCTCCATCCCCAACCCACTAACCTTCGCGGCTTGTTCCAGGTGCTCTGTGGCGGATACGCCGACAGAGTGAAACAGGGAAGCCGGTGAGTGAGCGCACTTGTACACAGTGCTGCCGCGATTCCGGCGCTGCCCCCGCAACGGTAAATGAGTCAAGACGGTGCCTTTTGCCACTGTATCCACGTGATATGGGAAGGCGCGCCGTTGGCCTGCTCGCTCGGTGAGCAAGCGCGCCACTCATGAGTCCGGAGACCGGCCTGGATCATCCAACAGCATCACGGTGGGCGATGCTTGGCTGTCTGTTTTTTCTTTTTCCTGCCCGCCGTTTTTGTCCAGCCCCAACGGAGAGCTGCCATGACTGATTCCCCCGACCGCGACGAGCGCCACCTGGCGCGCATGCTGCGCAAAAAAGCCGTGATCGACGAGCGCATCGCCAATTCCCCGAACGAATGCGGATTGCTGCTGGTACTGACCGGCAACGGTAAAGGCAAGAGCAGTTCGGCATTTGGCATGCTGGCCCGCGCCATGGGCCACGGCATGCAGTGCGGCGTGGTGCAGTTCATCAAGGGGCGCCACAGCACGGGCGAAGAATTGTTCTTCCGGCGTTTCCCAGAGCAAGTGCGTTTCCACGTGATGGGCGAAGGCTTCACCTGGGAAACCCAGGACCGCCAGCGCGACATCGCCGCCGCGGAAGCGGCCTGGGCAGTTTCCCGCGAATTGCTGCAGGACCCGTCCATCGGCCTGGTGGTGCTGGATGAACTGAACATCGCCCTCAAGCACGGTTACCTCGACCTGGATCAAGTGCTCACCGACCTGCAAGCTCGCCCGCCGATGCAGCACGTCGTGGTCACCGGCCGTGGGGCCAAGCCTGAACTGATCGAAATGGGCGACACCGTCACCGAAATGGGCATGCTCAAGCACGCGTTCCAGGCGGGCATCAAGGCACAGAAGGGCGTCGAACTTTGAATCAGCCCCGTCATTGCCCGGCCGTACTGATCGCCGCACCGGCGTCCGGCCAGGGCAAAACCACCGTCACCGCTGCCTTGGCGCGCTTGCACCGCAACCTGGGGCGCAAGGTGCGCGTGTTCAAATGCGGCCCGGACTTTCTCGACCCCATGATTCATGAGCGTGCCAGTGGTGCGCCGGTGTATCAGTTGGACATGTGGATGGTCGGCGAGCAGGAAAGTCGCCGCTTGCTGTGGGAAGCAGCGGGTGAGGCCGACCTGATCCTGATCGAAGGCGTCATGGGCCTGTTCGACGGCACGCCCTCCAGCGCCGACCTGGCGCGGCACTTCGGGGTGCCGGTGCTCGGGGTGATCGACGGCACCGCCATGGCCCAGACGTTCGGCGCCCTGGCCTTGGGCCTGGCGCGCTATCAGCCGGACTTGCCGTTCGCTGGCGTGTTGGCCAACCGCGTCGGCACCCTGCGCCACGCACAGTTACTGGAAGGCAGCCTCACCGAAGGCCTGCGCTGGTACGGCGCGTTGTCTCGCGAAACCGGGATTGAATTGCCCAGCCGCCATCTCGGCCTGGTGCAGGCCAGCGAACTGAATGACCTCGACGTGCGCCTGGACGCCGCCGCCCAAGCCCTGGGCAGCAGTTGTGAAGTTGCGTTGCCGCCGCCGGTGACCTTCGCCGCACCGCACGTGATCGAGGCCGAACCGTTGCTCGCCGGCGTGCGCATTGCGGTGGCCCGCGACGAAGCCTTTGCCTTCACCTACGGCGCCAGCCTCGACTTGCTGCGGGCGATGGGCGCCGAATTGCGCTTCTTCTCGCCGATCCATGATCGCCAATTGCCCGAAGCCGACAGCGTGTACCTGCCGGGTGGCTACCCGGAACTGCATCATCGGGCATTGTCTGAAAACACCCCGATGCTCGACGCGATTCGCGCCCACCACGGCGCCGGTAAACCGTTGCTCGCCGAATGTGGCGGCATGCTGTACCTGCTGGACTCGCTCACCGATGTCGAGGGTACCCGTGCCGAACTGGTTGGCTTGCTGCAGGGGGACGCGGTGATGCAGAAGAAGCTCGCGGCCCTGGCCCTGCAAAGCGTCGAGTTGCCGGAAGGCGTGCTGCGCGGCCACACCTATCACCACTCCCTGACCAGCACCGAGTGGCAGCCGATTGCCCGCGGCCTGAGCCCCAACGGCGGGCGCGGTGCCGAAGCGGTGTACCGCCAGGGGCGGATGACCGCCTCCTACGTGCACTTTTATTTCCCGTCCAACCCGACGGCGGTGGCCGCATTGTTTGCGCCGGGCCCTGATACCGCTGTCGCAGGCCAGCCAGCGCCGACATCGACCGGGTTCACCGATCACCCTGTGGACGCGGCGGTGCGACGATTCGACGTGCTCGCGAAGAAGCCATGACCGACAACGCCTTCCCTCAAGCCGACCGCGACGCCGTTTACCGTGTCATCGCCGAACGCCGCGACATGCGCCACTTTACCGGCGGCAGCGTCGCCCCCGCTTTGCTGCAGCGCCTGCTCCAGGCTGCCCACCAGGCGCCCAGTGTCGGCTTGATGCAGCCCTGGCGGTTTATCCGCATCAGTGACCGCCGGTTGCGTGGGCAGATTCAACAATTGGTCGAAGAAGAGCGCGTGCGCACCGCCGAGGCATTGGGCGAGCGTTCCGATGCGTTCATGAAGCTCAAGGTCGAAGGCATTCATGACTGCGCCGAGGTGTTGGTGGCAGCGCTGATGGATGATCGCGAGCGGCACATTTTTGGCCGTCGCACCTTGCCGGAAATGGACATGGCATCGTTGTCCTGTGCGATCCAGAATCTCTGGCTGGCCGCCCGCGTCGAAGGCCTTGGCATGGGCTGGGTCTCGCTGTTCGAGCCGCAGGCCCTGGCCGACCTGCTGGGTTTGCCGGCCGGTGCGAAACCCTTGGCGGTGCTATGCCTGGGGCCGGTAGCCGGGTTCTATCCGGCACCGATGTTGCAGCTCGAAGGCTGGGCTGAACCACGGCCGCTGAGTGACATGTTGTATGAGAATGTGTGGGGAGTGAGTCAATGAGTGTGGCCTTGCTGTGTGTCGCTGCCGTAGCGCTGGATGCGCTGTTGGGCGAGCCCAGGCGCTGGCATCCGCTGGTGGCATTCGGCAATTTCGCCGAGCGCATCGAGCAACGTTTCAATACCGGAGGCCGCGGCTGGCGCAGCCATGGCGTGACCGCGTGGGTTATCGCGGTGGTGCCGCTGACCCTGCTGGCCACGGCGTTGTCGTGGGCGCCTTACATCGGTTGGGTGCTGGAGATTTTGGCGCTGTACTGTGCGCTGGGGATGCGCAGCCTCGGCGAGCACGTGATCCCGGTGGCCCAGGCCTTGCGCGGTGATGACCTGGATGAGGCGCGCAAACGCGTGAGCTATCTGGTCAGCCGCCAGACCAGCGAGCTGGACCGCACCGAAGTCGCCCGCGCCGCCACTGAGTCGGTGCTGGAGAACGGCAGCGACGCGGTGTTTGCCGCGCTGTTCTGGTTTGTGGTCGCCGGTGTGCCGGGCGTGGTGTTGTATCGCCTGAGCAATACCCTCGACGCCATGTGGGGCTATCGCAATGAACGCTTTGAGCGTTTCGGCTGGGCGGCGGCCAAGATCGACGATGTACTCAACTACATTCCTGCGCGGCTGGTGGCGTTAACCTACGCCGTGCTCGGCAAAACCCGCCTGGCGCTTAAATGCTGGCGCACCCAGGGCCCCACCTGGGACAGCCCCAACGCTGGCCCGGTGATGGCGGCTGGCGCGGGCGCGCTGGGTGTTGAACTGGGTGGCGCGGCGATTTATCACGGCGAATTGCATCAGCGTCCGCCATTGGGCGAAGGCCCGGCAGCCGATGCCGATTCGATTGAGCGAGGCTGGCAACTGGTGCAGCGCGGCGTATGGTTATGGCTGCTGATCCTCTGCGCGGGGGCGCAATTTTATGCTTGAACATGGTGGTCGCCTGCGTAAAGCAGTGATTCAGTACGGCATCGCCGAGGCCGATTGGCTTGACCTGTCCAGCGGCCTGGCGCCCTGGCCCTGGCCGATCCCCGAAATCCCGTTGCGGGCCTGGGCGCGCTTACCGGAAACCGATGATGGCCTGGAGCAGGCGGCCAGCGAGTATTACGGCGCTGCACAGGTGTTGCCGGTCGCGGGTTCCCAGGCGGCGATCCAATTGCTGCCGCGCTTGCGTCGCTCCGGCAAGGTCGGGGTGTTGTCACCGTGTTATGCCGAGCACGCTGAAGCCTGGCGTCGTGCGGGTTACGTGGTGCGCGAAGTGCAGGAGCAGGAAGTCGACTTCTTTCTCGACGGCCTCGACGTGCTGGTCGTGGTTAATCCGAACAACCCCACTGGCCTTAGCCTGAGCCCGCAACGCCTGCTGGACTGGCACGCGCGGCTGGCCCAGCGCGGCGGTTGGCTGGTCGTGGATGAAGCCTTTATGGACGTCACTCCGCAACTGAGCCTGGCCAGTCACACCCATCAAGTCGGCCTGATTGTTTTGCGCTCGTTCGGCAAGTTCTTTGGTTTGGCCGGTGTTCGCCTGGGCTTTGTGTTGGCCGAACGCAAGCTGCTCAAGCTATTCGCCGACCAGCTCGGCCCGTGGGCGGTCAGTGGGCCGACACGGGTGCTCGGCCAAGTCTGCCTGCGCGATATGGCCGGGCACGCCCGCCAGCGTGAGCGCTGTATCGAAGCGGGCCAACGGTTGTTTGACCTGCTTGAGCGCCATGGCTTTCAACCTCACGGTGGCTGCGCGTTGTTCCAGTGGCTGATTACACCGCACGCCGAACGCATGCACGAATTCATGGCCCAGCGCGGCATCCTGCTGCGCCTGTTTGTCCACGACAGCAGCCTGCGCTTTGGTTTGCCCGGCACCGAGGCGCATTGGCTGCGACTCGATGAAGCCCTGGCCGCCTACAAGGCAGCCACATGAGTACGCTGATGGTGCAAGGCACCACCTCCGACGCGGGCAAAAGCACGCTGGTGACCGCGCTGTGCCGCTGGCTGATTCGCCAGGGCGTCGCGGTGGTGCCGTTCAAGCCCCAGAACATGGCCCTCAACAGTGCCGTGACTGCCGAGGGCGGCGAGATCGGCCGAGCCCAGGCGGTGCAAGCCCAGGCTGCCAATCTAGCGCCTCATACCGATATGAACCCGGTGCTGCTCAAACCCAACAGTGATACCGGCTCCCAGGTGATCATCCACGGTCGAGCGGTCACCACCATGAATGCCGTGGCCTATCACGACTATAAAGCCATCGCGATGCAAGCCGTGCTGGCCTCCCATGCGCGGTTGAGCGAGGCCTACCCAGTGGTGATGGTGGAAGGCGCGGGTTCCCCGGCGGAAATTAACCTGCGCGCCAATGACATCGCCAACATGGGCTTCGCCGAAGCGGTGGATTGCCCGGTACTGCTGATTGCCGATATCAATCGTGGTGGCGTGTTTGCCCATCTGGTCGGCACGCTGGAGTTGCTTTCGCCCACCGAGCAGGCGCGGGTCAAGGGCTTCATCATCAACCGTTTTCGCGGCGATATCGCCCTGTTGCAGCCCGGCCTGGACTGGCTGGAAGCCCGCACCGGCAAACCGGTGGTGGGCGTTTTGCCCTACGTGATGGACCTGCACCTGGAGGCCGAAGACGGTATCGACGCGCGTCAGATCGACAAGGCGGCGCAGGTATTAAATGTGGTGGTGCCGGTGTTGCCGCGAATCAGCAATCACACCGATTTTGACCCGCTGCGCCTGCATCCTCAGGTAGATCTGCAATTCATCGGGCCGGGCCAGCCGATTCCGGCCGCCGATCTGATTATCCTGCCGGGCTCAAAAAGTGTGCGCAGCGATTTGGCGTACCTGCGCGCCAATGGCTGGGACACTGCCGTGGCTCGGCATTTGCGCTACGGCGGCAAGGTGCTGGGTATCTGCGGCGGGTTGCAGATGCTTGGTGAGCAGGTGCATGACCCGCTTGGGCTGGAAGGGCCGCCTGGGTCAAGCGATGGCTTCGGGTTGCTGGCGTTCAGTACGACGCTTGCCGAAGAGAAACAGTTGCGCAATGTGCGTGGGCGCTTGTTGCTGGAGGACGCAGCGGTCAGTGGCTATGAGATCCACGCGGGCGTGACCTCCGGCCAAGCGCTGTCGAACCCCGCCGTGCTGCTGGAAGACGGCCGCAGTGACGGCGCCCAGAGTGAGGACGGCCAGATCTTCGGCACGTATTTGCATGGTTTGTTCGAGACCCCGGCCGCGTGCACTGCGTTGTTGCGTTGGGCGGGGCTGCAGGATGTGCAGGCGGTGGATTATCACGCGCTGCGTGAGCGCGATATCGAGCGCCTGGCGGACCTGGTGGAGAACCATCTGGACACCGATTTATTGCGCACGTTATGCGGGGTTTAACGGTGTGCCTGTCATCCCAATGTGAGCGCGGGCCTGCAGCAGAATATTCGCCGGCCCGAAGAGGTGGTTTTCCATGTATCAGTTGATCCTCGGCGGCGCCCGCTCCGGCAAGAGTCGTCTCGCTGAACAGCTCGCTGCTGATAGCGCGTTGCCCGTCATCTATATCGCCACCAGCCAACCGCTGGACGGCGAAATGAACGCGCGCGTCGCCCTGCATCGCCAGCGCCGTCCCGATCACTGGGGCCTGATTGAAGAGCCCATCGAACTGGCGCGCGTGCTGCGGGAAAACGCGTCGCCCGATAGCTGCCTGCTGGTGGATTGCCTGACGCTGTGGCTCACCAACCTGCTGATGCTCGAAGACCCGGCACGCCTGGCACTTGAGCGTGATTACCTGCTGGAAACCCTGGCCTCGCTGCCGGGTGAAATTATTTTTGTCAGCAACGAGACCGGTTTGGGTGTCGTGCCGCTGGGCGAATTGACTCGCCGCTATGTGGATGAAGCCGGTTGGCTGCATCAAGCCTTGGCCGAGCGATGTCAGCGTGTTGTCCTGACGGTTGCCGGCCTGCCCCTGACGTTGAAAGGTACTGCGTTATGACTGACACCTGGTGGCTCAACCCCTGCAAGACCGTCGACGCGTCGGCACACGAACTCGCCCTGGCTCGCCAGCAGCAACTGACTAAACCGGCCGGCTCTCTCGGCCAATTGGAAGCCTTGGCGGTGCAGCTGGCCGGCCTGCAAGGCCAGGTCAAACCGTCAGTGGACTCGCTGTGGATCGCCATTTTTGCCGGCGACCATGGCGTGGTTGCTGAAGGCGTGTCGGCCTTTCCCCAGGAAGTGACCGGGCAAATGCTGCATAACTTTGTGACCGGTGGCGCGGCCATCAGTGTGTTGGCGCGCCAGCTGGATGCGCAGCTCGAAGTGGTCGACCTCGGCACTGTGACGCCGTCGCTGGATTTGCCGGGTGTGCGCCACCTGAACATCGGCGCGGGCACGGCGAATTTCGTCAACGGCCCGGCGATGACCGAGGCCCAGGGCCGCCTGGCGTTGCAAGCCGGGCGCGACAGTGCGCTTCGTGCAGTGCAAAGCGGCGCGCAGCTGTTTATCGGCGGCGAAATGGGGATTGGCAACACTACTGCCGCCAGTGCGTTGGCGTGCGCGTTGCTCGGTTGCAAGGTCAGTGACCTGACAGGCCCGGGCACCGGATTGAATGCCCAGGGCGTCAGCCACAAAGTCGCGGTCATCGAGCGCGCGCTGGCGCTGCATGCCGGGCAGCGTGGCGACGCGCTGCACACCTTGTTCAACCTCGGTGGGTTTGAAATCGCCGCGCTGGTCGGCGCCTACCTGGCCTGTGCCCAGGAAGGCATCGTGGTGCTGGTGGATGGGTTTATCTGCACCGTCGCCGCGTTGGTCGCCACGCGTTTGAACCCGGCGTGCCGCGAATGGCTGGTGTTTGGGCATCGGGGGGCTGAGCCGGGTCATCGGCATGTGCTGCACAGCCTCGACGCCGAACCCCTGCTGGAGCTGGGCCTGCGCCTGGGCGAGGGCAGTGGTGCGGCGCTGGCGGTGCCGTTACTGCGCCTGGCGTGCGCGCTGCACGGGCAGATGGCGACGTTCGCAGAAGCGGCCGTGGCAGATCGCCCGGTATGACGTTGCACCTGGACCTGCTGCGTCACGGCGAAACCGAGTTGGGCGGCGGCCTGCGCGGCAGCCTGGACGACGCGTTAACCGCCAAGGGCTGGGAGCAGATGTGCGCCGCCGTGGCCGAGCAGGGGCCGTGGGATCGGCTGATCAGCTCGCCGTTGCAGCGTTGCGCGTTGTTCGCACGTGAGTTGGGCGCCCGCCTCAATGTGCCGGTGAGCCTGGAAACGGCGCTGCAGGAACTGCACTTCGGCGCCTGGGAAGGGCAAAGTGCAGCGGCGTTGATGGAAACTGACGCTGAAGGGTTGGGCTTGTTCTGGGCCGATCCCTACCGTTTCACGCCGCCCGAGGGCGAGCCTGTCAGTGAGTTCTCCGCGCGTGTCCTCGGCGCCGTGTCACGCTTGCATCAGGCGTATGCCGGTGAGCGTGTGTTGTTGATCAGCCACGGTGGCGTGATGCGCCTGCTGCTGGCGCGGGCGCGCGGTTTGCCGCGCGAGCAACTGTTGAACGTCGAGGTCGGTCACGCTGCGCTGTTCAGTCTGCAGGTCGCTGCCGATGGTGTGTTGAAGGAAGGAATCTGACGATGCTGCCGTTCTGGATCGCCCTGCAATTTCTCAGCAGTCTGCCGATTCGTTTACCGGGCATGCCGCCGCCACGGGAAATGGGGCGCTCCTTGCTCTTCTATCCGCTGGTGGGTGTGTTGTTCGGCGTGCTGTTGTGGGGCCTGAATGCTGTATTGATGGGCGCGCCGCTGTTGCTGCATGCGGCACTGCTGTTGACGGCGTGGGTGCTGCTCAGTGGCGGCCTGCACCTGGACGGCCTGGCGGACAGCGCCGATGCCTGGCTCGGCGGTTTCGGTGATCGTGAGCGCACGCTGAGCATTATGAAAGACCCCCGCAGCGGACCGATTGCCGTGGTTACGTTGGGCTTGGTGTTGTTGCTCAAGTTCACGGCATTAGTAGCCCTGATCGAGCAGCATAACGGCGCGGCGCTGATTCTCGCGCCGCTGATCGGGCGTGCTTCGATGTTGGCGCTGTTCCTCACGACGCGCTACGTGCGTGCAGGAGGTTTGGGCCAGGCACTGTCGGATCACTTACCGAGGATCGTCGGCCAACAGGTGCTGATCCTCAGCGGTCTGGCCTGCATCCTGATCGGCGGTTTCAGTGGCGGTATTGCCGTTTTGCTGGCTGCGCTGTGCTTCATCGGCCTGCGCCAGCTTATGGTCAATCGGCTCGGTGGCACCACCGGCGACACGGCGGGCGCGCTGTTGGAGCTTCTGGAAGTCGCGGTTCTGGTGGGCTTGGCGCTGTAACACTTTCTTGCATTTCCTCAACTCCGGGTATATACACGCTCTATGCTTGCCTCCCAATGTTTATGCACCAACCTGCGACGCGCCGCCCGTGGCGTCAGCAGGCACTACGACGGCGCTCTCGACGGCTTCGGGATCAACGTCGCCCAGTATTCCTTGCTATGCAATCTGCAACGCCTCGACCAACCGAGCATTTCCAGCCTGGCCGAAGCCATGGGGCTGGATCGCAGCACTTTGGGGCGTAACCTGCGGGTGCTGGAAGGAGAGGGGCTGGTGCAGTTGGTCGAGGGGGATGACCTGCGCAACCGCCTGGTGCTGTTGACGCAAGCCGGCGAAGACCGATTGGCTGCCGCCTTGCCGGCGTGGGAAGCGGCGCAGCAAAAGTTGATTGATCGGTTGGGCGCCGAAAAGCGCGAGACGTTGTTGGCCTTGCTGGATGAACTCGCCTGAGCGCGAGTTTTTTTGACTACACGCGGGTATATACCCGCGAGCGGAGAATAAGAAATGACCTCGATGTGGCGCACCAGTGGATGGGTTCTTTTAGGCAGTGCGCTGATCCTGGCGTTGTCCTTGGGCGTACGGCATGGCTTTGGCCTGTTCCTGGCGCCGATGAGCAACGAATTCGGCTGGGGCCGTGAGACCTTTGCCTTCGCTATCGCCCTGCAGAACCTGATCTGGGGCCTGGCGCAGCCGTTTACCGGGGCTTTGGCCGACCGTTTCGGCGCTACCAAAGCGGTGTTTGTCGGTGGCGTGCTGTACGCCGTGGGGCTGGTGCTGATGGGCATGTCCGATTCGGCGTGGTCGTTGTCGCTGAGTGCCGGGTTGCTGATCGGGATTGGCCTTTCGGGCACCTCGTTCTCGGTGATTCTCGGTGTGGTCGGCCGCGCCGTACCGCCGGAAAAACGCAGCATGGCCATGGGCATCGCAAGCGCCGCAGGTTCCTTCGGTCAGTTCGCCATGGTGCCGGGCACCTTGGGGTTGATCGGCTGGCTGGGGTGGTCCGCCGCCTTACTGGCGTTGGGCCTGATGGTGGCGTTGATCTTGCCGCTGGTGGCGATGCTCAAGGACAAGCCGCTGCCGGTGATGGCCGGTCAGCAGACCCTGCGCGAAGCGTTGAAGGAGGCCTGCTCTCACTCTGGTTTCTGGCTGCTGGCGTTCGGCTTTTTCGTCTGCGGTTTCCAGGTGGTGTTTATCGGTGTGCACCTGCCGGCGTATCTGGTCGACCAGCATTTGCCCGCAACTGTAGGCACCACAGTGCTGGCCTTGATTGGTTTGTTTAACGTGTTCGGCACTTACACCGCCGGCTGGCTCGGCGGGCGTATGTCCAAGCCGCGTTTGCTGACGGGCCTGTACCTGTTGCGCGCGGTGGTGATCGTGTTGTTTCTGTGGGCGCCGGTCACTGAAGTCACGGCTTACCTGTTCGGCATGGCCATGGGTTTCCTCTGGCTGTCGACGGTGCCGCTGACCAACGGCACCGTCGCGACCTTGTTCGGCGTGCGCAACCTGTCGATGCTGGGCGGCATTGTGTTCCTGTTCCACCAGCTCGGTTCCTTCCTCGGCGGTTGGTTGGGCGGGGTGGTCTATGACCGAACCGGCAGCTACGATTTGATCTGGCAGGTGGCGGTGCTGCTGAGCCTGCTCGCTGCGGCCCTGAACTGGCCGGTACGCGAGCGGCCGGTGGCACGCTTGCAGACGCAGATGGAGGCGGCATGAGTTTCAACCGGTATTGGCTTGGCGCAGCAGTGGTGGCGACGCTTCTGCTGCTTTTAGCCTGGTGGGGTTGGCAGCGTGGCGGGCTGGCGGTGATGCAGTTGGGCATGTCGATCTGTTAAGTTCGTAACCTGGAAACTTTCAAGGACAACGACATGCAGATGCGCTGGCTTGCAGTACCCATCCTGATGGCGATTGGCAGTGTTGCCATGGCCGCCGATTGCCCACCGTTGCTGGCGGGTGAGTTGCCCAAGCTGCGGGCCAAGGAATCCATTGATTTGTGCCAGCGCTTCGCCGGCAAACCCCTGGTGATCGTCAATACCGCCAGCTTCTGTGGGTTCGCGCCACAGTTTAAAGGCCTCGAAGCCTTGTACCAGCGCTACAAGGGCCAAGGGCTGGAAGTGATCGGCGTGCCGTCCGATGACTTCAAGCAGGAAGCCAAGACGGGTGAGGAGACGGCCAAGGTCTGTTACGTGAATTACGGCGTGACCTTCACCATGACCGAGCCGCAAAAGGTCAAAGGGCCGGATGCGGTGCACTTGTTCAAGATTCTCGCGCAGCAGAGCAGTGCGCCGAAGTGGAACTTCTATAAGTACGTGGTGGATCGCCAGGGCAAGGTGATTGCCAACTTCTCCAGTTTGACCAAGCCCGACAGCCCGGATTTGATCAAGGCGGTGGAAGAGGCATTGGCCTCCAAACCCTGATCGTCGGCCATTAAAAAGCCCCGCTTCCTTGGCAGGAAAGCGGGGCTTTTTTACGGCTTGAATCAGAACTTGTACGTCACGCCCAGGCCAAAGCCGTTGGCGCTGTTTTCGTACTTGGACGCGTAGGTCTGACCCAGCGCGTTCTGCTTGTTCACCTTGACCGGCTCTTCCTTGAGGTAGGAGTAAGCGAGGTCGACAGTCATGTTATCCATCACCGCGTAGCCCAGGCCGACACTGAAGATCGTCCGGTCACCGGTAGGAATACGCGGCGAACGGTCAGTGTTGTTGGTAGGCGACTGGTCGAAAGTCAGACCGGTACGCAGTACCACTTGCTTGGTGAGCTGGTACGAGGTACCCAGGGCGTAGGCCCAGGTGTCGTGCCAGTTTTGCGGCTCTTTGATCTGACCGACGATCTGAGGTGCAAGTGCACCACCGGCTCGGGTCACGCCTTCGTTGTTGACGGTAATGTCTTTCAGGCGGCTCCAGCGGGTCCAGGTTGCACCGCCGTAGACCTTCCAGGCATCGCTGAGGTCTTGAGTGACCGAAGCGTCCCAGGATTCCGGGGTGTCAACTTTCAGCGACGCATCGTAGCGGCCTGCGCCCAGGTAGGCAGCTGGAACGCCAGTGCCCGGGGTTACGTCGGTGTGGCCTTCGAGCTTGTATTTCACTTTCGAGTGATAAGTCAGGCCAACGCGGGTGGTGTCGGTGGCTTGCACCAGGATACCGGCGTTGAAACCAAGGGCGGTATCGTCGCCTTTGACTTTGACTTTGCTGTCACCGGTGCCGGCCAGGCCAGGGAGCGGCAGCAAGCCCAGGTTTGGCTGCGATTCAAGGGTGCCGGAAATACGGTTGATGGTTGGACCAAAACCGATCGACACCTTGTCATTGAAGGCGTAGCTGACCGTTGGCTGGAAGGTAATGACCGCCACTTCACTTTTGCTGCCGAAAGCACGGCCCTGGAAGCCACGCTCGTAGTCAGTCTTCAGGCCGAACGGTGCGTACACACCGAAGCCGACTGCCCACTGGTCGTTAAGTTTGTTGGTGTAGAAACCAAAAGGGACTGCGGTGAACGGCACCATGTCGCCTTTGTTACTGCCGCGCGAGCGACCGCTGGCGTCTTTGATGTCGGTTGTTGCATCGATGGCTGCAACACCACCAGTGATTTGCTGGCCTTCAAGGCGAGCCATACCGGCCGGGTTACCATAGACGGTGCTGGCGTTATCGGCAGAAGAAGAGCGGCCTGCGAAACCCGTACCCATGCCGGCGACGTCTTGTTCGTTGAGGGCGAAGCCGCTTGCGAACAGTTGGGAGGATGCCATGGCAACGGCGAGGCTAAGTGTGGTCTTGAGCATTACTTTTTTCATTATTAGAACTCCGTGGTGATCACCGCTGCGGAAAGTATCAATAAATTTAAGTTAGCGCTATAGGCTGTAATGCCGAAGATAGAGCGGTTTTGTAGGACAATCCGACCAAAATCAACGTTTTTAGCCGAATCTTGCAAAACGCCTGATCAACAAGTGACCTGATTCATGGGTGAAACACAGGTTTGCCAGGCTTGAGTGAAATCTCGCAGCCGTCCTTGAGGGTGAAATATTTCCTTCCAGATACGCGCCATTGCTACTACATCACCCGGTTGCGGCAGTGTCGGGCGATGCTGTTCGACCAGCAGCCAGGCGATGGCGGTGGCATAACGCAGGTTCACCGTAAGTTCCACCTGGGGCGCACTGAGAAATGCATGTTGGCTGGCGAGACCGCGCACCAGGCTGGCGCGCTCGGGGTCGCGAGCGAGGTAGTCGTCCCAGAGGGCGCGATGACGAGGTTCGGTGATGCTGTACAGGCCGTGGCCGCGCCTGTCATGCAGGGCTGAACCGAGTTCCGACTGGCTGGCGGCAATGCCCAGCAGCAGGGATTCGGCTGTCGGATGATGGCGGCCGAGGTAAATCAACGTCGGCCTGATCACATAACGACACAATTCGCTGGCGGCGATACCCATACAGGCCTCAATCCATGAAAGTGGTTGACGAAACCTGAGAGGGGGAGCTTGGCAGCGGTGAATCGGACTCAGGCTCGTCGCAAGCGGATCATGCCGCTTGAGTTGAAGTGTAGTGTCATATTCACGATGTAAAGGACTGTTTTTAAAACATCTTCTTCATTTAGTTATAACGTTTATATCTATTCGTACTTAGTAAAAACGGCGGGACTTAAAAGCCAGGCAATAAAAAACCCTGCTTTTTAAACAGGGTTTTTGTATTTCAGCGACTCGGGTCGATCAGGCAACCAGTGCCTGACGGGTACGCTCGATCACAGCCTGCAGCGGTTCTGCGCTGGAGTATTGATCGGGGTACAGGCGTTCGCTGTGACGAGCGATGCCGTGTTCGTTGACCAGGGTGAAGCTGAAGCAGCCTTTGCGAGCGGCCATGATCAGGCAGTTCATTGGTGCAAAAGCGTTGGTAAGGGTGCGAATGGCATCCTGAGTGTGGATTTGAGTGGACATATTATTGGTGTTCCTACAAATGACACGGATAAGAACCGTGCAACGTTAAAACGTTCCAGTAACGTCGATCACCATTGATCGAACGAAGAACCCGACTGGAACAAAGCAGCCAGTTTGAAGCGCTAATAAGTTAGGCGCGCTTGGGCTGGCAGGTAGGTACTTAGGAGGGCAGGCAACACAACAGGGGCAAAGGTTCTGGGCCCAGGGTGAAGATCCTGATCAATTTGCAGGTTGGTTCGGTCAGAGTATTGAAACTTCGCGACACCCTTTGCTTGTTCAAAGGCTGTGTCGTCGCAAGTGATACCTGGAAACCATCGAGGTGGTCGATCCCGTGTTGTTCAAGGGAGTTGTTCGACCAGAATTGACTTTCAGCTTGGTACTAACGCCGCGGATAGTAACGGATTGAAACAGGGAAGGGAAGTGTGCTAACCAAAAAACTTTAATCAGCCGCCTAACAACCCGCGATACACCAGCACGGTTGTTGCCGCCGCCAGTGAGCAGCCCAGCCCATACGCCGCCAGGGTCAGGCGCCAGGAACGGCCGGTCTCGATCACGTTCATCACGTCGCGCATGTCATTGATCCGGCCTTCTCCCAGCTCGATGCACAGGCTCACGGCGGTAAACGCTGCCGATAACAGGATGGCAATGGCAAACAAAGCACCATCGGGCGAGGGCAGGGCCGCGTTGATGCCCAGTGAGGTCGCACAGATGGCGAGCAGCAATAAGGCGAATAACAGGATTCCTTTCATCTGCCCCTACATGATGGTGGCGTCCTCGGTCGACCAGTGTGGCGAGCCGGGGCCGTTTTGAAAAGGCCCTTGGTTTGGCTTGTCGGTAACATTCTTTGGGCGGTTTGACGCAAAAAATGCCCGCGATATAACCAGTGGGTCGGTACTTGTGCACATTAGTTGCCAGGTGTGTAACCACTCTGTCAACCGCCTCGAAGCGCCCGCATTTGCCTGCAATGAAAATTTAAGTCAATGAAAAATATCGCTTTTTTTTATTGGTGAAAAAATCGTCAGTTTGACTGCGGCCCCCGTTCCATGGGGCTTTGGGCGAGTTAAAGGCGGGTTGTCCACTGAGTTATCCACAGCTTCTGTGGATTGTCCCAAGCGCTTGCTCTAGAACGGGCGTGTGGGTTTTTTCCGGCTTTACCTCTGCGAAAAAAAGAGTAGAGTGGCGCGCCTTCCGTTCTGTCCCACAGTGCTTTATGAAGTTTCGCTCAGTATCACCTTCTGTTACCGACACCCCTCACACTGTTACCGCGCCCAAGCGTTTCTCCTTGAAAGTTGCCTTGTGGCTGCTCGACAGCCCGCGCCTGGGGCATAACACCAGCGTCAAGCACTTTGCCGGGCGTTTGCTCAAGCAGCCTGCACGTGAAGGGGTGGTTGCCGCGCAGAGCCGCCTGGGCCAATTGATGTGCCGTGAGTGCGGCAACGCCCGCGACCGTCGCATCGGTCACGACTTGTTACGGCTGGCCGCCCGCGCCGGCGACCGTCGCGCCCAGCGCGAACTGGGGCAGGTCGAAGACTGAGCTGTCCTCAAGCTCTGCGCTTGGTTAACCTTGCTCTTTTTCGGTGATGGCAGAAATGGCTATGGTTTTTGACTGGACCAGTATTGCCGTGGGGCTTGCTGGCGCTGCAGTGCCTTTATTGGCCGTATGCTGGCAGATTCAACGGCGGCTGACCGCGCGCATGGCGGGCTGGGAACTGCTTGAAGAGCGCCTGGCCACTGCGCAACTGGCCCAGGAAGGACTGGCGGCGCAACTCGACGCCAGCCGCGACGAGATCAGTGACCTCAGCCAGGCCAACGCTGCCAAACAAGCTGACCTGGCCGCCGTGCGCCGTGAGGTCGAGCTGCTTCAGATTGATCGCGACAACGCTCGCGACGCGGCCCACGCCTGGAACCTCGATCGCAGCGCCAAAGAAACCGAGCTGCGTCGTCTCGACGCGTTGTCAGCGGCCTTGCGCGCCGAGCTGCGCGAACAGCAGGAAAGCCATCAACAACGCCTTGCCGACCTGCAAGGCTCGCGTGACGAGCTGCGCGCGCAGTTCGCCGAGCTTGCAGGGAAGATCTTCGACGAGCGCGAACAGCGTTTTGCCGAAACCAGCCAGGAACGCCTGGGCCAGTTGCTCGACCCGCTCAAGGAACGCATTCAGTCCTTCGAAAAGCGTGTGGAAGAAAGCTATCAAAATGAGGCGCGTGAACGCTTTTCCCTGGCCAAAGAGCTTGAACGCCTGCAGCAACTGAACTTGCGTCTGTCCGACGAAGCCACCAATCTCACCCGCGCCCTCAAGGGCCAGAAAACTCAGGGTAATTGGGGGGAACTGATCCTTGAACGCGTGCTGGAACATGCCGGGCTTGAGAAAGGCCGCGAGTATCAGACCCAGGTCAGCCTCAAAGGCCCGGATGGCGAGCGTTTTCAGCCAGACGTGTTGATCATGTTGCCCGGCGACAAGCAGGTGGTCGTCGACTCCAAGGTCAGCCTCACGGCTTATCAGCAGTACGTTGCGGCGGAGGATGATGGGATGGGGCAGGCAGCGCTCAAGCAGCATGTGCTGTCCCTGCGCAATCACGTCAAGGGCTTGGCTGGCAAGGATTACAAGCGCCTGGAGGGCCTGCACAGCCTGGATTTTGTTCTTCTATTCGTCCCTATCGAGGCGGCGTTCTCCGCCGCGCTCCAGGCTGAGCCGAACCTGTTCCAGGAAGCCTTCGACCGTCATATCGTCATCGTCAGCCCGACCACGTTGCTGGCCACCCTGCGGGTGATCGACAGCCTGTGGAAGCAGGAACGCCAAAGCCAGAACGCGCGGGAAATCGCCGAGCGGGCCGGCTGGCTCTACGACAAGTTCGTGCTGTTTATCCAGGACCTGGATGAGGTGGGCAACCGTCTGCAACAGCTGGATAAAGCCTACAGTGCAGCACGGAACAAGCTGACGGATGGGCGCGGAAATCTCGTCAGCCGTACCGAGCAATTAAGGTTGCTTGGCGCCCGCGCCAGTAAAAGCCTGCCGGCTGATTTGCTTGAGCGGGCGATGACCGATGCAGACGGTGTGGCGCATCTGCCGGAATAAGTGCGGCGGATGCGCTAGCGGGCGTGTCGGCGATAACGCGGGTGGCTGGTCCACCGCGATCGCCGGCAAGCCAGCTCCCGCAGAGGCGTGTGTGCAGCGTTCCTACAGCGGGAGATGCCGACTCAACAGCGCCCGCAACGCTGCAGGCTTGACTGGCTTGGCCAGGTAATCCAACCCCGCCGCGTGCACCTCGGCCACCATCTCCGGCCGGCCGTCCGCGCTGATCACCACCCCGGGAATCGGCTCCGCCAATTGCGCGCGCAGCCAACCCATCAACTCGGTGCCGGTCTCGCCATGGTCCAGGTGGTAATCCACCAGGGCCAGTTGCGGGCGTACGCCCTCGGCCAGCAGCGCCGCACATTGCGCCTGGTCGGTGGCGGTCCACACTTCGCAACCCCAACGCGTCAGCAGGCTGCGCATGCCAATCAGGATGCTCTCTTCGTTATCCACGCACAGCACCTGCGCACCGCTGAGTGGCAAACCACTGTCCTGCGCGGCCTTGACCTGCGGGCTGGCCTGGTTGCGCGCCAGTGGCACACTCACGCTGAACACGCTGCCTTTGCCCGGCCACGAGCGCACGCTCAGTTTATGGTCGAGCACACGGCACAGGCCGTCGGCGATCGCCAGGCCCAGGCCCAGACCTTTTTCGGCGCGTGTCTGGTGGCTGTCCAAACGCTTGAACTCTTCGAAGATGACCGTCTGTTTATCCAGCGGAATGCCGGGGCCACGGTCCCAGACCTCCAGGCACAGTTCGCCTTGGCGTCGGCGTACCCCAAGTAGCACTGGACCGTCGGCATAGCGGAATGCGTTGGTCAGGAAATTCTGCAAGATCCGGCGCAGCAATTTGATGTCGCTGTCCACCCGCAAGCGACTGCCGCGCAGGCGGAAACGCAGGCCTTGCTCGCGGGCCAGTGCCTTGAATTCTGCGCCGAGGGTGTCGAACAGTTCATTGAGTACAAAGGGCTGTCGCTGCGGGTTGATCTTGCCGTTTTCCAGGCGTGAGATATCCAGCAGGTCGCTGATCAGGTCTTCGGCGGAGCGCAGCGAGCTGTCCAGGTGCTGCACCAACTGCTGCGCCTCCCGGGACAAACCGTCGTTCTGGTGGGAGAGGGCGGCAGAGAACAGCCGAGCGGCGTTGAGCGGTTGCATCAGGTCATGGCTCACTGCTGCCAGAAAGCGCGTCTTCGACTGGCTGGCGGATTCGGCCACGCCTTTGGCATCGGTGAGCGCCACATTCAGTTGCGACAGTTCATGGGTGCGCTCGGTGACCCGTTGCTCCAGGCCCTCGTTGGCCTCGGTGAGTGCCTGCTCGGCTTCCCGGAACGCGGTGATGTCGGTAAAACTCATGACAAAACCGCCGCCGGGCATTGGGTTGCCGATCAGCTCAATCACGCGTCCATTCGGGAACAAACGCTCGGACGTGTGGGCGCGGCCCTGGCGCATCCAGTGCAGGCGTCGTGCTACGTGCACTTCGGCTTCGCCCGGCCCGCACAGGCCGCGTTCGGCGTTGTAGCGAATGATGTCGGCAATCGGTCGCCCTACACTGATCAAACCTTCCGGGTAGTTGAAGAGTTCCAGGTAACGCCGGTTCCAGGCCACCAGCTTGAGTGACTGGTCGACCACGCTGATGCCTTGGGTGATGTTTTCGATGGCGCCCTGCAGCAGCGCGCGGTTGAACTGCAGCACCTCGGAAGCTTCGTCGGCGATCCGTACCACGTCCTCCAGCTGCATTTCCCGCCCTTCAATCGCAGCTTTTACGACAGCACGTGTCGAAGATGCACCGAGCACGCCGGCCAATAGCCGTTCGGTGTGGGCGATCCAATCGTTATCGGCATTCTGGTTGGGGTTAAACCCTTTGCCCTGGCGATAGGCGAAGCGGATAAAACTCTGCTGGGCGCGTTCTTCACCCACAAAGCGCGCGGCGAGGCTGAGTAAGTCGCTGATCTGCACGGACAACATTGAGCGCGCACTGGCGCGCTGGCTGATTTCCTGGCCAATAAAACGCCCGGCCTGCCAATGTTCGGAAACCCGTGTGCGCGACAGCATCGACACCCAGACAAATAGCGTGAAGTTCCCCGCCAGGGAAAACACGGTGCCCAATGTGAGTGAGGTGACGGATAGACCAAATGGGTGCGAATGCATCCACGTCAGCCCGGGGAAAAGGCTGAACGACCAACCAAGACTTTTCGCGGTCACCGGCAGGACCAAGGTGTAGAACCACAAAAAGGTGCCCGCCGCCAACCCGGCAAACACGCCACGCCGGTTGGCCTGCTTCCAGTAAAGCGCGCCGAGCATCGCCGGGGCCAGTTGGGTGACGGCGGCGAAAGCGATCTGGCCGATGGTCGCCAGGCTCGCGGTGGAGCCAAGCAGGCGATAGCTCACATAGGCCAGCAACAGGATGATCACAATGCTGACCCGGCGTACCGACAGCATCCAGTGGCGGAACACTTCAAACGGCCGCTCGGCGCTGGAGCGGCGCAGCAGCCACGGCAGCAACATGTCGTTGGAGACCATGGTCGACAGCGCAATACTCGCGACAATCACCATGCCGGTAGCCGCCGACGCGCCGCCGATAAATGCCAATACCGCGAGGGCGGGATGCGCCTGGGCCATGGGCAGGCTGATGACGTAGGAATCCGGCAATACCGAGCCGGGCAATAGCATTTTGCCGCCGAGTGCGATGGGAATGACGAACAGCGCGGCGAGGATCAAGTACGCCGGGAACACCCATTTGGCGAGGCGCAAATCCTGCGGGTCGATGTTTTCCACCACGGTGACGTGAAACTGCCGGGGCAGGCAAATGATTGCCATCATCGCCACACCGGTTTGTACCACCATCGACGGCCAGTTGACGGTTTCTTTCCAGTATTCATCCAGGCGTGGTTCGAGCATCGCCTGGCTGAACAGGTCGCCGAAACCGTCGTACAGGCCGTAGGTGACAAACGCGCCGACGGCGAGAAAGGCGAACAGCTTGACCAGGGATTCAAACGCAATCGCCAGCACCATGCCACGGTGGTGTTCGGTCGCGTCGAGGTTGCGGGTACCGAACACAATGGTGAACAGCGCCAGCACCAGCGACACAATCAGCGCGGTGTCCTGAGCGCGGGTGCCGGTGGTGTCGGGGCCGGACCCGATCAGCAGGTTCACGCCGAGCACGATGCCTTTGAGTTGCAGGGCGATGTAGGGCAGCACGCCAACCAGGCAGATCAGCGCCACCACCACGGCCAGGGATTGGGACTTGCCGTAGCGCGCGGCGATAAAGTCGGCAATGGAGGTGATGTTTTCCTGCTTGCTGATCAGAATCATCTTCTGCAGCACCCAAGGTGCCAGCACCAGCAGCAGGACCGGTCCCAAGTAAATCGGTAAAAAGGCCCACAGTTGTTCGGCGGCCTGGCCTACGGCGCCGAAGAAAGTCCAACTGGTGCAGTAGACGGCCAGCGAAAGGCTGTACACCCAGGCGCGCACCCGTGGTGGCAGCGGCGCGTGGCGGCGGTCACCGTAGAAGGCGATGGCAAACATAATGGCCATATAGGCCAGGGCAACGGCGGCGATCAGCCCGCTGGACAGCGTCATGGTAACTCCGAGCGTAAGAACACCCGGGCATTCCAGGCCCGGTTGGACAGTCTCGCATGATGCTCGGGGTTAGTCAGTGTCGACCAAGGTCGTGTTTAGGCTCTGGCGGGCAAACCCGTCTCCCACACAGGGCAGCGCCCACCGTTATCGCGGTGGCAAGGTTTTCTGGCGCAAGATATAGAGCGTTACCAGAACGGCACTGGTCAGCATAAAGCCGCGAGCCCACGGCAGTGGCACCAGGTAACAGGAGAAACCGATGCTCAGCCACATCAAGCCGATTGCATAGACCTTGCCCTTGAGCGGAATACCATTGCCGTCCAAGTAGTCTTTGATCCATGGGCCCAGGCGCGGGTGTTCCACCAGCCAGTGGTAGAAACGTGGGGAGCTTCGAGCGAAGCAGGCGGCGGCGAGCAAGAGGAAGGGCGTGGTCGGCAATACCGGTAGGAAAATGCCGACAACCCCCAGCGCTACGCTCAGCCAGCCGATGGCCAGCAGCCCGTAACGCAGGAGCAGCGAGCGATTGCCCATGGGTGCCACGGGCAAACGACTCAGTGGTGACGTGGCTTGAGGATCGCCGGTTTTTCGTCAGGTGCGTTGCACAGCAGGTACAAGGCGGTCAGGGCTTCCGGGATCTGGACGATCATGTCGTCCATCAGGTTGGCGTCGGCGGCGATGTCGGAGAATTCCGGCTGGTCATCGAACAGGCCCGAACCGACCATGATCGGCAGCAGCATTTCGCTGACTTCTTCTTCGGCGGTTTCGAACCAGGCGGCTTCGCGCAGGAACACCCCTTCCATGAACCCGATGCACCAGCCGCGCAGGTCGGAATCATCCGGCTCTTCGCCCAGGTCGAGGTCGCAGGGCAGTTCGAATTCCTCATCGGCAGCCAATTGGCGACCGATGTGGGCCTTGAGGGCCAGCAGGGTGGATTCGATTTCCTCACGCTGGGCGGCGTCGGCGTAGTGAGGTTCTTCGGCGAACAACGCGTCGATCCATTCACGGTCAGGCACGACTTCGGAGCAAATCGACAGGGCGGTCAGGTAGCCGTGAGCGGCCACGTAGTCCAGCGCCTCGTCATGCAGCTCATCGGCGTCGAGGAAGGCTTGCAGGCGGGTTAGTTGCTCAGCGAAGGACATTGAAGGACTACCTTGGGAATAAACGATGCTGAATTCTAGGCTTTCTTGAGCGCCCAGGCCAGCCACACTGCATATTTGCCAGGTTTTAGATAGCGGCCGCTATTCGTCAGTGGCGCCCTGTGCGAGGTAACGCTCGGGTATACTGCCGCGTTTTGTGATGCCCCTGCAGGCCAAGCGCCAATCCGAGAAAACTTCGCTTACGGATTATTTCCCGTGACCCCGCGTTTTTTCGGCCAGCCTGTACAGAGGGATTTCGGCACCATTTTGGAGTTTTACATGCTCGAGCAGGCTCAACGCGTCCTCAAGGACATCTTCGGCTACGACAGTTTTCGTGGCCGCCAGGGTGCGATCATTGAGCGCGTGGCCAGTGGCGGGGATGCCCTGGTCCTGATGCCTACCGGCGGTGGTAAATCGCTGTGCTTCCAGGTGCCGGCCCTGTTGCGTAACGGCTTGGCCGTGGTGGTGTCGCCGCTGATTGCGTTGATGGACGATCAGGTTGCCACCCTTGAGGAACTCGGCGTTGCCGCGGCGTCCTTGAACTCCACCCTCAGTGCCGAGCAACAGCGCGACCTGGCGGCGCGAATCAAGCGCGGTGAAGTGAAGATGCTGTACCTGGCCCCCGAGCGTCTGGTGCAGCCGCGCATGCTGGCTTTTTTGCAGAGCCTGGAGATCGCGCTGTTCGCCATCGACGAAGCCCACTGCGTGTCGCAATGGGGCCACGATTTCCGTCGCGAATATCTGCAACTGGGCCAGTTGGCCGAGCTGTTCCCTGACGTGCCGCGTATTGCGCTGACTGCCACCGCCGACAAACGGACCCGTGAAGAAATCGTCGAGCGCCTGCATTTGCAGAATGCCGAGCGCTTCCTGTCGAGCTTCGACCGACCGAATATTTTCTACCGCATCGTGCCCAAGGAGCAGCCGCGCAAGCAGTTGCTGGCGTTCCTGTCCGAGCGGCGCAGTGATGCGGGCATCGTGTATTGCCTGTCGCGCAAGAAGGTGGATGAAGTGGCCGCGTTCCTCTGTGAGCAAGGCTACCCGGCGCTGCCGTACCACGCGGGCCTGCCGAATGAAACGCGCTCCGCGCACCAGAAACGCTTCCTCAACGAGGAAGGCCTGATCATGGTCGCGACCATCGCCTTCGGCATGGGCATCGACAAATCCAACGTGCGTTTTGTGGCGCACATGGACCTGCCCAAATCCCTTGAGGCGTACTACCAGGAGACCGGTCGCGCCGGCCGTGATGGCTTGCCCGCAGATGCCTGGATGGTCTATGGCCTGCAAGACGTGGTGATGCTCAAGCAGATGCTGCAGAACTCTGAAGGCGATGAGCGCCACAAGCGCCTTGAGCAGCACAAGCTCGACGCCATGCTGTCATTGTGCGAAGAGACCCGCTGCCGCCGTCAAACATTACTGGCGTACTTTGACGAGGACATGCCCGAGCCGTGCGGCCACTGCGACAACTGCGTGGATGGCGTGCAGACCTGGGACGCCACCGAGCCGGCACGTCAGGCCCTTTCGGCCATCTACCGCACCGGCCAGCGTTATGGCGTTGGCCATCTGGTGGATGTATTGCTGGGCAAGGACAACGAAAAGGTGCGCAGCTTCGGCCACGAAAAACTCTCGGTCTACGGCGTCGGTAAGGCCCGTGCAGAAGGTGAGTGGCGGTCACTGTTCCGGCAGATGGTCGCGCGCGGCTTGGTGGATATCGACCTGGAAGGTTATGGCGGCCTGCGCCTGAACGACAGTTGTCGGCCGCTGCTCAAGGGCGAAGTGAGCCTTGAGCTGCGTCGCGACCTCAAGCCGCAGACCACCGCCAAAAGCAGCACCAGCCAGGCCAGCCAGCTGGTGCGTGGCGAAGAGCGCGAGCAGTGGGAAGCCTTGCGCACCTTGCGGCGCAAATTGGCGCAAGAGCACAGTGTGCCGCCTTACGTTATTTTCCCCGACTCGACCTTGCTGGAGATGCTGCGCGAGCAGCCGACCACGATGGCCGAAATGGCCCGGGTCAGCGGCGTCGGTGCGCGCAAGCTGGAGCGCTACGGGCAGGCCTTCCTCGAAGTGCTCGGCGGCCAGGCCGAAGCGCCGAAGGAAGTTGCCGATATTCGCCACGAACTGATCAGCCTGGCGCGTGCCGGCATGACCCCGATCCAGATCGCCGGCCAACTGCAATGCTCGGAGAAAAACGTCTACACCTTGCTGGCTGAATCCATTGGCAAGCAGCAGTTGTCGCTGGAGCAGGCCCTTGATTTGCCGGAAGATCTGCTCGGCGAAATCCAGGACGCATTCCTCGACGGAGAAGGCGAACTGCCACCTGTTGCGGAGATCGCGCCGTTGTTTACCGGGCGTGTTCCGGAAGGGGTTTTGTACTGCGTGCGTGCCGCTTTGCAGTCGGAATTCGAAATTTAATGTGCCAATTACGACAATGTAACGAATCAGTACATAGCAACTCTTGCCTCATGGCATGGCTCATGCTTAGCTGACTAATAATTAGCCATACTTTATTTTCAGTCTAAATCACGAGTTTTTTATGCCTTTAACCGATCAACACCGCTTTGGCATGCAGTTGGCGCAAATGTCCCGAGGTTGGCGCGCCGAGCTGGACCGCCGTTTGGCGGGCTTGGGCTTGTCCCAGGCACGTTGGCTGGTGCTATTGCACCTGGCCCGTTTCGAGGAAGCACCGACCCAACGTGAGTTGGCACAAAGTGTCGGGGTAGAAGGCCCGACCCTGGCACGCCTGCTCGACAGCCTGGAAGGCCAAGGCCTGGTGCAACGCCAAGCCGTACTGGAAGACCGGCGTGCCAAGCGCATTCTGCTGTGTGACACCGCCCGCCCTCTGATCGAACAGATTGAAACCATTGCCACGGCCTTGCGCCATGAACTGTTTGTGGGCGTGGATGAAGAGGATTTGCGCGTGTGCATGCGAGTCCACGGGCATATTTTGGCGAATCTGGAAAAGCCCTGAGGTAGCGCCTGACTGATGCCGGGCAGGGTCGTTGTGGCGAGCCTGCTCACCGCACAGGCGCCTCCCACATTCGATGTGTGCCGGGCTCTAGAAGGTCTGGCCCAGGTTCAGGTACACCGCCTGCTGCTTATCATCATTGAACCCATAGCTGAAATTCAGCGGCCCCAGCGGCGTATCAAACCCGAGGAAAATACTCGCGGCGTTGATATACCCACTGTCGAACTGATTGTCGTTGTTCCACGCCCGCCCGCGTTCCAGCGAAGCGCCGAGGTACAGCGGGAAATCCAGTGGCAGGTACGAGCGCGGTGTCAGCCGGCGGTAGTACACCGCCCGCATCAGCGCAATGTTCTGCCCCGAGATCGAGTCTTCGCGAAAGCCCGATAATTGCCGCGCACCGCCCAGCAGGAAGCTGGAAATCACCACGTCGGATTTATCCAGCGTGCGCCCGTAGCGCCCGCCCAGTATCAACGTGTCCGGGCCGTGGCTCATGGCCTTATCCAGCTTGAACTCCCATTGGCGGTAGCGTTGGTCCGAGCCCAGGCCGGGTGCGAACTCGCGGAAGGCCAGGCCAATGTCTTCGCCGGAGTGGGGGAAGTACACGTTGTCCAGCGAGTCGAAGGAGTATTTCAGCTCATAGAAGCCCTCGCTGAAGCTCACGCTTGGCAGGTCGCGCTCGCCAATGCGCACATCTGCCTTGCCCCAGGCTTCGCCGACGCCGAAGCGAATTTCGCCGTTGTTACCAATCTGGCGCCCCACATTCAGGCCAAAACCGTAGCGTTCCAGGCGATATTCGGCGATGGGGTCGCTGTCCAGAACCAGATCAACGTTCTGCGCCTGAGCACTGAGATAAGGCGCGACGAAGTAGCGTGAGCCCACATCCAGTGGCTGGAAGAACTCGCTGTACAGTTCCTGACGGTCACCAATCTGCACCCGTGTCAGCCATTCGGCGCCGAGACGGTTAATGCCGTTCATGCGGTAACTGGCACCGAGGTTGTAGGCACTGGCGCCGCGCATGTCATCCGACAGGCTGAGGCCCAGGCGCAAATAATCGGTGCCGCTGCGTTTGCCGCGTGCGCTGATGACCAGGGTGTTCTCGCGGCCTTTTTTCACCACGCGGTATTGCACCTGCTCGAAGTAATCCAAGCCGTACAACGTGCCCATGTCGGTTTGCAGGCGGTCCAGGTTCAGCGGCTCGCCCAGGGTTTGGCGGATGTAATAGCGGATCACGTCATCGCTGACTTTTGAGTCGTTCTCCACGTTGATCGCAGTGATGATCGGCGTGCGTTCGCCCGGGGTGCGCGCCTCCACCAGTTGCGGGTCGACCGGTTCGGCGGGGCGCAGGTGTGCCAGGCGTATATCGAGCGCGCGGGTGGCGCGGTAGCCGGCGTCGATCATGTCCTTGGCGCGGCCAAAGTCCGTCACGCCATAGGCGGCCAGGGGCGGCTGGATCAGCACGTCCTTCGGATGCAGGGCCTTGAGTTGCTCCTCGGAATTGCGCCGGGTCATCAGGGTGATGGACTGGTTGAGCACGTCGACGACGGTCGCCAGTTGTTTGCGTGAACGCAGAGGCGTACCGATATCCACCACGATAGCAATGTCGACACCCATCTCCCGGGCTACATCCAGCGGGATATTGTCGGTCATGCCGCCGTCCACCAGCAGCCGCCCGTCCAGCTCCACCGGGGCAAACACGGCGGGGATCGACATGCTGGCGCGGATGACCTGAGGCAGGTGGCCTTTGTTGAACACGACTTTTTCGCCGGTGGTGATGTCGGTGGCCACTGCGCGGAACGGGATCGGCAGTTTGTCGAAATTACGCGTGTTGCTGGCGTGCGCGAACATGCTTTCCAGCAGCAGAGCCAGGTTCTGGCCCTGGATCACGCCGAGCGGCAGGCCCAGACTGCCGTCGTCGCGGAAACTGAGTTTTTGTTTGACCAGGAAATCCCGGTCATCCTGTTTGCGTCGAAACGGCACATCCTCCCGCGGTGGCGCATCGGACAACGCCTGCTGCCAATCGATATTCAGCGCGAGCTTTTCCAGCTCATCTATCTTGTAGCCCGAGGCGTATAAACCGCCAATCACCGCGCCCATGCTGGTGCCGGCAATGGCATCGATCTGAATACCTTGCTCTTCCAGGGCCTTGAGCACGCCTATATGCGCCAGGCCACGGGCGGCGCCGCCGGACAACACCAGGCCGATTTTCGGGCGGGGTGTTTCCACGGCGTTGGCAAGGAGTGGCAGCAGGCACAGGAAAAGGCAGGACAACAGGCGGCGCATCATGTATCTCGGGCTGGGCGATAAAGGCCGGTATTATAGCCACTCGATCCTCCCAGCCTGTTATGCCAGGAACCTCTCAAATTATGTCTGCAAGCAAACCCGAGATCGTCATTACGTATTGCACCCAGTGCCAGTGGCTGCTGCGCGCCGCGTGGCTGGCCCAGGAGTTGTTGAGCACGTTCTGCGACGACTTGGCGCGCGTGACGCTGGAACCCGCCACCGGTGGCGCGTTTCGCATCACCTGTGACGGCGTGCAGATCTGGGAGCGCAAGGCCGACGGTGGTTTCCCGGAAGCCAAGGTGCTTAAACAGCGCGTACGCGATCAGATCGACCCGCAGCGGGATTTGGGCCACAACGATCGAAACGCGTGAAGGTCATGCGGTTGCAGCGGGCTGTTTGGCCTGGCTGGCACTGCCCATCAACCCCGACAGTACGATGGCGATGATGATCAGTGCGCCCCCCAGCAGCATGCGCAACGTCGGGGTTTCGGCAAACAGCAGCCACGCCGCAGTGATGCCGTAGACCGGCTCCATGGCAAACACCACCGACGCCGTACGTGCCTTGATCACGGCGAGGCTGGCGACAAACAGGCTGTGGGCCAGGCCGGTACAGAAAACCCCCAACAGCCCGATCCACAACCAGTCGATGGCCCGCACCTGCGCCAGCCCCGGCGCGGCCAAGGGCAACAGGCAGGCCGCAACTACAACGTTCTGGCACAGCGCTGCCTGCACCGCCGGAATGCGCCCGGAACTGGCGCGATTGTTCAGCGACAGCAGTGAAAACAATAGCCCAGAGACAATGCCCCACAGCAAGCCGCCGGTGGCTGCACTGGCGAGGTTGAAGTCCGGCGTCACCAGCACCAGGCCGATGCTGACCAGTACCACCAGCAGGATTTCATTGGCGCGAATGCGCTCGCGGAAGATCAGCCCTTCGAGCATCACCGTAAAGGCCGGGAATGCGGTAAAGCCGAGCGTGGCGACGGCGACCCCGGCGACTTTGACCGCAATGAAGAAAGTCACCCAGTGCGCCGCCAGCAACACGCCGCTGACCAGCAGCCGACGCCAGTCGCGCATCTGCAGCTGTTTCCAGGGGGTATTGCTGGCGAATCGCGCAAACACCGCCAGGGCAAGCACGGCAAAGGCGGCGCGGCCAAACACAATGGTGGCGGGCGAGGCGGCCGCCAGCTTGCCGAATACGCCGGTAAGGCCAAACATCAATGCGCCGATATGCAGGGCGCCGAGGGCTGAACGGGGAGTCATTGCGATCCTTGAACCAACGGGGTGTCAGCGTCGCAGTCTAGAGGGTCGAGGGCGCTGGTGTCTGTCGCGACGCTCGCGATGATTAACGCAGGGCTCTTGTCAGGCGGCCCGACGCAACGCGCCGGGTGAGGCGCCGAATTCGCGCAGCATGGCCGCAGAGAATGCGCTCTGCGAGGCATAGCCGACACGTGCGGCGATCTCGCCAATGGCCAGGGCAGTCTCACGTAAAAGCCCGAGCGCCATGTGCAAACGACGGCTGCGTAGATAGTCCATCGGCGTTTGTCCGCACTCTGCCATGAAGCGTGCATGCAGGCGCGGCACTGAGAGCTCGGCGATCCGCGCAAGGTCGGCAACCTGCAGCGGGCGCGCCGCGTGCCGCTCGATGTGGGCGTTGAATGCCGCATAGGGCAGGCGCTTGCCCTGCATCGGGCGGGCCAGCGGGTGGTTAAGGCTGGCCAGTAACAACACCGCGCCTTGCTGGACGATCAGCGGATCATCCACCGGGCTGTGCGCCAGCCATTGCACCAACTGGCTTTGCCGGGAATCCAGAGCCAGGCGCGCCGGTTGATCGAGCAGGCGGCGGCTGGCGTCGGCATGTTCGCCCAGGGATTGCACCACCCAGTGTTCGGTGGGCACATCCAGCACCAGGCAGCGGCTGCCGTCGCGACTGCCGCAGGTATGGTGGGCGGAGAACGGCAGCACCATCACGCTGCTTTCGTGCACCTGGCTGCCACGGCCGTCGACTTCCAGGTCCAGGTGCCCGGACAGGCCGAACACCAACTGCGCATGGTCATGGCTGTGGGCGAGGGGGGCTTCGATGTAGTGGCGCAGCGTGAGGGTCGGTCTCATCGCGGTCTCCTGGGCAGCATGGCGCCAGTCTACAACGCTTTGCGGCAGGCGAGCGCTGTCATCAGACTGACGCAGGTCTGTCATGGGCTATTAATCGCAAGGGTGCAAGCTCGCGAAAACACCGTCGAGGGACGCCCATGACCAGTGCCGAATTCGTTAAGCCCAGCCGTAAGCAACGGGTGCGGACCCTGTGGATTTCCGACGTGCACCTGGGCACCCGGGATTGCCAGGCCGAGCACCTTTCGCAGTTCCTCAAGGGTTACCACGCCGACAAGGTGTACCTGGTCGGCGATATCATCGACGGCTGGAAGATGCGCGGCGGCATGTATTGGCCCCAGGCCCACACCAACGTGATCCGCCGGCTGCTGACCATGGCCAAGCGCGGCACCGAGGTGATTTATGTCACCGGCAACCATGACGAATTTCTACGCCGTTATTCCAAGCTGATCCTGGGCAATATCCAGTTGGTGGACGAGGCGGTGCACGTCACCGCTGATGGTCGCCACCTGCTGGTGATCCACGGCGACCAATTCGATGTAATCACCCGTTACCACCGCTGGTTGGCATTTCTCGGTGACTCGGCTTACGAGTTCACCCTCACGTTGAACCGCTGGCTCAATCACTGGCGTGCGCGCTATGGCTATGGCTACTGGTCGCTGTCGGCGTACCTCAAGCACAAGGTCAAAACGGCGGTGAGCTTTATCAGTGATTTCGAAGAGGCGATCGCCCACGAAGTGACCAAGCGTGAACTGCATGGCGTGGTCTGTGGGCATATCCACCATGCGGAGATTCGTAAGGTCGGTGAGGTGGATTACCTCAACTGCGGGGATTGGGTGGAGTCATGCACGGCATTGATCGAGCATTGGGATGGGCATATCGAGTTGTATCGGTTGGCGGATGCGCAGGCAAAAGAGGCACAGCTAAAAGCTGAAATGGTCGCGGGCTAAAGCCGGGCGCGATCCAAATGTGAGAGCGGGCTCGCTCGCGAATGCAGTGTGTCAGTCAATGCATCTGACGACTGATTTACCGCATTCGCGAGCGAGCCCGCTTCTGCATTTACTTGCGGTCGCTTCAGTTGGAAACGTCGGCGATCGCCTGTGCGAGCAGGCTCAAGCGTGTCGCATCGATACCTGCGACGTTAGCGCGCCCCGAACTGACCATGTACACGCTGTGCTTCTCCCGCAGGTGTTTCACCTGCTCGGCACTCAGGCCGGTATAGGAAAACATCCCGCGCTGCGCACCGATGTGCGCAAACCGTTCGGCCAACCCGTGTGGCGCCAGCGCCTCCACCAACCCGGAGCGCAACTGTGCAATCCGCGAACGCATGGCTTCGACTTCGCCGCTCCATACCTGCTTGAGCGCGGCATCGCCGAGGATGGTCGCGACCACTGCGGCGCCATGATCCGGCGGTGTCGACCACAAGTTACGCGCGATATTGGCCAGTTGGCTGCGCACGTCCGTGAGTTTTTCGGCATCTGCCGCACACACGATCAATGCACCCACACGGTCGCGGTACAGTCCGAAGTTTTTCGAGCAGGAACTGGTGATCAGCACTTCCGGCAGTTCGGCTGCCAGCAGCCGTACCGCCCATGCGTCCTGCTCCAGACCGTCGCCGAAGCCCTGGTAAGCAAAGTCGATCAACGGCAGCAGTTGGCGCTCGCGCACGATTTTCAACACTTGGCGCCAGTCATCCTGGGACAGGTCGAAGCCGGTCGGGTTGTGGCAGCACGCGTGCAGCAACACCACATCGCCCTTCGGTACTGTGGAGAGCGTCGCCAGCATCGCTGCCACGTCCAGGCGGTTGTCCGCACCCACGTACGGGTAATGGCTGACCTTCAGGCCGGCCTTGGCGAAGATGGTTTCGTGGATCGGCCAGGTCGGGTTGCTCAACCACACGCCACGGCCGGGCAGGCTGTGGGCGATAAAGTCGGCGCTCAGGCGCAGGGCGCCGGTGCCGCCCGGGGTCTGGGTCGCACCGGCACGGCGTTCGCGGATCAACACTGAATCGGCGCCAAGCACCAGTTCGCTGATCAACGTGCCGAACGCCGCGTTGCCGTGCCCGCCGATGTAGGTTTTGGTGGTTTGAGTGTCGACCAGGCGCTGTTCGGCGAGTTTTACCGAATGCGGAATCGGTGTCAGGCCCTGGTCATCCTTATAGACGCCCACGCCCAGGTCGAATTTGTTCGGGTTGCTGTCCTGGGCATACAGGTCCATCAAGCCCAGGATGGGGTCGCCGGGCACGCGGCCAATGGCATCGAAATGCATTACTTGCGGCCCTCGGCGTCCTTGGCCACTTCGTCGGTGCGCGCGGCCATGATGAAGTCGTTGCGGTGCAGGCCCTTGATCGAGTGGCTCCACCAGGTCACGGTGACTTTGCCCCACTCGGTGAGCAAGCCTGGGTGGTGGCCTTCGGCTTCGGAGATTTCACCCATGGCGTTGGTAAAGGCCAGGGCGAATTTGAAATTCTTGAACAGGAAAACTTTTTCCAGCTGCATCACGCCGTCGCGGACTTCGATGTTCCAGTCGGGAATCTGCTTGATCAGTACCGGCAGCTCTTCGTCGCTGACTTGCGGGGCGTCGGCGCGGCAGGCTTCGCAGTGGGCTTGGTTCAAGGTGGTCATGTGTGTGTCCTGAATTCGAGTGTTTGAAAAACGGTCGTCAGTAGCGTCACCCTAAAGCAACGCGGGGCCGGGGAACAGACTCACCTGGCCTCAAAACCTAAGGTTCACGCCGCTTTGGGTTTGGGTGGGAATTTGGGGGCGTGAAGCCCCAACTGCATCCCGCGCTCGACCATGCCCATGATGTCTTCCTGCGCCACTTCGAACAGGCGCTTGAGCTCGGGCAGTACGAAGTACAGCGGTTGCAGGATGTCGATACGGTACGGCGTGCGCATGGCTTCCAGCGGGTCGAAGGCTTGATGCTCGGGCTCATCCGACAGGCAATACACGCTCTCCTTGGGCGACGACAAAATGCCGCCACCGTAGATGCGCCGACCTTGCGGCGTATCCACCAGGCCAAACTCGATGGTCATCCAGTACAGGCGCGCCAGGTACACCCGTTGTTCCTTGGTTGCTGCCAGGCCGAGCTTGCCGTAGGTGTGGGTGAATTCGGCAAACCAGGGGTTGGTCAGCAGCGGGCAGTGGCCGAAGATCTCGTGGAAAATATCCGGCTCTTGCAGGTAGTCCAGTTCTTCACGGGTACGAATAAAGGTCGCCACGGGAAACTGTTTGCTGGCGAGCAATTCGAAGAAGGTCTGGAAGGGGATCAGCGCCGGCACGCGGGCAACTTGCCAGCCGGTGGTTTCGGCCAGCACTTGGTTGATTTCACCCAGTTGCGGAATGCGGTCCAGAGGCAGGCCGAGCTTGTCGATGCCGTCCAGGTATTCCTGGCAGGCGCGACCTTCGATGACTTTCAGCTGGCGAGTGATCAGGGTGTTCCACACCGCATGTTCTTCTGGCGGGTAGTGGATAAAACCTTGCGCATCGGGCTCGCGGGCCACGTATTGCGTCTGCTTCATACGGCTCTCCTGCTTAGGCATTCGTTCTTGTTATGTGCGGCGTATGCCCTATTGATAACGCGGAAGACGGCGGATTCCATCCGGCTCTGGCCTAACCCTGTAGGAAAAGTTACTGAATTTCGTAAAGTATTCGTTACGATCGTGCGGGTCTTCTGTGTCTTGGGCTGTGAAAAGTGCACGCACTGTCACATAATCTTGACGACTATCTGCGCCCAGCGGCAAAAAGACGCGGCGCCTTCCCACCTTTCGGGCCTTTTCATGCGTATCAAAGTGCACTGCCAGAACCGCATCGGCATCCTGCGGGACATCCTCAACCTGTTGGTGGAGTACGGCGTCAACGTCGCCAAAGGCGAAGTGGGCGGTGAGCATGGCAACGCGATTTACCTGTTTTGCCCCAACCTGGTGAACATGCAGTTCCAGGCATTGCGCCCGCAATTCGAAGCGATTGCCGGGGTTTTTGGTGTCAAACGAGTAGGGCTGATGCCCAGCGAGCGTCGGCATATGGAGCTCAACGCGTTGCTCGGTGCGCTGGAGTTTCCGGTGCTGTCCATCGACATGGGCGGCTCCATCGTCGCCGCCAACCGTGCGGCGGCGCAGTTGCTCGGGGTGCGGGTCGACGAGGTGCCGGGGATTCCATTGTCGCGTTATGCCGAGGACTTCGACCTGCCGGAGCTGGTGCGCGCGAGCAAGTCGCGGATCAACGGCTTGCGGGTCAAGGTCAAGGGCGACGTATTCCTGGCGGACATCGCGCCGCTGCAATCTTCCGAGCACGATGACAGTGAAGCCATGGCCGGCGCGGTGCTGACCCTGCACCGCGCTGACCGGGTGGGGGAGCGTATCTACAATGTGCGCAAGCAGGAGCTGCGCGGTTTCGACAGTATTTTCCAGAGCTCCAAGGTCATGGCGGCGGTGGTTCGTGAGGCACGGCGCATGGCGCCCTTGGATGCGCCGCTATTAATAGAAGGCGAAACCGGCACTGGCAAAGAGTTGCTGGCGCGCGCCTGCCACCTGGCCAGCCCACGTGGGCAATCGCCGTTGATGGCACTCAACTGCGCCGGGCTGCCAGAGTCGATGGCGGAGACCGAACTGTTTGGTTATGGCCCTGGCGCGTTCGAAGGCGCCCGTGCGGAAGGCAAGCTCGGGCTGCTGGAACTCACGGCGGGCGGTACGTTGTTTCTCGATGGCGTGGGGGAAATGAGCGCGCGGTTGCAGGTGAAGTTGCTGCGTTTTCTGCAGGACGGTTGCTTTCGCCGAGTGGGCAGCGACGAGGAGGTCTATCTGGATGTGCGCGTGATCTGCGCCACTCAGGTCGATTTGTCCGAACTGTGCGCCCGGGGTGAGTTTCGCCAAGACCTGTATCACCGCCTGAATGTGCTGTCGTTGCACATCCCACCCTTGCGTGAATGCCTGGATGGTTTGGCGCCGCTGGTTGAGCATTTTCTCGATCAAGCCAGCCGGCAGATTGGTTGCCCACTGCCCAAGTTGGCACCGGCGGCCATGGATCGACTCAGTCATTACCATTGGCCGGGTAATGTGCGGCAGTTGGAAAACGTGCTGTTTCAGGCGGTGTCGTTGTGCGAGGGCGGCACGGTCAAGGCGGAGCATATTCGCTTGCCGGATTACGGGGTGCGTCAGCCGCTTGGCGATTTTTCGTTGGAGGGCGGGTTGGACAACATCGTCGGGCGTTTCGAAAAAGCAGTACTGGAAGCCTTGTATGCCGAGCACCCGAGCAGCCGTCAGTTAGGCAAGCGCCTCGGTGTGTCCCACACCACCATCGCCAATAAATTGCGTGATTACGGCATTCTTAAGGGCGATAAATAAGGCACCAGGCTAAACACGGTTTAAAACTGTGGGAGCAGGCAAGCCAGCTCCCGCATTTGTTATTTGTCATCTTCAAGGCCTGTGCTTGCCGCAGGCGGCAGTAGTCCGCCGTTTTTTCGACTCTCTCCAGGCCTTGAAATCCTCCTGCCTGCCCGCAAACCCCCGCGCTGCCTGGACTTTCCTGTCTTTTTGAAAGTTGGTTCGCAAATTGCTTAAGCCTCATCAGTACAACGGTGGGCGGCAAGCGTCCGTCAGAAAGAGGATAGAGCGTGGACAAGTACCTTTATGTGGCAATGACCGGCGCCAGCCAGAATGCACTGGCGCAGAAGGCCCATGCCAACAATCTGGCGAACATCTCCACCAACGGTTTCCAGCGTGACCTTGAGCAGGCGCGTTCGATGCCGGTGTTTGGTGACAGCTTTCCGGCGCGTGCGTTTGCGATGACCGAACGGCCGGCCACCGATTTCTCCCCGGGCGCGATGATCGAAACCGGTCGTGACCTCGATGTGGCGGTTAACGGCAATGGCTGGATGGCCGTGCAAACCCCGGATGGCAGCGAAGCCTACGTACGCAGCGCCAGCATGAACGTCGATGCGTTGGGCGTGCTGCGTGCCGGTAACGGCATGCCGATCATGGGCAACGGTGGCCCGATTGCGGTGCCGCCCCAGCAAAAAATCGAAGTGGGTGCCGACGGCACCATCAGCATCCGCGCCATGGGCGAAGGCCCACGGGTGATGGCTGAAGTGGACCGCATCAAGCTGGTCCAGCCGGACCTCAAGAACATGACCAAAGGTCTGGACGGCACCATCCACACCAAGGATGGCCAGCCGGCCCAGGCCGACGCGAACGTGAAGTTGACCTCGGGCTTCCTGCAGGCGAGCAACGTCAATGCCGTTGAAGAAATGACCGCTGTGCTGTCGCTTTCCAAGCAGTTCGAGCTGCACATCAAGATGATGAACAGCGCCAAAGAAGACGACCAGGCCATGACCCGCGTATTGGCGATGAGCTGATAGCCGTCCCTGACTGAACACTAATTTTGCAGCGCAGCGCCAACAAACAGGCGCACGAAGGAGAACAGCATGCTTCCGGCTCTATGGGTTGCCAAAACAGGTTTGTCCGCCCAGGACACCAACCTGACGACCATTTCCAACAACTTGGCGAACGTATCGACCACGGGCTTCAAACGTGACCGCGCCGAGTTCCAGGACTTGCTCTATCAGATCAAGCGCCAGCCAGGCGCCCAGTCGACTCAGGACAGCGAGCTGCCGTCGGGCCTGCAACTGGGTACCGGTGTGCAAATCGTTGGCACCCAGAAGAACTTCACTGCCGGTAACCTGCAGCAAACCGGGCAGCCGCTGGACATGGCCATCAACGGCAAAGGTTTCTTCCAGATCCTGCAACCGGACGGCACCACCACCTACACCCGTGACGGCACGTTCCACCTGGACGCCAATGGCCAGGTCGTGACCGCCAACGGCTTTGCCTTGGAGCCGGCAATCGTCGTGCCCGCCAACGCCCAGACCTTCACCGTCGGCAACGACGGCACCGTGTCGATCACCGTGGCCGGCAACCCGGCTTCGCAAGTGATCGGCAACCTGCAAACCGCCGACTTCATCAACCCGGCCGGCCTGCAAGCCATCGGTAACAACCTGTTCCTGGAAACCGCTTCCAGTGGCGCGCCGCAAATCGGCACCCCTGGCCTGAACGGTTTCGGCACCACCCTGCAAAGCACCCTGGAAACCTCCAACGTCAGCACGGTTGAGGAGATGGTCAACATGATCACCACCCAGCGCGCCTACGAGATGAACTCCAAGGTGATTTCCACCGCCGACCAGATGCTTTCGTTCGTAACGCAGAATCTGTAATCAAGTCTATGGGGCGCCTTCGACGGCGCCTGCAACACCGTGAGGTAAGGGTCATGAATCGCTATGTTTCTGTTCTGGCATTGAGTGGGATCGCCGTGCTCGCGGGCTGTGTCGCCCCGACGCCAAAACCCAATGACCCGTACTACGCGCCGGTGCTGCCGCGCACGCCGTTGCCTGCGGCGGCCAACAATGGCTCGATTTACCAGGCCGGTTTCGAACAGAACCTGTACAGCGACCGCAAGGCGTTCCGCGTGGGTGACATCATCACCATCACCCTGAACGAGAAAACCCAAGCCAGCAAAAACGCCAACTCGCAGGTGGGCAAGACCAGCAAGACGGGCATTGGCCTGACCTCGTTGTTCGGTGCCGTCCCCAATACCAATAACCCGTTGGGCAGTGGTGACCTGAGCTTGAGTGCCGGCTACAGCGGCGACCGCGCCACCAATGGCAAGAGCGCGGCAGGGCAGGGTAACAGTCTCACCGGTTCGATCACCGTGACCGTCGCGGATGTGTTGCCCAACGGCATTATCGCCATCCGTGGCGAGAAGTGGATGACCCTCAATACCGGTGATGAGTTGGTGCGTATTGCCGGGATGGTGCGGGCCGATGACATTGCCACTGACAACACCGTGCCGTCGACACGCATTGCCGATGCACGCATTACCTACTCGGGTACAGGTTCGTTTGCTGATGCCAGTCAGCCGGGCTGGTTCGACCGTTTCTTCCTTAGCCCGCTGTTCCCTTTCTAGGTGACCACTTTGAAATTCAAACAGCTGATGGCGGCGGCACTCCTGCTTTCCTTAAGCGCTGTCGCCCAGGCCGAACGCCTCAAGGACATCGCGAGCATTTCCGGTGTGCGTTCCAACCAGTTGATCGGTTACGGCCTGGTGGTCGGGCTCAATGGCACGGGTGACCAGACCACCCAGACCCCGTTCACCCTGCAGACCTTCAATAACATGCTGTCGCAGTTCGGCATCAAGGTGCCGGCGGGCTCAGGCAACGTGCAGCTGAAAAACGTCGCCGCCGTGTCCATCAGTGCTGACTTGCCGGCGTTTGCCAAGCCGGGCCAGGTGGTGGACATCACCGTATCGTCGATCGGTAACTCGAAAAGCCTGCGCGGCGGCACGCTGTTGATGACGCCGCTCAAGGGTATCGACGGTAACGTCTATGCCATCGCCCAGGGCAACCTGGTGGTGGGCGGGTTTGATGCCGAGGGCCGTGACGGCTCGAAAATTACCGTGAACGTGCCGTCTGCCGGACGGATTCCTGGTGGCGCCATGGTGGAGCGCACCGTGCCCAGCGGTTTCAACCAGGGCAATAGCCTGACGTTGAACCTCAACCGTTCCGACTTCACCACTGCCAAGCGCGTGGTCGACAAGATCAACGACATGCTCGGCCCAGGTGTGGCGCAGGCTATCGATGGCGGCTCGATCCGTGTGACCGCACCGTTGGACCCAAGCCAGCGTGTCGATTACTTGTCGATCCTGGAAAACCTTGAGGTCGACCCGGGCCAGGCGGTGGCCAAGGTCATCATCAACTCGCGTACCGGCACCATCGTGATCGGCCAGAACGTCAAAGTGTCGCCGGCAGCAGTGACCCATGGCAGCCTGACCGTGACCATCACCGAAGACCCCATCGTCAGCCAGCCTGGGCCATTGTCCAATGGCCAGACGGCGGTAGTGCCCCGCTCGCGGGTCAACGCTCAGCAAGAAGCCAAGCCGATGTTCAAGTTCGGCCCCGGCACCACCCTGGACGAGATTGTCCGCGCGGTGAATCAGGTGGGCGCGGCCCCAGGCGACTTGATGGCGATCCTCGAAGCTTTGAAACAGGCCGGCGCTTTGCAAGCCGACCTGATTGTGATCTGAGGCCATCGCCATGGACATGCGCAAGAGTGGGATCAGCAGCACGGCGGACTCGGGGTCTTACTCCGACTTGAACCGGCTTAACCAGCTCAAGGTCGGTGCCGACAAGAACAGCGATGGCAACATGCGCAAAGTGGCCCAGGAGTTCGAGTCGTTGTTCTTGAGCGAGATGCTCAAGTCCATGCGCTCGGCGACCGAGGCCCTGGGCAAGGACAACCCGCTGAACACCCCGGCGGCCAAGCAATATCAAGAAATGTACGACCAGCAGCTGGCGGTCTCGATGTCCCGCGAAGGCGGCGGTATCGGCTTGGCCGACGTGCTGATGCGGCAGATGCAGAAGAACAAACCGGTGGATGCCCAGGCCGCTACCTTGCAGGGCCCGGCGGCTGCCGAGCCGGTCAAGAAAGTGGACGTGCCGACGGAAATCGCGGCGGGTACCCAGGCGAATGGGCCGCTGGGTCGCTCCAACGGGCAGCGGCCTCTGTGGGCGTTCCGGGTGGCGGTGCCTGAAGGCACCAACAGCCATGCCAACGACGTGGCGCTGATGAACCAGCGCCGTATCTCCTTGCCAAGCAAGCTGACGGATCGCCTGCTCGTTGGCATCGTGCCAAACGCTGCCGCTACTACCACTCCGGCAAGCGCGCCACTGCGTAACAGTGTCGCCGCCGACACGGTGATCAACAGCTCGGCGCGCAGCTTTGCCGTACCGAGCGGGCGCATGCAAGTTTATGGGCGCGCTGTTGCCCAGCCACCCTTGGCACCGGCGAAGAAGGCCTTCAGCTCGCAGGATGAATTTGTCGCGACCATGCTGCCGATGGCCAAGGCGGCCGCCGCGCGTATCGGTGTTGATCCGAAGTACCTGGTGGCCCAGGCCGCACTGGAAACCGGTTGGGGTAAGTCGGTGATGCGCGCCGAAGACGGCAGCAGCAGCCACAACCTGTTCGGTATCAAGGCCGGGCAGAGTTGGCAGGGGGCCCAGGCCCGCGCAATCACCAGTGAGTTTCGCGATGGGGCGATGGTCAAGGAGACGGCGCATTTCCGTTCCTATAACTCTTACCAGGACAGCTTCCATGACCTGGTGACACTGCTGCAAAGCAATGATCGCTATAAAGAAGTTGTGAAATCAGCCGACAACCCGGAGCAGTTTGTACGCGAGTTGCAGAAAGCCGGTTATGCAACCGACCCGGCTTACGCCAGCAAGATTTCGCAGATCGCCAAAACGATGAACAGTTACCAGAATTACGCAGCCGCTGGCGCTACCACACATTTATAAGGTCTGAATCATGAGTTTGCTCAGTATCGGGATGTCAGGGCTCAACGCCGCTCAAGGATCGCTGTCGGTCTTGAGTAACAACATTGCCAACGTCAACACCCCGGGATACTCGCGTCAGCAGACCACTCAGAACGCCAATGCCAGCAACCCCTATGGCGGTGTGTTTATCGGCAGCGGCACCACGCTGGCGGATGTGCGCCGCATTTATAACGATTTTTTGGGCGCCGCCTATCAGAGCAGCACGGCGCTCAATAGCGATGCCACTGCCTATGCAGGCCAGGCCGCTGCGATTGACAAGACCCTGTCGGACAAGTCCACCGGCATGTCTGCGGTGCTCAGCGCGTTTTTTGCCTCCCTGCAGACTGCCGCGGCAAACCCCAGCGATGTGTCGGCACGCCAACTGCTGGTGACCAGCGCGCAGACCTTGAGCAACCGTTTCAACGCGATTTCCACGCAATTGACTCAGCAGAAAGAAGGCATCAACGCCCAGTTGACCACCATGAGCGATCAGGTCAACAAGCTGACGTCGTCGATTGCGTCGCTGAACGGGCAGATTTCCCAGGCGCAAGGCACCTCGACCACCGCGCCGGCCAATCTGCTGGATGCGCGTAACGAGGCGGTACGTTCGCTCAACGAACTGATTGGTGTCACGGCCACCGAGAAGAACGGCCAGGTCAGCATCACCACCGGCACCGGTCAGTCGCTCGTCGAGGGTAATGTCGCCAACACGATTTCAGCCGTGCCCAGCAAGACCGACAACAGCCAGTACACTATCCAGCTGAACATGGGCGACACACCCATGGACATCGGTAATGTGGTTTCCGGCGGCAGCATTGGCGGCTTGTTGCGTTACCGCAGTGATGCGCTGATGCCGGCCATCAACGACCTGGGCCGCATCGCCATCGCCACGGCGGACAGCGTCAACAGCCAGTTGGGTCAGGGTTTGGACCTCAATAGCGATTTCGGTTCTTCGCTGTTCAGCGACATCAACAGTGCCGCAGCGATTGCTCAGCGTAGCCAGGCCGCCTCGGGCAACAGCGCAGGCTCCGGCAACCTGAACGTGACAATTGCCGACAGCAGCAAGCTGTCGACCTTCGACTACAAAGTCACCTTTACCAGCGGCAACCAGTACAACGTGGTGCGTTCCGATGGCAAAGCCATGGGCTCGTTCGACACCACCACCACACCGCCGCCGGTGATCGACGGGTTCACCCTGGCCTTGAATGGCAAGGGGCCGGTCGCTGCCGGTGACAGCTTCAAGGTCAGCCCGACCGCCACAGGGGCGAGCAACATTGGTGTCGATCTCAAAGACCCGAACAAACTTGCATTCGCTGCGCCGTTGGCGGGAAATGCCAGCAAAACCAACACCGGCACCGGCGCGTTTACGCAACCGACCTTGACCGTGCCGATTGATATCAACGGCGGCGCCGCCACTGCGCAATTGCGTGCCGGGATTGAAAACTCGATGCCGGTGAAGATGGTGTTCGGCAAGCCTGCGGCAGACGGCACCCAGTCCTACACGGTCAACGACGCCCAGGGCAACGCAATCGGCACCGGCAGCATCATCCCGGGGCAGGGCAACAAGGTCACCGTCAATGTGCCGATGCGCGATGCGACTGGCACGTTGATTCCAGGCAAGAGCTTCAGCTTTGATACCACGGTGTCCGGTGCGCCCGCCAATGGCGACAGCACGACCTTTTCGTTCAATAGCGGCGCGACCTCCGATGGCCGCAACGCCCAGCAATTGTTGGGGTTGCAGACGAAAGCGACGGTCGGCGCGGTGGATGGCAACGCAGGCGTGAGCCTGGTCAGTGCCAATAGCCGGCTGGTGTCGCAAGTGGGCTCCAAGGCAGCCCAGGCCAACACCGACAGCACCGCCACCGGCGCCTTGCTGGCGGCGAACAAGGCGGCCAGCAACTCGGTGTCCCAGGTCAACCTGGATGAGGAAGCGGGCGACATGATCAAGTTCCAGCAGTACTACACCGCATCGTCGCAGATCATCAAGGCTGCGCAAGAAACCTTCAGCACACTGATTAACGCCCTTTAAAGGAGTCTGGAACGATGCGTATCTCTACACAGCAGTATTTCGACACCAGCTCCAGTAAGTATCAGGATAACTATTCGGGTGTGGTGAAGGCCCAGGACCAGGCGAGTTCCGGTGTGCGTGTGCAGACCGCCTCGGATGACCCGGTAGCCGCCGCCCAATTGTTACTGCTGCAACAACAGAAAGACATGCTGGGGCAGTACAACGGCAATATCACGAGCTTGCAAAACTCGCTGACCAACGAAGAAAGTGTCCTGGCGAGCATCAACACCACCCTGCAAAGCGCGCAGGGCCTGGCATTGCAGGCCGGTAATCTCAACCTCAGCGATGATGACCGCAAGGCGATCGCGAGCCAGATAGGCGCGCTTGAAGACCAGGTGTTGGGCCTGCTCAACACCAAGGACTCCAGCGGCAACTACATGTTTTCCGGGACCAAGACCGACACGCCGCCCTACAGCCGTAACAACGATGGCACCTACACCTACCAGGGTGATGAGACGCCGCTGAGCCTGCAAGTGTCGAGCAACCTGACGGTCTCTGCGGGAGATACGGGCAAGACCTTGCTTGAGAGTTCTTCCAACACCGGCCGCACCCAGGCCACCCTGTTGCCGCCTGCGGTGAATGACGGCAAGGTCGCGATCTCGGCGGGCCTGATCACTTCCGGCACCGCTTACACCAAGAGTTTTTCCGATGGTCAGCCCTATAAATTGACCTTCTCCAGCAGCACCCAATACAGCGTGAGCGACAAGGACGGTAATGACGTTACCGCCGAGATCACCGGTAACGGCACGTTTGACTCCACCAAGGAAGGCGCTTCGAGCGTCAACCTGCGCGGCGTGAAATTCGATATCAGCTTGAACCTGGGGCCGGATGTCGCCTCGGGTGCGCCTGCGGATGCATTGGTGACGGGCAAGGCGTTCACCCTGGAAAGCAAGCCGGACACGTTCAGCAGCTCGCGTACGGCCAGCAACCCGTCCACGGCGCAACTGACCGGCGGCCGGGTCACGGATCAGCCGACCTACGCCAGTACTTTTCCCAACTCGGGTGCGGTGATCAAGTTCACCAGCGGCAATGCCTACGATGTGTATGCCCAGCCGTACACGCCGAACAGCAAGTCGATTGCCTCGGGCACCATGGCCACCGGCGCGACGTCGATTACCGCTGCCGGGGTGACGTTCGATGTGAGCGGTACGCCAGGGGCGGGTGATCAGTTTTCCATCGGTGCCACCAGCAACAAAAATATGAACGCCCTGGATACCTTGGGCCAACTGCGCAAGGCCTTGCTGGTCCCGGCGGATGGCAACCAGGTCGCCAAGAACAACCTCAAAGACGTGTTGAACACCACCATCGGCAACCTGACCAACGCTTCGGCGCAGATTGACCAGGTGCGTGGTTCGATTGGTGCGCGCCAGAATGCGCTGGATATTCAAGGCCAGGAAAACACCAGCCTGGGCTTGGCCAACACCTCTACCATGTCATCGCTGGCCAACGTCGATATGGGCCAGGCTGCCATTGACCTGACTTTGCAACAGACTATGCTGCAAGCCTCGCAACTGGCCTTCGTGAAAATCTCCCAGTTGAGCCTGTTCAGCCGGATGTAATCGGCGCTAGCACCAGCGGCCCAGCCTGGAAACAGGCTGGGCCGTTGTCGTTTCTGCTGCCGGGAATGTTGCAGGGTTTTGCACAAAGCGCACAAAATTGAGTGACCTGTGAGTCATAAAGCGCATCTTCACTGTATCGTGTGAAAAGGATAAGTCGTCGTCGGGTCTTTACGCGGCGGCTTTTAGCGAATTTTTATGGGGTTACCCCCTTTATTGTCAGCGCTCCCGGCGTAGCCCGAGGGGTGTTATCCAGCTATTTAGTATTGGGAAGCCACAATGATTGGCATAAAAAGCATCGCCAGTTACGTGCCAGCAGACGGGGTTGATAACTACGCCCAGGGCGCCAAATTCGCCAAGGATGAAGATTTCATCATCGGCAAGATCGGTTCGGCGTTCCTGCCGCGCAAGGATGCTGCGCAGGAAACCTCTGATCTGTGTGTCGAGGCAGTCAACGCGTTGTTTGCGGCTAACCCGGATTTGAAGCGCGAATCCATCGACGCGCTGATCGTTGTGACGCAAAACGGCGACGAAGAGGGTTTGCCCCACACCGCCGCCATCGTCCAGGACAAGCTGGGCCTGCCGACCCATGTGGCTGCGTTTGATATTTCCCTGGGCTGCTCCGGTTACGTCTACGGCATCTATGCGATGAAGGGCTTCATGGAAGCCACCGGCCTGAAAAACGGCCTGCTGATCACCGCCGACCCGTATTCGAAGATCGTCGACCCGGAAGACCGCAACACCACCATGCTGTTCGGCGATGCCGCCACCGCCACCTGGATGGGTGAAGACGCGCCTTGGTTGCTGGGCAAATCGAAGTTCGGTACCGACGGGTCCGGCGCGCCGCACTTGAAGGTCAGCGACGGCGTGTTTTTCATGAACGGCCGCCAGGTGTTCAACTTCGCGTTGCTCAAGGTGCCGGCGCATTTGCACGAGCTGCTCAACGAGTCTGACCTCAAGGCTGACGAAATCGACGCGTTCTGCATCCACCAAGGCAGTGCGGCGATTGTCGACGCCGTCGCGCGGCGTTTCGAAGATGCGCCCGTGGAGAAGTTCATCAAGGACATGGTCGAGACCGGCAACACCGTGTCTTCGAGCATTCCGCTGCTGCTGGAAAAGCACATGATCGACGGCGACTGGAAGCGGGTTGCCATCAGCGGGTTCGGTGTAGGCCTGTCGTGGGGTTCGGCGATTCTCTATCGTCCGTGATGCCTTGATAGGTTGCACAAAAAAACGCCCAGGCTTGAAAAAGCCTGGGCGTTTTTTATTTGGCGCCAGAAACCCAGCATTTGTTGGGCATTGAGCTATCGTAAACGCTTGAATTACAAAGGGTGGCCCGGTGCTAGTAAAAAAAATCAAAAAAGTCCTCAAGCAACTTGCATTCACGACGATAACTATTACGAAGGTTCTCTAGGCCACACCCGGCGGTTGCCAGGGCCGGAAGCCGCAGTACACCACCCACGAGGATTTCGTCATGGCATTAACAGTAAACACCAACCTTGCTTCGTTGACCGTTCAGAACAACCTGAACAAGGCTTCCGGCGCCCTGCAAACCTCCATGCAGCGTCTGTCCTCCGGCCTGCGTATCAACAGCGCCAAAGACGATGCGGCCGGCCTGCAAATCTCCAACCGTCTGACCAGCCAAATCAACGGCCTGGGCGTTGCGATCAAAAACGCCAACGACGGCAGCTCGATTGCTCAGACCGCTGAAGGCGCCATGCAGCAGTCCACCAACATCCTGCAGAGCATGCGTACCCTGGCTCTGCAATCCGCCAACGGCTCGCCAAGCGCTGAAGACCGTAAGTCGAACCAGGCTCAATACGCTGCTCTGACTGCTGAATTGACCCGTATCGCTACCACCACTACGTTCGGTGGCAAGAACCTGCTGGACGGTTCGTTCGGTACGACTTCGTTCCAGGTCGGCGCCAACGCCAACCAGACCATCGACATGAGCATCGGTAACGTTGCCGCCAACAACATTGGTTCGCAGCAGCTGAAAACTCAATCCCTGACGCCTTCGGCAACAGGTATTGCCGGCGGCGCGATCACCGTTACCGGTGGTGGCCAGTCCGCAACCGTTACCCTGGCAGCTGGCGCTTCTGCCAAGCAGATCGCTGCTCAAATGAACGGCGCTGTCGGCGGCCTGGCTGCTACCGCCAGCACCGAAGCTCAGTTCACCGTGAACGCGGCTACCATTGGTGCGGCTACTCCTCCGAACGCTAACTTCACCCTGCAAGTGGGCAGCGGTGCAGCCGTTCAGTTCACTGGCGTGACCAAAACGTCCGACCTGGCTGACCAACTGAAGTCCAACGCTGCCAAGCTGGGCATCAGCGTTAACTACGATTCGTCGACCAACGCTCTGTCGGTCAAGTCCGACACCGGTGAGAACCTGACCTTCAACGCTGGTGACGGCGGTGCTGCTGGTATCTCGGTTGCAACCAAAGACGGCACCGGTACCTACGGTACTGCTACTGCACTGGCCGCCACCGCGATCATTGCTACCGGTGCTGTTTCGCTGAACTCCTCCAGCAGCTACGCGCTGAACGGCGCTGGTGTAGCCGGTGTGTTCGCTGCCGGTGCTGCTACCGCTGCCAACTCCACCAAAACCACCGTCAACAACACCGACGTTACTACCGCTGCCAACGCGCAAAACGCGATCGACGTGATCACCCAGGCGATCTCGGACATCGACTCCCAGCGTGCCGGCCTCGGTGCTGTACAAAACCGTTTCGACAACACCGTTGCCAACCTGCAGAGCATTGCAGACAACTCCAGCGCCGCTCGCGGTCAGATCCAGGACGTTGACTACGCTGCAGAAACTGCTCAGCTGACCAAGCAACAAACCCTGCAACAGGCTTCCACTGCGATCCTGTCCCAGGCCAACCAACTGCCTTCCGCTGTACTGAAGCTGCTTCAGTAATAGCCATCGGTAGATGACTGACGGAAGGGCGCGTTTACGTGCCCTTTTGTCTTTTGCGTGATGAGGAGACTGGACATGGACATGAGCGTCAAGTTGAACCTGTCTTATCCGGCAGTGGCGCCGCAAAGTGCTCCTGCTCCCGTAAGTACCGACCCGCAGAAAACCAAGGTGGACCCTACGGTCGCCACGGTCCAACCCAAGCAGGACTCAAAGCCGTCCGACCTTGAACAGGCGGTCACGGATATTCGCAAATTCGTCCAGGCTGCCCAGCGCAACCTGGATTTTTCCATTGATGACACCACCCATCAGGTGGTAGTCAAGGTCATTGCGACCGACAGCGGCGAGGTGATTCGGCAGATTCCTTCGGAAACTGCGTTGAAACTCGCACAAAGCCTTCACGACGCCAGCAGCGTATTGTTTGACGCCAAAGTCTGAGCTGGCATGAATTTTGTTGCTGAAGCTGCTTGAGGCGTCGTACGTCAAGAAAGCGCCAGCCCCGGATCAGGAGAACAGTCATGGGTGATATTACGGTTAGCGGCCCAGTTACGAACATCGATACCCAGTCGATCGTGACGGCATTGGTGAACGCGGAACAGGCACCCAAGCAGTCGCAGATCAACAAGCAGACGCAAACGTCGACCGCCCAGCTGTCCTCGATCGGCAAGATTCAAGCGGCACTGGATGCGTTCCGCGGCGCCATGGACAACATGGCCAAAGACGCCAGTATCGGCGGTTTGTCGGCAACGACCTCGGATAACAACGTATCGGCCATCACGCTGGGCGCCGGTGCCTCCGCGGGCAGCTACCAGTTGGTGGTCAATCAGTTGGCGACGGCCTCGAAGGTCGCTACCCAGACTTTTGCAGCCGGGGCGAAGGCTGTCGTCAATACCGGCACTACGTCGACCACCCTGGAGATCTCCCAGTCGGGCCAGAGCTATGGTGTGAGCGTTCCGCCAGGTGCGACGTTGCAGCAGGTGCGTGACTCGATCAACGCGCAATACAGCAGTGCTGGCTTGAGTGCCAACATCCTGACTGACGCCACCGGTTCCCGTTTGGTCATGACGTCGACCAATACCGGTGTCGGCACCGACATTACCCTCGGCGGTAACTCCGGCCTGGAAGCCGGAACCTCGGTTGTGACCGTGCCGCAGAACGCGAAGTACACCATTGACGGTACCGCTCAGGAATCCAAGAGCAATACCCTGGGCGACGCGATCAGTGGTGTGAGCATCAAGTTGACGGCAGTGTCGCCTCTGCCTGCCGGTTCTACAGATCCGCTCCCCCCTGGCTCAACCGTTACGCGCCTGAGTTCGACCATTACCATCGCGCGAAGCACCGACACCCTCAAGAGTTCGGTCAAGGGCTTTGTCGACACCTATAACGCCCTGATGACCGCGATCAACACTGAGACCGCGGTGACCACCAATGCCGACGGTTCCATCACGTCGGCTGCGCTGACGGGCGACGCCACTCTGCGTACTCTGACCTCGGCCGTTCGTAGCGAACTGAACGCATTGGGTGGCACGGGCTCTTTGAAATCCCTGGCCCAGTTTGGTGTGAACACTGACCAGAAGACCGGCAAGCTGAGCATCGACGATAAGTTGTTCGGTGCCGCGATCGCGACCAACCCCACTGACATTGGCGGCATTTTCAACGGTGACAAGGGGCTGCTGGCACGGATGAAAACCGCGACCGACAGCTATGCGCTCAGTGGTACCGGGGTTCTCGCTACGCGTACATCGACGCTGTCGGCAAACATCAAGGACCTGCAAAACCAGCAGGACACCCTGACCGCGCGCATGGCGGCCTTGAAGACGAGCCTGACCGCCAAATACACCACGATGAACAACTTGGTCGCGCAGCTTACCAGTCAACGTTCCAGCGTCATGACCACGCTTAACGCGCTGAATAATCCGAAGACCAGTTGATCCTCAATGAGGCCGTCCGGCAATGTGCTTAACGTTGTCGGGCGTGACCTTCGCCAGACCATCGGCTTAAAGTTTTTTGCGACGCCGTCGACATAATAATCAGAGCCCATCTTTTTTAGCTGTTGCCTGTCACGAGGTAGAAACATGAATCCCATGAGAGCCCTTCGCCAATACCAGAAGGTCAATTCCCATGCCCAAGTCTCCGAGGCCAGCCCGCACCGTCTTGTTCAGATGTTGATGGAGGGCGCACTCGATCGCATGGCGCAGGCCAAGGGCGCCATGGCTCGTGGTGATATCGCGCAAAAAGGCCTGCTGCTGGGCAAGGCGATCGACATTCTGATCGGTTTGCGTGACGGCCTGAATCCGGAAAAAACCGATGATCCGGCGGCGTTGCAGCAACTGGATAATCTGTATGCCTACATGACCACGCGCTTGCTGGAAGCCAACAGCAAAAGCGATGTCGCCATGATCGACGAAGTAGCCGGCCTGATGATTACGCTCAAGGAAGGCTGGGACGGTATTGCAACACTGTAGGCCGCCAGGCCTGAGGATGATGTCATGAGCCACGCCCTGCAACGGATTGACGAAACCCGCGAAGCCTTGGTCGATGCATTGGCCGAACGTAACTGGGACGCTATCGGCGAACTGGATATGGGATGCCGTGCGGTGATTGATGAGGCGCTCAATAATGCGCCGGTGGACGAAGACGCCCTGCGGGAAAAACTGGAGAGTTTGCTGGCGGTATATCAGCAATTACTTGAGGTGACGACGGGCGAGCGCCAGGCGATTTTCGAAGAGATGTCGCAGATCAACCGAGCGGAAAGTGCGTCAAAGGTTTACCATCTGTTCGGCTGAATGGGCTCGGTTAGTCCGAACGGCGCGTCATATATTTGACTGTGCCAGCATTTTTGACTTAACTAGTGCTGTTTTCAGATTTCAGACGTCTAGTAAGGTAAGAAGTCTTACAAGCGTCTAGATTGCCCTCACTCTGGGGCAGAGCGTTTTACTAGGGAAGTTGCTATTGCATGTGGCGTGAAACCAAAATTCTGCTGATTGATGACGATAGCGTCCGCCGCCGCGATTTAGCGGTCATTTTGAATTTTCTTGGCGAAGAAAATTTTCCCTGCGGCAGCCACGATTGGCAGCAGGTGGTCAGCTCATTGTCATCGAGCCGTGAAGTCATTTGTGTGCTGATCGGGACGGTAAACGCTCCTGGCGCGGTGCTTGGCCTGTTAAAGACACTGTCGACCTGGGATGAGTTCCTTCCGGTGTTGCTAATGGGTGATATTTCTTCCGTAGACCTGCCGGAAGACCAGCGCCGCCGTGTGCTCTCCACCCTGGAAATGCCGCCTAGCTACAGCAAATTGCTCGACTCCCTGCACCGTGCCCAGGTCTATCGCGAGATGTATGACCAGGCGCGTGAGCGCGGCCGTCATCGTGAACCCAACCTGTTCCGCAGCCTTGTCGGCACCAGCCGTGCGATCCAGCACGTGCGCCAGATGATGCAGCAAGTGGCCGATACCGACGCCAGTGTTTTGATCCTCGGCGAGTCGGGCACCGGCAAGGAAATGGTCGCGCGCAACCTGCACTATCACTCCAAGCGCCGCGACGGACCCTTTGTGCCGGTCAACTGCGGGGCAATCCCCGCAGAGCTGCTGGAAAGCGAATTGTTTGGCCACGAGAAGGGGGCCTTTACCGGGGCAATCACCAGCCGTGCCGGGCGTTTTGAATTGGCCAATGGCGGTACGCTGTTCCTCGACGAAATCGGCGACATGCCACTGCCGATGCAGGTCAAGCTGTTGCGCGTGCTGCAGGAGCGCACCTTCGAGCGCGTGGGCAGCAACAAGACCCAGAGCGTCGACGTGCGCATCATTGCGGCCACCCACAAAAACCTCGAAAGCATGATCGAGGTGGGCAGCTTCCGTGAAGACTTGTACTACCGCCTCAACGTATTCCCGATCGAGATGGCGCCACTGCGTGAGCGGGTGGAAGACATCCCGCTGCTGATGAACGAACTGATTTCGCGCATGGAGCACGAAAAGCGCGGCTCGATCCGCTTCAATTCCGCCGCGATCATGTCGCTGTGCCGTCACGGCTGGCCGGGCAACGTTCGTGAACTGGCCAACCTGGTCGAGCGCATGGCGATCATGCACCCCTATGGCGTGATCGGCGTGGTCGAGTTGCCGAAGAAATTCCGCTACGTCGATGACGAAGACGAGCAGTTGGTCGATAGTCTGCGCACCGACCTCGAAGAGCGTGTCGCGATTAACGGCCACACGCCGGACTTCGGTTCCAGCGCCATGCTGCCGCCGGAAGGCCTGGACTTGAAGGACTACCTCGGAAGCCTGGAACAAGGCCTGATCCAGCAGGCCCTGGACGATGCCAACGGTATCGTCGCGCGTGCCGCCGAGCGCCTGCGCATCCGTCGCACCACCCTGGTGGAGAAGATGCGCAAGTACGGTATGAGTCGTCGGGAAGGTGATGAACAGGCGGATGATTGACGCCTGTTTTTCAAGTGACTGAAAACTAAGCCTATTTTTTTAGGCACGGGTATTGCTACAGCCCTCGCAACGTTCCGTTTAACTGACGGTCAGCCAAGCGAGAGAGCATGATGCCCCACGCCGCCCAACTTTCTACAGCCCCTGCTATCCCGGGGCTCGTTCCGTCTGCAGAGCCGCTTACCCGGCAGGGTCTTGAACAGGCGTTCTCGCAGTTCAGCCAGATGTCGAGTCAACTGACCGACTCTTACAGCTTGCTGGAAGCCCGGGTGTCCGAGCTCAAAGGCGAGCTGGCGGTGGTGAGCGCCCAGCGTATGGAAGAGCTGGCCGAGAAAGAGCGCCTGGCCAACCGTCTGCAAAATCTCCTCGACCTGTTGCCCGGTGGCGTGATCGTCATTGATGAAATGGGCCATGTCCGCGAAGCCAACCCGGCCGCGCGCGACCTGTTGGGCGAACCGCTTGAGGGTGAGCTGTGGCGCCATGTCATCACCCGTTGCTTCGCACCGCGTGAGGACGACGGTCACGAAATCTCCCTGAAGGACGGCCGTCGCCTGTCCATCGCCACGCGCTCTCTGGACGCCGAGCCCGGCCAGTTGGTGCTGCTCAACGACCTGACTGAAACCCGTCACCTGCAAGACCAACTGGCGCGCCATGAGCGCTTGTCGTCGTTGGGGCGGATGGTCGCTTCGTTGGCGCATCAGATCCGTACGCCGCTCTCGGCGGCGTTGATCTACGCCAGTCATTTGACTGATGAGCAACTGCCGGCCGCTACCCACCAACGATTTGCCGGCCGCCTCAAGGAGCGCCTGCATGAATTGGAGCACCAGGTGCGCGACATGCTGGTGTTTGCCCGTGGCGAATTACCGCTGACCGACCGCATCACGCCGTCCGAGCTGCTGCAGTCGCTGCAATCGGCGGCGGCGACGCATATCCATGATGTCAATGTGCGCTGGCAGTGCGACAGCCACCTTGGCGAGTTGCTGTGCAATCGCGACACGCTGGTCGGCGCTTTGCTCAACCTGATCGAAAACGCCACCCAGGCCAGCGGCCCCGGTGCGCGACTCAAGGTGCACCTGTACAGCCGCGGGCAAACCTTGCGCCTGTGTATCAGCGACAGCGGCAGTGGCATCGACCCCGTGGTGTTGCGACGCCTGGGCGAACCGTTTTTTACCACCAAGACGAACGGCACTGGCCTCGGCCTGACCGTGGTCAAGGCGGTGGCACGGGCCCATCAGGGAGAATTGCAGCTGCGTTCCCGGTTGGGGCGTGGCACCTGTGCATTGATGACCTTGCCGCTGTTTTCCAGCGCGGCAAGCGCGGAGTAAAAGGACTATGGCTATCAAGGTTTTATTGGTGGAAGACGATCGCGCCCTGCGTGAAGCATTGGCTGACACGCTGCTGTTGGCGGGCCATGACTACCGGGCGGTCGGCTCTGCCGAGGAGGCCTTGGAGGCTGTTGAGCAAGAGTCCTTCAGCCTGGTGGTCAGCGACGTGAACATGCCCGGTATGGACGGCCATCAGTTGCTCGGCCTGCTGCGCGCGCGTCAGCCGCAACTGCCGGTGTTGCTGATGACCGCCCATGGCGCGGTCGAGCGCGCGGTGGATGCCATGCGCCAGGGCGCGGCGGATTACCTGGTCAAACCGTTTGAACCCAAAGCCTTGATCGAGTTGGTCGCGCGGCATGCCTTGGGCGTGATCTCGGCCGCCGAAGGCGAAGGCCCGATTGCCTTCGAGCCGGCCAGTGCACAGTTGCTGGACTTGGCCGCCCGTGTGGCGCGCAGTGATTCAACCGTGCTGATCTCCGGCGAGTCCGGCACCGGTAAAGAGGTGCTGGCACGCTATATCCACCAGCAATCGGGTCGCGCCAAGCAACCGTTTATCGCCATCAACTGCGCGGCCATCCCCGACAACATGCTCGAAGCCACGTTGTTCGGCCATGAAAAAGGCTCGTTCACCGGCGCCATTGCGGCCCAGGCCGGCAAGTTCGAACAGGCCGACGGCGGCACTATCCTGCTCGACGAGATTTCCGAAATGCCCCTGGGCCTGCAAGCCAAGCTGCTGCGGGTGTTGCAGGAGCGTGAAGTAGAGCGCGTCGGCGCGCGCAAGCCGATCCAGCTGGATATCCGCGTAGTCGCCACCACCAACCGCGACCTCGCGGGCGAAGTAGCGGCGGGGCGCTTTCGGGAAGACTTGTTTTACCGGCTGTCGGTCTTCCCTCTGGCCTGGCGCCCATTGCGTGAACGCCCGGCGGACATCATCCCGCTGGCCGAGCGCCTGCTGAACAACCACGTCAAAAAAATGAAGCACGCCCAGGCCCGGCTGTCGGCTGAAGCCCAGGCCTGCCTGATCAGCTACCCATGGCCCGGCAACGTTCGGGAACTCGACAATGCGATCCAGCGTGCGTTGATTTTGCAGCAGGGCGGTTTGATCCAGCCCCAGGATTTCTGCCTGGCCATGGGCAGTGGCGCGGCCCCCTTGCCGAGCCTTGCGCCGGCGCCCGTGGCGGTCGCCGAAGCCGAGTCGGGCGGTGCGTTGGGGGACGACCTGCGGCGCCGCGAATTCCAGATGATCATCGACACCCTGCGTGCCGAACGCGGCCGCCGCAAAGAAGCGGCCGAACGCCTGGGGATCAGCCCGCGCACCTTGCGCTACAAGCTGGCGCAGATGCGCGACGCCGGGATGGATGTGGAAGCCTACCTTTTCGCGACCTGAGAATCGCGCCCTACAAAAAGCCTAGGCTGACAGGGTTTGTCGCCTTTTCTTACGAACCGCTATGGATTTGGCACCCTTGTTGCTACCACCCCTAGTAACCGCTGCGTAGTGTCAAAAAATTGCGGGTCGTCGGAGAGAGAAGGTCATGAGCCAGGGTATTGAGTTCAATCGGTTGATGTTGGATATGCGCTCCATGCAAATGGATGCCATGGCTCAACCGAAATCCGTCGCGCCAGCGCCGGAATTGGGCCAAAGCAGTTTTGCCGACATGCTCGGTCAGGCAATCAACAAAGTCAGTGATACCCAGCAAGCCTCGAATCAATTGGCTACCGCCTTCGAAATCGGCAAAAGCGGCGTGGACCTCACCGATGTGATGGTCGCCTCGCAAAAGGCCAGTGTTTCCTTCCAGGCCTTGACCCAAGTGCGTAACAAGCTGGTTCAGGCTTATCAAGACATCATGCAGATGCCGGTTTAAGGACGAGATTTAAGTCATGGCAGAAGCAGTCGTGGACAACGTACCCGCCAAGACAGACGGCAAGCCGCCGCTGTTTGGTTTGTCGTTCCTGGAAAACCTCTCCGAAATGACCATGTTGCGTCAGGTGGGCCTGATGGTCGGCCTGGCTGCCAGCGTGGCGATTGGTTTTGCCGTGGTGCTGTGGTCGCAGCAACCTGATTACCGCCCGCTGTACGGCAGCCTGGCCGGCATGGATTCCAAGCAGATCATGGAAACCCTGGCCGCCGCCGACATCGCCTATACCGTAGAACCCAACTCCGGCGCGTTGCTGGTCAAGGCCGATGACGTCGCCCGTGCACGCATGAAGCTGGCCGCCGCCGGCGTGACGCCGTCCGACAGCAACATCGGTTTTGAAATCCTCGACAAGGACCAGGGCCTGGGTACCAGCCAGTTCATGGAAGCCACCCGCTACCGTCGTGGCCTGGAAGGCGAGTTGGCGCGCACCATCTCAAGCCTCAACAACGTCAAGGGCGCCCGCGTGCACCTGGCGATTCCGAAGAGCTCGGTGTTTGTCCGTGACGAACGCAAGCCGAGCGCCTCGGTGCTGGTCGAGCTGTTTTCCGGCCGTTCCCTGGAGCCTGGCCAGGTGCTGGCGATCATCAACCTGGTGGCCACCAGCGTTCCCGAACTGAGCAAATCGCAAATTACCGTCGTCGACCAGAAGGGCAACCTGCTGTCGGACATGGCAGAAAATTCTGCGCTGACCCAGGCCGGCAAGCAGTTCGATTACAGCCGTCGCATGGAAAGCATGCTCACCCAGCGCGTGCATAATATTTTGCAGCCGGTGCTCGGCAACGACCGCTACAAGGCTGAAGTGTCCGCCGACGTGGACTTCAGCGCGGTCGAATCGACCTCTGAACAGTTCAACCCGGACCAGCCGGCCCTGCGCAGCGAGCAGTCGACCAGCGAACAACGCACCGCCAGCAATGGCCCGCAAGGTGTGCCGGGTGCCCTGAGCAACCAGCCGCCGGCACCGGCTTCGGCGCCGCAAACCACGGGCGGCGCTGCCGCGACCGCCGCTGCGATTCAGCCTGGCCAGCCATTGTTGGACGCCAACGGTCAGCAGATCATGGACCCGGCCACCGGCCAGCCGATGCTCGCGCCATACCCGGCGGACAAGCGTAACCAGTCGACCAAGAACTTCGAGCTCGACCGTTCCATCAGCCACACCAAACAGCAGCAGGGCAAAATCAATCGCCTTTCGGTGTCGGTGGTGGTCGATGACCAGGTCAAGGTCAATGCCGCTGACGGTGCGGTGACCCGTGCGCCGTGGAGTGCCGACGAATTGGCGCGCTTCACTCGCCTGGTACAGGACGCCGTTGGTTTTGACGCCAGCCGGGGTGACAGCGTCAGCGTGATCAACATGCCGTTCTCGGTCGAGCGTGGCGAAGTCATTACCGACCCTGCGTTCTACACACAGCCGTGGTTCTGGGACATCGTCAAGCAAATGCTGGGTGTGTTGTTCATCCTGGTGCTGGTGTTCGGCGTGCTGCGTCCGGTGCTCAACAACATCACCGGCCACGGCAAGAAGCAGCTTGCCCTTGCAGGAAGCGACGTCGAGTTGGGTGGCATGGGCGGCCTGGACGGCGAACTGGCCAACGACCGCGTCAGCCTGGGCGGCCCGCAAAGTATTCTGTTGCCAAGCCCGAGCGAAGGCTATGACGCTCAGCTGAATGCAATCAAGAGTCTGGTAGCAGAAGACCCGGGCCGTGTGGCTCAGGTCGTGAAAGAGTGGATTAACGCAGATGAATGATCGAGCCGCTGTTGCCAAGCTCACCAAGGTCGATAAAGCCGCAGTCCTGCTGCTGTCTTTGGGTGAGACCGACGCCGCACAAGTGCTGCGCCACATGGGCCCCAAAGAGGTTCAGCGCGTGGGCGTGGCCATGGCGCAGATGCGCAATGTGCACCGTGAGCAAGTCGAGCAGGTGATGAGCGAGTTCGTCGAAATCGTCGGCGACCAGACCAGCCTGGGCGTCGGTTCCGACAGCTATATCCGCAAGATGCTCACCTCGGCCCTCGGCGAAGACAAGGCCAACGGCCTGATCGACCGCATCCTGCTGGGCGGCAACACCAGTGGCCTGGACAGCCTGAAATGGATGGAGCCGCGCGCCGTGGCCGACGTGATCCGCTACGAGCACCCGCAGATCCAGGCCATCGTGGTTGCCTACCTCGACCCGGACCAGGCCGGTGAAGTGCTCGGCCACTTCGACCATAAAGTGCGCCTGGACATCATCCTGCGCGTGTCGTCGCTGAACACGGTGCAGCCGGCCGCGCTGAAAGAACTCAACACGATTCTCGAGAAGCAGTTCTCGGGCAACTCGAATGCCTCGCGTACCACCCTGGGTGGCATCAAGCGCGCGGCCGACATCATGAACTTCCTCGACAGTTCGGTCGAAGGCCAGTTGATGGACTCGATCCGCGAGATCGACGACACCCTGTCCGGCCAGATCGAAGACCTCATGTTCGTGTTCAACAACCTCTCCGATGTCGACGACCGTGGTATCCAGGCGTTGCTGCGTGAGGTGTCGTCCGACGTTTTGGTGCTGGCCCTCAAGGGGTCGGACGAAGGCGTCAAAGAGAAGATCTTCAAGAACATGTCCAAGCGCGCGTCCGAACTGTTGCGCGACGACCTGGAAGCCAAAGGCCCGGTACGCGTCAGCGACGTGGAAACCGCCCAGAAGGAAATCCTCACCATTGCCCGCCGTATGGCCGAAGCCGGAGAAATCGTTCTCGGCGGGAAGGGCGGCGAAGAAATGATCTAAGGCGCTGCGCATGTCGAACAAAGATGAGACGCCCAGCGATCTGATTCGCGCGCGGGATGTCGGCGGGTTCGACATCTGGTCGTTGCCCAGTTTCGACCCGCATGTGCCGGAGCCGGAACCTGCGTATGTCGAAGAGCCGCCTGCGCAAATGGAAGAGGTGCCGCTGGATGAAGTCCAGCCACTGACCCTTGAAGAATTGGAAGCCATCCGTCAGGAGGCCTACAACGAAGGCTTCGCGGCGGGTGAAAAAGACGGTTTTCGCAGCACCACGCTGAAGGTGCGCCAGGAAGCCGAAGAGGCCTTGAGCGTCAAGCTGGCCAGCCTGGAACGCTTGATGGGCAGCCTGTTCGATCCTATCGCCGAACAGGATTCGCAACTGGAAAAAGCCATGGTCGGCCTGGTTGAGCACATCGCTCGCCAAGTGATCCAGCGCGAACTGGTGCTCGATTCCAGCCACCTCGAAAGCGTGATGCGCGAAGCCCTCAAGCTGCTGCCCTTGGGTGTCGGCAATGTGCGCTTGTACATCAACCCCCAGGATTTCGAGCAGGTCAAAGCCCTGCGCGAGCGCCACGAAGAAACCTGGCGCATCGTCGAGGACGCGGCGCTGCTGCCCGGCGGTTGCCGCGTCGAGACCGAACACAGCCGCATCGATGCCACGGTGGAAACCCGCATCAGCCAGATCATGGCCAAGCTCTTCGATCAACTCCATGAACAGGCTCTGCACCCGGCCGAGCCTGACCTGAGCGTGGACCTGGACGCCCCCGATGCGCCTTGATCGCACCAGTTTCGCCAAGCGCCTGAGCGGCTACGCCGAGGCCACCGAGTTGCCTGGCCAGCCCGTTCTCGAAGGGCGCCTGCTGCGCATGGTCGGCCTGACCCTCGAAGCCGAAGGCCTGCGCGCCGCCATGGGCAGCCGCTGCCTGGTGATCAACGACGACAGCTACCACCCGGTGCAGGTCGAAGCCGAAGTGATGGGCTTTTCCGGCAGCAAGATTTTCCTGATGCCGGTCGGCAGCCTGGCGGGCATCGCCCCCGGTGCCCGTGTGGTGCCGCTGGCCGACACGGGCCGCCTGCCGATGGGCATGAGCATGCTCGGCCGTGTGCTCGACGGCGCCGGTCGCGCGCTGGACGGCAAGGGCGGCATGAAGGCTGAAGACTGGGTGCCGATGGACGGCCCGACCATCAACCCGCTCAACCGCAACCCGATCAGCGTGCCGCTGGACGTGGGCATTCGCAGCATCAACGGTTTATTGACGGTCGGTCGTGGCCAGCGTCTGGGCCTGTTTGCCGGTACCGGTGTGGGTAAATCCGTGCTGCTCGGCATGATGACGCGCTTTACCGAGGCCGACATCATTGTGGTCGGATTGATCGGCGAGCGCGGCCGTGAAGTGAAGGAGTTCATCGAGCACAGCCTCGGTGAAGAAGGCCTCAAGCGCTCCGTTGTCGTCGCATCCCCGGCCGATGATGCACCGCTGATGCGCTTGCGCGCCGCCATGTACTGCACGCGTATCGCCGAATATTTTCGCGACAAGGGCAAGAACGTCCTGTTGCTGATGGACTCGCTCACGCGTTTCGCTCAGGCCCAGCGGGAAATCGCCCTGGCCATCGGCGAACCGCCCGCCACCAAAGGCTACCCGCCGTCGGTGTTTGCCAAACTGCCCAAGCTGGTCGAGCGCGCCGGTAACGCCGAGGCCGGCGGCGGTTCGATCACCGCGTTCTACACCGTGTTGTCCGAAGGTGATGACCAGCAGGACCCGATTGCCGACTCGGCGCGGGGCGTGCTCGACGGCCACATCGTGCTGTCGCGGCGGCTGGCCGAAGAAGGGCATTACCCGGCCATCGATATCGAAGCGTCGATCAGCCGGGTGATGCCGGCGGTGGTCACGCCGGAGCACATGGCCCGCGCGCAACATTTCAAACAGTTGTGGTCGCGTTATCAGCAGAGCCGCGACCTGATCAGCGTCGGCGCGTATGTGGCCGGTGGCGATCGCGAAACCGACCTGGCGATTGCCTTGCAGCCGCAATTGGTGACCTACCTGCGCCAGGGCCTCAACGACAAGATCAGCATGGGTGAAAGCGAAGCGCACCTGGGCTCGATCTTCGCTCCTGCACCCGGCGGCTAAGCCATGGCCAGTAGCCGTTCGTCGCGCCTCGCGCCGGTGGTGGACATGGCTGAAAAAGCCGAGAAAGCCGCTGTCCAGCGCTTGGGTTACTTCCAGGGCCAGGTGCGCCTGGCGGAAAGCAAACTGGGCGACCTGGAGCGCTTTCGTGGCGAATACCAGCAGCAGTGGATCGAGCGCGGCAGCAAGGGCGTGTCCGGCCAGTGGCTGATGGGCTACCAGGGCTTTCTCAACCAGCTGGAAACCGCCGTCGGCCAACAGCGCCAGAGCCTGGCCTGGCACCAGAACAACCTCGATAAGGCCCGTGAAAGCTGGCAAGCGGCGTTCGCCCGGGTTGAAGGTTTGCGCAAGTTGGTGCAGCGCTATATCGACGAAGCGCGGGCGATCGAAGACAAGCGCGAGCAAAAGTTGCTTGATGAGCTGTCACAACGCCTGCCCCGCCAATCACAGTATTAGTGACCACCGCTCCACGGTAGGCGTGGGCCGGCCAGCTGCCACATTTGACGCGCTGTGTTGCCCATCGCCGGTTCACCTGCTAAACCTTGTTGCACATAGCCAATGACAAGGAAGCAGTCGCATGTCAATTGAGTCAGAAGTATCCCTGGATGGGACGAAGTTGACGATTACAGTCAAGGGCCGATTCGATTTCGGTAGCCACCAGAAATTTCGCGATGCGTATGAGCGCTTCTACAAGGTGCCCGAGGTCTACGTGGTGGACTTGAAGGACACCACTTACATGGACAGCTCGGCCCTGGGCATGCTCCTGCTGTTACGTGACCATGCCGGTGGCGACAGTGCCGAGGTGCAGGTGGTCAACAGCAACTCCGATGTGCGCAAGATCCTCGGTATCTCCAACTTCGACAAACTGTTCGACATCAGTTGAGCAGCCTGGCCCCCGTGCTTGAGCCGCTGACGATCCTGATCGCCGAAGACAGTGCGGCCGATTTGCTGTTGCTGTCGACCATCATCCGGCGTCAGGGCCATCAGGTGCTGACGGCGACTAATGGTGCGCAAGCCGTCGACGTGTTTAGCCGCGAGCGTCCGCAACTGGTGTTGATGGATGCCCTGATGCCGGTGATGGACGGCTTTGAAGCGGCGCGCCGAATCAAGCAGCTGGCCGGGGAGGCGTTGGTGCCGATCATCTTTCTCACCTCGCTGCGTGAGAGTGAAGCCCTGGCCCGCTGCCTGGACGCCGGCGGGGATGATTTCCTGCCCAAGCCTTACAACCCACTGATCCTGGCAGCCAAGATCAATGCCATGGACCGCCTGCGCCGCTTGCAGGCCACGGTCTTGCGCCAGCGTGACGTGATCGCCAGGCACCATGACTACCTGCTGCATGAGCAGCGGGCGGCCAAGGCGGTGTTCGATAAGGTGGCGCATTCCGGCTGTATCAACGCGGCGCCGAACATTCGCTACCTGCAATCGCCGTATGCGTTGTTCAACGGCGACCTGCTGTTGGCGGCGTACACCCCGTCGGGTGACATGCACGTGTTGCTCGGTGATTTTACCGGCCATGGTCTGCCGGCGGCTGTCGGCGCCATGCCCCTGGCGGAAGTGTTCTACGGCATGACGGCCAAGGGCTACGGCCTGGCGCAAACCCTGCGGGAGATGAATGCCAAGCTCAAGCGTATTCTGCCGGTGGACATGTTCTGTTGCGCCACACTGATCTGCCTGAGTGCCCAGCAGCGCGTGGTGGAGGTGTGGAACGGCGGCATGCCCGAAGGCTATGTGCATGAGATCGCCACGGGCAAGCGCACGCCGTTGGTGTCGCGGCATCTGCCGTTGGGCGTGCTGTCCGCCGAAGCGTTTGATGACAGCACGGAAGTCTGGCCGATGGTGTTGGGCGACCGGGTATTTTTACTCTCCGATGGCGTACTGGACACCGCCGACGCTAATGACCAGCTGTTCGGTGTCGAGCGCTTGCAGCAAGTGTTTGCCACCAACCGCAAGCCTGACCGTCTGTTTGAGGATATTGAACAGGCCCTGGCGGCATTTCGGGGTGAGGCGCGCGATGACGTCAGCATGGTCGAGATCACCTTGCAGGCCGGCCAGCCGCTGCGTGCGGCGGAGCCCCTGTATGCCGACAGCGGCCAGGCGAGCCCGCTGGATTGGGCGGTGAGCTTCGAGTTTCGCGCACAGGCGCTCAAAAGCTACAACCCGCTGCCGTACCTGCTGCAACTGCTGCTGGAGGTCCACGGCCTGCGTGAGCAGAGTGGGGCGCTCTACAGTGTGATGGCCGAGCTGTATTCCAATGCGCTGGAGCATGGCGTGCTGGAACTGGATTCGCGGCTCAAGCGTGATGCGCAGGGCTTCGCCGAGTATTACCACCAGCGCAATCAGCGCCTCATGCAGTTGAACAGTGGTTATGTGCGTGTGCACGTACAGGTGGTGCCGACCCCCATGGGCGGCAAAATGACGCTGCGCATCGACGACAGCGGTCCCGGGTTTGACGTGGAGCAGGTGCTGGCGCGGCCGCTGGATGTCGACCGTCTGTCTGGCCGTGGTTTGAGTCTGGTGCGCCAACTGAGCAGCGCTGTACGCTGGTCCGATGGTGGGCGCAGCGTGTGCGTGGAGTTTTGCTGGGGGGCTCTGGCATAATCCGCCGATTCTTGATCAAGGAGCGAACAAGTGCTTGAGATTCATCTGGACCCTGATGTGTTGTCGGGTTTGCAAGAGGTTATGGAGAGCGAGTACCCCAAGTTGCTCGATACCTTTCTTGACGATTCGCAAAAGCGTGTCGAGGCGTTGCGCAAGGCGCGTGACGATGCCAAGGCGCTGGGGCGGATTGCGCATAGCTTCAAGGGCAGCAGTGGCAATCTGGGCGCGGTGCGCTTGGCAGAGCTGTGTCGCCGACTGGAAGACGGCTCTGCCGAGCCTTTTCGAGTGGACCTCGGTGAGCTGGTCGATGAAATCGACCAGGAGTTCGCGCTGGTCCGGCCTTTGTACGAGCATGAGCGCCAGCGGTTTCAGCTTTGACTGACGGGCTTCGCAAAACGTGGCCCGACTCTTGCTATATCACCTCTGACTGCATCCCCGACCCCCAATGCAGTGGAGACCTTTAACTATGCCAGTCGCCCAGAATTCGCTCCTTCAGGCTGCCCCAGCGGCCAAGCCTCAAGCGCCTGCCGCCGCCCCCTCGGTAGCGGCTGCGGACCCACGGGACAAGGGCCCTGGCTTCGCTCAAGTGTTTGCCAACCAAGCTGCCAAACCGACGCCGAAGGTCGACGTCGCACCGGCCAAACCCATGCGCGACAAGTCTTCCGACACCAACACCAAGCCTGTGACCGGTAACGATAAGCCTGCCGTCAGCTCGCCGGCCGTTGCCGATAGCGGCAATACCTTGCCTGCCAAGCCGGCCGCCAGCTCCGACAGCGGCAGCAGTGCCAGCAATCAAGACGACAAACCCAGTGACCCGTCCGTGGCGCAGCAACCTCCGGTCGATCCCGTCGTTGATCCGGCATTGATGGCCACGGTCGTCCCCGTTGTCGTGCCTGCCCCCGTGCAAACGCCGGCGCCGGTGGCCGCTCAGGACGAGAATGCCCAGCCCGTCGTCGCAGCACCGGTTGCAGCCACGGATGAGGCCAAGCAACCTGCGTTCGACCCTGCGGCCGACCCACTGGATTCGATGCCGGCCGTGCGCCTGGCGATGGAGCAGGGCGGTCACGTCTCGGCCAGCAGCCAGACGCCGCAGAAAACCGCGCCGACGACTCAGGACCCGCTGACCTCTGCGCAGAATTTTGCTGCCGGCCTGGCGACTATGGTTGACCAGCAAGCCACCAAGGACAGCACTGACCAAGGCGGCGACAAAGCCTTCAGCGGGCTGATCGACGGTGGCCTCAAGGATTTGAAAGACGCCAGCAGTGATACCCGTGTCGATGACTTCGCCAACCGCCTGGCCGCGCTGACCCAGGCCGCCACGCCGAAAACCGCGAATGCCTTGCCACCCGTGGCCAATGCGCCGCTGGCCATGCACCAGAGCGGCTGGACCGAGGAGGTGGTCAACCGTGTGATGTACCTGTCCAGCGCCAACCTCAAATCGGCAGAGATCCAGTTGCAGCCGGCCGAGCTGGGGCGCCTGGATATCAAGGTCAACATGACGGCGGACCAGCAGGCCCAGGTCACCTTTATGAGTGGCCATGCGGTGGTGCGTGAAGCGCTGGAAAGCCAGTCCGGGCGTTTGCGCGAAATGTTTGCCCAGCAGGGCATGGGGCAGGTCGACGTCAACGTCTCCGATCAATCCCGTGGATGGCAGGGGCAAGGGCAGGAGCAACAGCAGCAGAACCAGGCTCGCGGCATAAGCGGCAGTGGCGGGCGTGGTGAGGGTGGTGACGCGGGTGAGCATGCTGAAGTGGCTGCGGCAGTTGCGCCAGTGACCCAGACCATCGTCGGCTCCAGTGCCGTTGATTACTACGCCTGATTCCAGCCCCTCGCAGCTCTAAATGTGGGAGCGGGCTTGCTCGCGAAAGCGCAATGTCAGTCAAAGGATTCATCGACTGACCCACCGCATTCGCGAGCAAGCCCGCTCCCACAGGGACCTGTGGTGTTGCATCTATCCCCGATCAGCTGACAACTCTGGCATAACACTTGCTCTTGCCTTTCCGTAGATCTATGAATCCCCGAATAGTGACGGATTATTGGCATGGCGAAGAGCGACGACGCAGCAACACCACCCGCAAGCAAGGGCAAGCTCAAGCTTATCCTGCTGATTGTGCTGGGCCTGCTCCTGGCCATCGGCGCGTCGGTGGGCGGTACCTGGTACATCATGCACAGCAGTGCAAGCAAACCGCCCCCTGCCGCTGAAACTGCCAGCAACGCCAAACAACCGGCAATCTTCGAACCGATGCTCCCGGCCTTTGTCGCCAACTTCAACCAGAATGGCCGTCAACGTTACCTGCAGGTGAGTATCACCTTGCTGGCGCGTAACCAGGCGGACCTGGATGCCCTCAAGGTGCACATGCCGGTGATCCGCAACAACCTGGTGATGCTGTTCTCCGGGCAGAGCTTCGAAAGCCTGGCCACGCCGGTCGGCCAGGAAATGCTGCGCCAGAAGGTCACTGCCAGCGTGCAGGAAGTGGCCCAGAAAGAGCTTGGCAAAGTCGTGGTCGAGCAGGCGCTCTTCACTAACTTCGTATTGCAGTAGGATCACGAGATGGCCGTGCAAGACCTGCTGTCCCAGGATGAAATTGACGCGCTGTTGCATGGCGTCGACGATGGTCTGGTACAGACCGAACTGAGTGCTGAACCTGGCAGTGTCAAAAGTTATGACCTCACCAGCCAGGATCGTATCGTCCGCGGACGCATGCCGACCCTGGAAATGATCAACGAGCGTTTCGCCCGTTACACCCGTATCAGCATGTTCAACATGCTGCGCCGTTCGGCGGACGTGGCGGTGGGCGGTGTGCAGGTGATGAAGTTCGGCGAGTACGTGCACTCGCTGTACGTGCCGACCAGCCTCAACCTGGTCAAGATCAAGCCGTTGCGCGGTACCGCACTGTTCATCCTCGACGCCAAACTGGTGTTCAAGCTGGTGGACAACTTCTTTGGCGGCGACGGCCGTCACGCGAAGATTGAAGGCCGTGAATTCACCCCGACCGAATTGCGCGTCGTGCGCATGGTGCTCGAGCAAGCCTTCATCGACTTGAAGGAAGCCTGGCAGGCGATCATGGAAGTCAATTTCGAGTACATCAACTCGGAAGTGAACCCGGCCATGGCCAACATCGTCGGCCCCAGCGAAGCGATTGTGGTGTCCACCTTTCACATCGAACTCGATGGCGGTGGCGGCGACCTGCACGTGACCATGCCGTACTCAATGATCGAACCGGTGCGCGAGATGCTCGACGCCGGTTTCCAGTCCGACCTGGACGACCAGGACGAGCGCTGGGTCAAGGCGCTGCGCGAAGACCTGCTCGACGTCGACGTACCTTTGAGCGCCACTGTGGCCCGTCGCCAGCTGCGTTTGCGCGATATTTTGCACATGCAGCCGGGCGACGTGATTCCGGTGGAATTGCCGGAAGAACTGATCATGCGCGCCAATGGCGTGCCGTCGTTCAAGGTCAAGCTCGGCTCCCACAAGGGCAACCTGGCGTTGCAAGTGATCGAGCCGATCAACCGTCGCTGATCCGCCCCTATTTATTGATGAATGTTTGCTCCGCCGAGGACATGTAATGGCTACCGAACACGAAAATACTTCCGCCGAAGACCAGGCCCTGGCTGACGAGTGGGCTGCGGCCCTGGAAGAAACCGGCGATGTTGGCCAGGACGATATCGACGCGCTGCTGGCCGCCGACGCCGCCAGTGCACCGGCCGGCAAACGCTTGCCCATGGAAGAATTCGGCAGCGTGCCGAAGAACAACGACCCGGTGACCCTCGACGGCCCGAACCTGGATGTGATCCTCGACATTCCGGTATCGATTTCCATGGAAGTCGGCAGCACCGAAATCAACATCCGTAACCTGCTGCAACTCAACCAGGGTTCGGTGATCGAGCTCGACCGCCTGGCCGGTGAGCCATTGGACGTGCTGGTCAACGGCACGCTGATCGCCCATGGCGAGGTGGTGGTGGTCAACGAAAAGTTCGGCATCCGCCTGACGGACGTGATCAGCCCGAGCGAACGCATCAAGAAGTTGCGCTGATATGAAGTATTCGCTGGCGGGACTGTTTCTGGCGCTGCCATTGAGCGCCCTGGCGGCTGAGCCGGTCGCGCAAGCGGCGGCTGCGGCGCCCGTGGTCAGCAGTGGCATCGGCGGGCAGTTGACCCAGCTGGTACTGGGCCTGTTGCTGGTGGTCGGGTTGATTTTTGTGCTGGCCTGGCTGATGCGCCGCGTACAGCGCATCGGCCCGGGTAATGGCCAGGTGATCGAGATGATCGGCTCGCGCGCCCTCGGCCCGCGTGACCGGCTGGTGCTGGTGCAAGTCGGCGAGGAACAGATTTTGCTCGGCATCACGCCTGGCCGCATCACGCCGTTGCACGTGCTCAAGTCGCCAGTTGAAGTGGCCAGGACCGAGGCCGCCACGCCAGAATTCGCCCAGCGCCTGATGGAGTTGCTGGGCAAGGATCAGAAGGATAAGAAGTAATGCGCGTTTTATTGACGCTCATGCTGTTGCTGGCCGCGCCGCTGGCGTTCGCGGCCGACCCGTTGTCGATCCCGGCAATCACGCTGGGCACCAACGCCGCCGGCGCCCAGGAATATTCGGTCAGCCTGCAGATCCTGCTGATCATGACCGCGCTGAGTTTTATTCCGGCGTTTGTCATGCTGATGACCAGCTTCACGCGGATCATCATCGTGTTTTCGATTTTGCGTCAGGCCCTCGGCCTGCAACAGACGCCGTCGAACCAGATCCTCACCGGCATGGCGCTGTTTTTGACGCTGTTCATCATGGCGCCGGTGTTCGACAAGGTGAACCAGCAAGCGCTGCAACCGTATCTGGCGGAAAAACTCACCGCGCAGGACGCGATCGACAAGGCTCAGGGCCCGATCAAGGACTTCATGCTGTCGCAAACCCGCTCCAGCGACCTTGAGCTGTTCATGCGGTTGTCCAAACGTACCGACATCGCTACGCCGGATCAGGCGCCGCTGACCATCCTGGTGCCGGCGTTCGTCACCTCAGAATTGAAAACCGCGTTCCAGATCGGCTTCATGATCTTTATCCCGTTCCTGATCATCGACCTGGTGGTGGCGAGCGTGCTGATGGCCATGGGGATGATGATGCTGTCGCCGCTGATTATTTCGTTGCCGTTCAAGATCATGCTGTTTGTGCTGGTGGACGGCTGGGCGCTGATTATCGGCACGCTGGCCAGCAGTTTCGGCGGAGTGTAGGCCAATGACCCCAGAAGTAGCGGTCGACCTGTTCCGTGAAGCGTTGTGGCTGACCACTATGATGGTCGCCGTGCTGGTGGTGCCGAGCCTGTTGGTCGGCCTGCTGGTGGCGATGTTCCAGGCCGCGACGCAGATCAACGAACAAACCTTGAGCTTCCTCCCGCGTTTGCTGGTGATGCTGATCACCCTGATTGTCGCCGGCCCGTGGCTGGTGCAAACCTTCATGGAATACATCCTGCAGTTGTACGGCAGTATTCCGCAGTTGATCGGCTGACCCCATGCAATCTGTGCTGGCATTGACCGACACCCAGATCAGCACGTGGGTGGCGTCTTTCATCTTGCCAATGTTCCGCGTCACGGCGGTGCTGATGACCATGCCGGTGTTCGGCACGACGCTGGTTCCGCGGCGTATCCGGTTGTATTTCGCCTTTGCCATCACCGTGGTGATCGTGCCCGGCCTGCCGCCGATGCCGCCGGTGAATGCCCTGGACCTCAGTGCGTTGCTGCTGATTGCCGAGCAGATCCTGATCGGTGCGCTGCTGGGCTTCTCGTTGACGTTGTTCTTCCAGGCGTTTGTGATCGCCGGGCAAATCATCTCGATCCAGATGGGCATGGGCTTCGCGTCCATGGTCGACCCCACCAACGGCGTGTCGGTGGCAGTGATCGGGCAGTTTCTGACCATGCTGGTGACCTTGATCTTCCTGGCGATGAATGGCCACCTGGTGGTGTTCGAGGTGCTGACCGAAAGCTTCACGACCTTGCCGGTGGGCTCGGGGTTGGTGGTCAGTCACTTCTGGGAATTGGTCGGACGCATGAGTTGGGTGCTGGGCGCCTCGTTGTTGCTGGTATTGCCGGCGATCACTGCGCTGCTGGTGGTCAACATTGCCTTCGGCGTGATGACCCGCGCGGCGCCGCAACTGAACATTTTCTCGATTGGTTTCCCGTTGACCCTGGTGTTGGGCATGGGGATTTTCTGGGTCGGCATGGCTGACATTCTCAATCAGTATCAACCGCTGGCGACCGACGCCTTGCAGTTCTTACGTGACCTGGCACGAGCGCGCTGAGCCATGGCCGAGAGCGAGAGTGGTCAGGACAAAACAGAAGACCCCACGGAGAAACGTAAAAAGGACTCCAGGGAAAAGGGCGAGATTGCGCGCTCCAAGGAGCTCAACACCCTTGCCGTGATGCTCGCCGGTGCCGGCGGCCTGTTGATTTACGGCGGTGGTTTGGCGCTGGACATGATGGAGTTGATGAAACTCAACTTCTCGCTGCCCCGCGAAGTGCTGCTCAGCCCCGGCGCCATGGGCCAGTACCTGCTGCACTCGGGCAAAATCGCGATCCTGGCGGTGCAGCCAGTGCTGATCACGCTGTTGCTGGCGGCCTTGATCGGGCCGGTTTCCCTCGGCGGCTGGTTGTTTGCCGCCGGCAGCATGGCGCCCAAGTTCAGCCGGATGAACCCTGGGCCCGGGCTCAAGCGCATGTTCTCCGCCAAGGCGCTGGCGGAGTTGCTCAAGGCGCTGGCGAAATTCATCCTGATCCTGTTTGTGGCGCTGACGGTGTTGTCCTCCGATATCGACGACTTGCTGCGCATTGCCCATGAGCCGCTGGAGTCGGCGATCATTCACAGCGTGCAGGTGGTGGGCTGGAGCGCGCTGTGGATGGCCTGCGGGCTGATCATCATCGCCGCCGTGGATGCGCCGATCCAGCTGTGGGAAAGCCACAAGAAACTGCTGATGACCAAGCAGGAAGTGCGTGACGAGCACAAGGACCAGGAAGGTCGCCCTGAGGTCAAACAGCGGATTCGCCAACTGCAGCGCGAAATGTCCCAGCGCAAGATGATGGCGGCGGTGCCGGATGCCGACGTGGTCATCACCAACCCGACCCACTACGCCGTGGCGCTCAAGTACGACCCGGAGAAGGGCGGTGCGCCGATGTTGCTGGCCAAGGGCAGCGATTTTACCGCGCTGAAAATCCGCGAAATCGCCGTGGCCAACGACATTTTGTTGCTGGAGTCGCCGGAACTGGCGCGTTCGATCTTCTACTCCACCGACCTCGATCAGGAAATCCCCGCCGGGCTGTACCTGGCCGTGGCGCAGGTGTTGGCCTACGTCTATCAGATCCGCCAATACCGCGCGGGCAAGGGCAAGCGGCCAGAACCGCTCAAAGACCTGCCGATTCCGCCGGACCTGCGCCGCGATTCCTGATCCTGGGCCGGTGGTGAGCGGCTTCCTGTGGCAAGCCGCTGGTCACAAAAGGACCTGATCGGCACGATACTTTCGTCGCTCCCTCCGCTACCACCCGTCGCCAACCTCCGTCTACCTGTCAACTCTGACAGTAGTCAGCGCTGCCTTCCCGCGGTTTCATAGCACCACACTGCGTACAGGTTGTAAGAGATGCAGAGGGAGCAGTGATGGAAGCGGTAACAGGTACGATCAAATCTTATTGCCGAAAAAACGGACAAGGCGTGATTGCCCTTGATGACGGTGGCGAGCCGGTGCTGGTCGATCTCAAGAGTACGGCCGGAATTTTGCTGAAAACGGGGCAGCGGGTGAGATTTGCGAGGATCCATCGTCCCGCAGGTATTTTTGCGTCCAACATCACAATTATCTAGCGACCCTGGGGCGTCGAACCAGAGTTCAGGAGGGCGGCAATGGCGACAGGTACTGTTAAGTGGTTTAACGACAGTAAGGGGTTTGGTTTTATTACTCAGGACGATAACGGCGCTGAAGTGTTCGTCCACTTTTCGGCAATTCAGGGCGACGGGTTCAAGACGCTCACGGAGAACCAAAAAGTGGAGTTCGAGGTTGAGAAAGGCCTGAAAGGGCCCCAGGCTGTGAATGTGCGCGTTGCGTGAAGATTCACTTGATCGTTCCCACCTGCGGGAACGATCTCTTATCTGATGTTCTGCCTAGAATTTGCCGGGTTCTGACTCGGGCGGCGGCCCCATGTCATCCAGCGCTCGCTCAGCCAACAACCGCGATACCTCAATCAACTGCGCAATGCCCAGTGCGCCTTCTCGCCGCGCCCCTTCCAGATCAAAGGCGAAGTCGCAGGCCAGCGCGTGGGCGGACGCCAGGGTTTCGGTGAGGTTGACCAGCAGGTCTTCGGTGCTGATGCCGTCGATGACGGTGAAGAGCGCGGTGGGGGAATTTTGTGTGGTTTTGGACATGGCGTCGCTCCTTGGAAAGGAATAAGAGTTCTCCTTGATATTGCGAGCCGCGACGCCCGACCACTGCATTTGCAGCGGTGTACGGAGACTAGAGAGCGCGTTTCCTAGGGCCAACCTTAAAACCCTGTCGGAAATTTTCTTGGTGGCGGCGAGTTCACACAGATCCAAATGTGGGAGCGGGCTTGCTCGCGAAGGCGATGTGTCAGTCGGCAATGTACTCGCTGAACCAGCGCCTTCGGGAGCAAGCTCGCTCCCACATTTGGATGGATTTACCCCCGCTAAGCGCGGTCGCTTTTGCGCTCATCTGAGCCTCAGAGCAAAAGTTGGAAGGCTTCTTGCAATACCGCCTTCAGGACGCTCTCCAGCGTCAAAACTTTGCTTCAAGGAACACGAGGAATACCGGTGGTAGATCGCTCTCAAATGCTCAGCACGGCCCGTGGCACCCTGACTGACCTGTCGCGGGGCAATCTGGGTGTGCCGTTGCTGTTGCTGGTGATGCTGGCAATGATGATGTTGCCGATGCCGCCGTTCCTGCTCGACGTCTTCTTCACGTTCAACATTGCCCTGTCTGTCGTGGTGCTGCTGGTCTGTGTGTATGCGCTGCGGCCGCTGGACTTTGCGGTATTCCCGACCATCTTGCTGATTGCGACCCTGCTGCGCCTGGCGCTGAACGTGGCGTCTACGCGGGTGGTGATGCTTCATGGTCAGGACGGCCACGCCGCCGCCGGTAAGGTGATCCAGGCCTTCGGTGAAGTGGTGATTGGCGGTAACTACGTGGTGGGTATCGTGGTGTTTGCGATCCTGATGATCATCAACTTCGTGGTGGTGACCAAGGGCGCCGGGCGGATTTCCGAGGTGAGCGCACGCTTTACCCTCGACGCCATGCCCGGCAAACAGATGGCGATCGACGCCGACCTCAACGCCGGCCTGATCGACCAGAACCAAGCCAAATCCCGTCGCCTGGAAGTGGCCCAGGAAGCCGAGTTCTACGGTTCCATGGACGGTGCCAGCAAATTTGTGCGCGGTGACGCCATCGCCGGCCTGTTGATTCTGTTCATCAACCTGATCGGCGGCATGGCGGTGGGTATCTTCCAACACGGCATGACCTTCGGCGATGCGGGCAAGGTGTACGCCTTGCTGACCATCGGTGACGGTTTAGTGGCGCAATTGCCATCACTGTTGTTATCCACAGCTGCAGCCATCATGGTGACCCGTGCTTCGGGCTCCGAAGACATGGGCAAGCAGATCAGCCGGCAGATGTTCGCCTCGCCCAAGGCGCTGGCAGTGGCGGCCGGCATCATGGCGATCATGGGCATCGTGCCTGGCATGCCGCACGTGTCGTTTCTGAGCATGGCAGCCATGGCCGCTGGTGGCGCCTACCTGTTCTGGCGCAAGCAAAACCAGGTCAAGGTCCAGGCCCAGCAGGAAATCGCGCGCCAGCAGGAGCTGTTGCCGTCGCCGGCCCGCGCCCAGGAAACCAAGGAGCTTGGCTGGGATGACGTGACCCCGATCGACATGATCGGCCTGGAAGTCGGCTACCGCCTGATCCCGCTGGTCGACCGTAACCAGGGTGGCCAACTGCTCGCGCGGATCAAGGGTGTGCGCAAGAAGCTGTCCCAGGACCTGGGCTTCCTGATGCCCACCGTGCATATTCGCGACAACCTCGACCTGGCGCCCAGCGCCTATCGCCTGACGCTGATGGGTGTGATCCTCGCTGAAGCGGAGATTTACCCCGACCGCGAACTGGCGATCAACCCCGGCCAGGTCTTCGGCACGCTCAACGGCATAACCGCCAAAGATCCGGCTTTTGGCCTGGAAGCGGTGTGGATCGAAGTCAGCCAGCGCAGCCAGGCGCAGTCGTTAGGTTACACCGTGGTCGACGCCAGCACCGTGGTCGCTACCCACCTTAACCAGATCCTCTACAAGCACTCCCACGAGCTGATCGGCCACGAGGAAGTCCAGCAATTGATGGGTTTGCTGGCCAAAGCCTCGCCAAAATTGGCCGAAGAGCTGGTGCCCGGCGTGCTGTCGCTGTCGCAGTTGCTCAAGGTGTTGCAGGCATTGCTCGCCGAACAGGTGCCGGTGCGCGACATTCGCAGCATCGCCGAGGCCATCGCGAATAATGCCGCCAAGAGTCAAGATACTGCCGCTTTGGTGGCCGCGGTGCGCGTCGGGTTGTCCCGTGCAATCGTGCAAAGCATTGTAGGGGTTGAGTCTGAGCTGCCTGTTATCACCTTGGAGCCAAGGTTGGAACAAATATTGCTCAATAGTATTCAGAAGGCAGGACAAGGCCAGGAAGAGGGCGTTCTGCTGGAGCCAAGCATGGCTGAAAAACTGCAGCGTTCGTTGATCGAAGCCGCACAGCGTCAGGAAATGGCGGGTCACCCAGTGATTCTGCTGGTGGCGGGCCCGGTCCGAGCGATGTTGTCGCGGTTTGGACGTCTGGCAGTGCCGAATTTGCACGTTTTGGCTTATCAGGAAATTCCTGACAACAAGCAAGTGACTATTGTCGCGACAGTAGGGCCCAACGGCTGAGGTAGTGGGATATGCAAGTTAAGCGTTTTTTCGCCGCCGATATGCGTCAGGCCATGAAACTGGTACGTGATGAGCTGGGCGCCGATGCCGCGATTATCGGAAACCGTCGTATTGCCGGCGGCGTCGAGCTGACGGCTGCCCTGGATTACACCCCCTCGGCGCTGGCGCCGCGCGTACCGAACATGGAGCTTGAGGACGAGCTGCGCAAGACCGCTTCGCGGATTGTCTCGGCCCAGGCTGAGCTGAGCATGCGTGGCGACAGCGACTCCAGCAACAGTCGCCAGTTGTTCGCCGGCCTGCCGCTGACCGCCGCCGAACCGCTGGTTGAGCCGACGTTCAAAGAACCGCCGCGTCCTGCCGCGCCAGCCCCGGCTGCTGCAGTTGACCAGCGCGTGTTTGATTCGATGCGCTTTGAACTCAATGGCCTGCGTGAGCTGCTCGAAGTGCAGCTGGGCTCGCTGGCCTGGAACCAACTGCAAGGCAGCAAACCGCACCAGGCCAACCTGTGGCGTCGCCTGCAACGTATCGGCCTGTCCGGCCCGTTGTCCCGCGACCTGTTGGCACTGACCGCTGAAGTCGAAGAACCTCGCCAGGCCTGGCGCATGTTGCTGGCGCACCTGGCACGCATGATCGCCACCCCGGAAATCGAACCGCTGGAAGAGGGCGGTGTGATCGCCATGGTCGGCCCGGCCGGCATGGGCAAGACCACCACCCTGGCCAAGCTGGCCGCGCGTTATGTGCTCAAGTACGGCGCGCAGAATATCGCGCTGGTGAGCATGGACAGCTACCGTATTGGCGCTCAGGAACAGCTTAAGACCCTGGGCCGTATCCTCAACGTGTCGGTGACCCACGTCGACGCAGGCCAGTCCCTGGCCAATGCGCTCGACCCGTTGCTGCGCAAGCGCGTGGTGCTGATCGACACGGCTGGCCTGCAAGCCAGTGACCCGGCATTGCGCATGCAGTTGGAAAGCCTGGCGGGACGTGGCATCAAGTCAAAAAATTACCTGGTGCTTGCAACCACCAGCCAGAAACAGGTTCTTACCGCTGCCTACCACAGCTATAAACGTTGCGGCCTGGCGGGTTGCATTCTGACCAAGCTTGACGAAACTGCGAGCCTGGGTGAAGTGTTGAGCCTGGCTATCAGTCATGAATTACCGGTTGCCTACCTGACCGACGGGCCGCGGATCCCGGATGATTTACATCTGCCGCGCCGTCATCAGTTGGTCAGCCGTGCTGTCAGCGTGCAAATGCAAGAAGAGCCTAGCGAGGAAGCGATGGCCGACATGTTCGCCGACCTTTACCACAACCCCGCAAAACGGGTGGGTTGAAGGGCAGGATGAACACCGTGAAAAGTATCTACATCGATGGTCTGCAAGCGATTCACGCGGCCAAGCCATGTAGCCTGCGTCTAAGCAAGACAAGGTAAAGAAATAAAATGGGCAGCATGCATCCCGTACAGGTGATCGCGGTGACCGGCGGCAAAGGTGGCGTCGGAAAAACTAACGTGTCAGTGAATTTGTCCCTGGCCCTGGCAGAGCTTGGCCGTCGCGTCATGCTGCTGGATGCTGACCTGGGGCTGGCGAACGTCGACGTTCTGCTGGGGCTGACACCCAAACACACCCTTGCCGATGTGATCGAGGGCCGCTGCGAGCTGCGCGATGTGCTGCTGCAAGGCCCCGGTGGCATTCGCATCGTGCCGGCGGCCTCGGGCACCCAGAGCATGGTGCATCTGAGCCCGGCGCAGCACGCCGGCTTGATCCAGGCGTTCAGTGACATCGGCGACAACCTCGACGTGCTGGTGATCGACACCGCCGCCGGGATCGGCGAGTCCGTGGTCAGCTTCGTGCGCGCCGCCCAGGAAGTGCTGCTGGTGGTCTGCGATGAGCCCACCTCCATCACCGACGCCTACGCCCTGATCAAACTGCTCAATCGTGACTACGGCATGAACCGCTTCCGGGTGCTGGCCAACATGGCCCAAAGCCCGCAGGAAGGGCGAAACCTGTTCGCCAAGTTGACCAAGGTCACGGATCGTTTCCTCGATGTCGCCTTACAATACGTCGGCGCAGTTCCCTATGACGAGTGTGTGCGCAAGGCTGTGCAAAAGCAGCGTGCAGTCTATGAAGCATTCCCTCGTTCGAAGTGCGCATTGGCGTTCAAGGCAATTGCCCAGAAGGTCGATACTTGGCCGTTGCCCGCCAACCCGCGTGGGCATCTGGAGTTTTTCGTCGAGCGATTGGTGCATCAGACGAGCGCAGGACCGGTGCTATGACAGCCAGCGGCTATAACCTTTACAAAAACTCGGCGCGTGACAGCCAGGGCGAATTGATCGAGCGCTATGCGCCCCTGGTCAAGCGCATTGCCTATCACTTGCTGGCGCGCCTGCCTGCCAGTGTGCAGGTTGAAGACCTTATCCAGGCCGGTATGATCGGCCTGCTCGAAGTGTCGACCAAATACGACGCGAGCAAAGGTGCGAGTTTCGAGACGTACGCGGGTATCCGTATCCGTGGTGCGATGCTCGATGAAGTGCGTAAAGGGGATTGGGCGCCGCGTTCGGTACACCGCAACACGCGAATGGTCAGTGACGCAATTCGTGCAATTGAAGCAAAAACCGGTCGTGACGCTAAAGATCATGAAGTTGCGGCCGAACTCCAATTGAGTCTCGACGATTATTACGGGATTTTGAACGATACCTTGGGCAGCCGCCTGTTCAGTTTCGACGACCTGTTGCAGGACGGCGAACACGAAGGGCTGCACGAGGACGGCGCGAGTGCACATCTCGAACCGTCGCGCGACCTGGAAGATGAGCGTTTCCAGGGGGCGTTGGCGGAAGCGATTGCCAATTTGCCCGAGCGTGAGCGACTGGTGTTGGCGCTGTACTACGACGAAGAGCTGAACCTCAAGGAAATCGGTGAGGTCCTGGGGGTCAGCGAATCGCGTGTCAGCCAGCTGCATAGCCAGTGCGCAGCCCGCTTGCGGGGGCGATTGGGAGAGTGGCGCGCGCGCTGACAGGCAGTGTGGGGATACTGCAGCGCAATTAGGCGAAGGGTGAAGAGCCTTTCGCGGGTTCGTTCCGTGGTACCCCTGGCAGTCCTTTTTGTGTAACGCCTGTTGATTGAAATGGCGCGTCCAGGTGCTGGGCGCGTTTAAGACTGCTTGGAGGTCGAATTGGACAAGAACATGAAAATCCTCATCGTTGATGACTTCTCAACGATGCGGCGGATCATAAAAAACCTGTTGCGTGACCTTGGGTTCACCAACACGGTCGAGGCGGATGACGGCCTGACGGCGATTCCGATCCTCAACAGCGGGAGCATCGACTTTCTGGTAACCGACTGGAACATGCCGGGCATGACCGGCATCGACTTGCTGCGTCACGTGCGCGCCGATGAAAAACTGCGCAGCCTGCCTGTGCTGATGGTGACCGCCGAAGCCAAGCGTGAACAGATCATCGAAGCCGCCCAAGCCGGGGTTAACGGTTACGTGGTTAAGCCATTCACTGCGTTGGCCTTGAAAGAGAAGATCGAAAAAATCTTCGAACGCATCCACGGCTGATGCCACCACGGGGGAGCTATGGAGCATAAAGAATCATCGCAGGCTGACTTTGAGTCGACCCTGAAAAAGCATGCTCACCAGTTGGTCGAAAGCCTTGAAAGAGGCCAGTTCGGCGACGCGGTGCAGTTGATCCATGAGCTTAACCAGACCCGTGACCGCGGCCTGTACCAGGAAGTGGGCAAGCTCACACGCGAGCTGCACAGTGCAATCGTCAATTTTCAGATTGACCCGCACATGCCCCAGGCCGAAGAAATCTCGCAAATCACCGATGCCACCGAACGCCTGTCCTATGTGGTCAGGCTGACTGAGGCGGCGGCCAACCGCACCATGGACCTGGTGGAAAACGCCACGCCCCTGGTCAATGGCATGGCGACCGAAGCGCAGGCCCTCAGCGTTGACTGGGGCCGTTTCATGCGTCGGGAAGTGGGGGCCGAGGAGTTTCGTGAGTTGGCGCGGCGGGTCGACGCTTTTCTGTCGCGCAGCGACGAGGAAAACCGCACGGTTGCCAGCAACCTCAATGACATTCTGCTGGCCCAGGATTACCAGGACCTCACCGGTCAGGTGATCAAGCGCGTGACCCAATTGGTCACCGAAGTGGAAAGCAACTTGCTCAAATTGGTGCTCATGGCTGGCCAAGTTGATCGTTTTGCCGGCATCGAACATGACCGCGAAGCGATCCTCTCGGAAAAAGATCCACAAAAACATCTCGCCAAGGGTGAAGGTCCGCAGATTCATGCCGATAAACGTGAAGACGTTATGTCAGGTCAGGATGACGTAGATGACCTGTTATCCAGTTTAGGCTTCTAAGGAGCACCCACATGAGCTTCGGCGCCGATGAAGAAATCCTTCAGGATTTCCTTGTAGAGGCCGGCGAAATTTTAGAGCAACTGTCCGAACAACTGGTCGAGCTGGAAAGCCGCCCGGATGATGCGAACCTGCTCAATGCAATTTTTCGCGGTTTTCACACTGTAAAAGGGGGCGCCGGCTTCCTCCAGCTCCATGAGCTGGTGGAGTGCTGTCACATCGCCGAGAACGTATTCGACATCCTGCGCAAGGGTGAGCGGCACGTCGACTCGGAACTGATGGACGTGATTCTCGAAGCACTGGATGCGGTCAACGGCATGTTCAGTGAAGTGCGCGAACGTGCACCGATCACCGCCGCCACGCCGGAACTGCTGGCCGCCCTGGCGCGCCTGGCAGAACCTGCCGACACCTCGGTTGCGCCGGTGGTGGAAGCAGCGCCTGTGGCCGAACCGGAACCGGAAGCGGACGTGACGGACAGCGAGTTCGAGCAGTTGCTCAACTCCCTCAGTGCGGTGAAGGCTGAAGCTGAAGCCCCCCAAGCAGTCGCGCCGCCTGCAACGCCGACCAGCGAAGACATTACCGACGCTGAATTCGAGTCCCTGCTCGACCAGTTGCATGGCAAAGGCCAGTTCGCTGCCGATGCCGTGGCACCTGCGGCTACGCCGCAGGCTCCGGCTGCCAGCGCCAGCACCGACATTACCGACGACGAATTTGAGGCATTGCTCGACCAGTTGCATGGCAAAGGCACCTTTGCGGCCGAAGCTTTGCCGGAAGTCGCGGCCACGGCCACGGCCACGGCCTCGGCGGCCGCTGCCGTGCCTGCCACGCCTGCCACACCTGCCGCCGCCAGCGCAGAACCTGCCGCTGACGGGCTGATTTCCGATCACGAATTCGAAGCCTTGTTGGACGAATTGCACGGCAAGGGCAAGTTCTCCGAAGTGCCCCCGGCTGCTGCGGCGACCGCCACCCCAGTGGCGGCCAAACCTGCGCCTGCCAAACCTGCCGCACCGGCGGCCGCCAAACCTGCTCCAGCGCCTGCAGCCGCCCCGGCGCCTGCACGTGCCGCAGCGGCACCGGTGGCCGAGAAACCGGCCAGTGAAGCCGAAACCACCGTGCGCGTGGATACCGCGCGCCTGGACGACATCATGAACATGGTCGGCGAACTGGTACTGGTGCGTAACCGCCTGGTGCGCCTGGGCCTGAACAGCGGCGATGAGGCCATGCAGAAGGCCGTGTCGAACCTCGACGTGGTCACTGCCGACTTGCAGACCGCAGTGATGAAAACGCGGATGCAGCCGATCAAGAAAGTCTTCGGCCGCTTCCCGCGCCTGGTTCGCGACCTGGCTCGCCAGCTCAAGAAAGAAATCAACCTGGAACTGGTGGGTGAAGAAACCGACCTCGACAAAAACCTTGTCGAGGCCCTGGCCGACCCGCTGGTCCACTTGGTGCGCAACGCTGTCGACCACGGCGTCGAAACCCCGGAAGAGCGCGAAGCCTCGGGCAAGTCCCGCAACGGCAAGGTGATTCTGGCGGCGGAGCAAGAAGGCGACCACATCCTGCTGTCGATTACCGATGACGGCAAAGGCATGGACCCGGCGATTCTGCGCAATATCGCCGTCAAACGTGGCGTGATGGACAAGGACGCCGCCGACCGCCTGACCGACACTGAGTGCTACAACCTGATCTTCGCCCCGGGCTTCTCGACCAAGACCGAGATTTCCGACGTGTCCGGGCGTGGCGTCGGCATGGACGTGGTGAAGACCAAGATCAGCCAGCTCAACGGCTCGATCAATATCTACTCGACCAAGGGCCAGGGCTCCAAGATCGTCATCAAGGTGCCGTTGACCTTGGCGATCATGCCGACCCTGATGGTGATGCTGGGCAACCAGGCGTTCGCTTTCCCGCTGGTCAACGTCAACGAAATCTTCCACCTCGACCTGTCGCGCACCAACGTGGTGGACGGCCAGGAAGTGGTGATCGTACGCGACAAGGCGTTGCCACTGTTCTACCTCAAGCGCTGGCTGGTGGCATCGGCCAAGCATGAAGAGCAGCGCGAAGGCCATGTGGTGATTCTCTCCGTGGGCACCCAGCGAATCGGCTTTGTCGTCGATCAACTGGTCGGCCAGGAAGAAGTGGTCATCAAGCCTTTGGGCAAAATGCTGCAGGGAACCCCGGGCATGTCGGGTGCGACCATCACCGGTGACGGTCGGATCGCGCTGATTCTCGATGTTCCGAGCATGCTCAAGCGTTACGCCGCACGGCGTATTTGATTCTGGCGGGGCAGGGCGGTTTGCCCGCCCCGCCTAACGGAGTGTTTATGGCAGTCAAGGTCCTGGTGGTGGACGATTCGGGTTTCTTCCGCCGCCGCGTCTCGGAAATTCTTTCCGCCGATCCAACCATCCAGGTGGTCGGCACGGCCACCAACGGCAAAGAGGCGATTGATCAGGCCATTGCGTTGAAACCGGACGTGATCACCATGGACTACGAGATGCCGATGATGGATGGCATCACGGCTGTTCGGCACATCATGCAGCGCTGCCCCACCCCGGTGTTGATGTTCTCCTCACTGACTCATGAAGGCGCCCGGGTCACCCTGGATGCGCTGGACGCCGGTGCGGTGGACTTCCTGCCGAAGAATTTCGAAGACATCTCGCGCAACCCCGAGAAGGTCAAACAGATGCTGTGCGAAAAGGTGCACAGCATTTCGCGCAGTAACCGCCGCAGCCTGTTCAGCGCGCCCACGCCTGCACCGGTTGCGGCGCCGGCGGCGTCCACTGCGCCGACGTCGTCGTTTGCGCGCCCGGCGCCTGCGCCAGTGGCACGCCCTGCAGTGGCGCCGGTGCGTGCTGCGGCGCCGAGTGCGCATTCACCGGCGCCCAAGCGCAAGGCCTACAAGCTGGTGGCCATCGGCACATCCACCGGCGGCCCGGTGGCGTTGCAGCGGGTGTTGACCCAGTTGCCGGCGAATTTTCCGGCGCCGATCGTGTTGATCCAGCATATGCCGGCGGCCTTCACCAAGGCTTTCGCCGAGCGCCTGGACAAACTGTGCCGCATCACCGTCAAGGAAGCCGAGGACGGTGACATCCTGCGTCCCGGCCTGGCATTGCTGGCCCCGGGCGGCAAGCAGATGATGGTTGATGGCCGTGGCGCGATCAAAATCCTGCCGGGTGACGAGCGCCTGAATTACAAACCATGTGTGGACATCACCTTCGGTTCGGCGGCCAAGTCCTACGGCGACAAAGTTCTGGCGGTGGTGCTTACCGGCATGGGCGCCGACGGCCGTGAAGGTGCGCGCCTGCTCAAGCAGGGCGGCAGTGCGATCTGGGCCCAGGACGAGGCCAGCTGCGTGATCTATGGCATGCCCATGGCGATCGTCAAAGCGGACCTGGCCGACGCCGTGTATAGCCTGGACGATATCGGCAAGCATCTGGTGGAGGCCTGCCTCTGATGGATGTATTGAGCCTGATTGGCATCATCATGGCATTTGTCGCAATTATCGGCGGCAACTACCTCGAAGGCGGCCACTTAGGCGCCTTGGCCAACGGCCCGGCTGCACTGATCGTGATTGGCGGCACGGTGGGCGCTGCGTTGTTGCAGTCGCCCATGAGTTCGTTCAAGCGTGCGATGCAAATCCTGATCTGGATTATTTTCCCGCCGCGCGTTGACCTGCCCGGTGGTATCGACCGTGTGGTCAACTGGAGCCTCACCGCCCGCAAGGAAGGCCTGCTGGGCCTGGAAGGCGTGGCCGATGCCGAGCCCGACAGCTACGCGCGCAAGGGCCTGCAATTGCTGGTGGATGGCGCTGAGCCGGAAGCGATTCGCAGCATCCTGGAGGTGGATTTTCTGACCCAGGAAAGCCGCGACATCAACGCCGCCAAAGTCTTTGAAAGCATGGGCGGCTATGCGCCGACCATCGGTATCATCGGTGCGGTGATGGGCCTGATCCATGTAATGGGCAACCTGGCCGACCCGTCGCAGTTGGGCAGCGGCATTGCCGTGGCGTTTGTGGCTACCATCTATGGTGTGGCGAGTGCCAACCTGGTGTTGTTGCCGGTGGCGAGCAAGCTCAAGTCGATTGCCATGCGCCAGTCGCGTTACCGCGAGATGTTGCTTGAAGGTCTGTTGTCGATTGCCGAGGGTGAAAACCCGCGCTCCATCGAATTGAAGCTCCAGGGCTTCATGGACTGATGGGAGGTAGTGAGTGTGAGCCGTCGCCGTCGCGAGCCTGAAGAACACGTCAATCATGAACGCTGGCTGGTGTCCTACGCGGACTTCATCACCTTGTTGTTCGCGTTTTTCGTGGTGATGTATTCCATCTCGTCGATCAACGAAGGCAAGTACAAAGTCATTTCCCAGGCCCTGATCGGCGTGTTCAACGACGCCGACCGTGCCCTGAAACCGATTCCGATTGGCGAAGAGCGGCCCAAGACCGTGACCCCGGCCAAGCCGCTGGTCAACGACAGCGATGAAACCGCCGCCGGCATTGGTGGCACCAGTGACCCGCTGAAAAGTATTGCCGATGACATCAGCGCTGCCTTTGGCGACCTGATCAAATCCAACCAGATGACCGTGCGCGGCAACGAGTTATGGGTCGAAATCGAGCTGAACTCCAGCCTGCTGTTCGCCAGCGCCGACGCATTGCCGAGCGACCAGGCGTTCACCATCATCGACAAGGTCGCGGCGATCCTCAAACCGTTTGAAAACCCGATTCACGTCGAAGGCTTTACCGACAACTTCCCGATCAGCACCGCGCAGTACCCGACCAACTGGGAACTGTCGTCGGCCCGGGCGTCGAGCATCGTGCGGATGCTCGCGATGCAGGGCATAAACCCTGGGCGCCTGGCGTCGGTGGGCTATGGTGAATTCCAGCCGGTGGCCAATAACGCCACCGCCGAAGGCCGGGCGCGCAACCGTCGTGTGGTGCTGGTGGTGTCGCGCAACCTGGATGTACGCCGCAGCCTGACCGGCACCGGTACTGCCAATGCAACTCCGGATGCGGCCTTGAAGCGGGCTGGCACACAAACTGCACCGCCAACCGTTAAGCCGCCGGTTCGTCAGAGCGCCGTCAATTCTCCGTCGCCGGCTCAATAATTTTATGCAATGTCTCGGTCGCGCCATCGCCTGCCGGGAGGAACCAACCGAATGAGAGTCTGGGCAGTTGCCAATCAAAAAGGTGGAGTCGGCAAGACGACCACCTCCATCGCCTTAGCCGGTTTGCTGGCCGAGGCGGGCAAGCGTGTGGTCGTGGTTGACCTGGACCCCCATGGTTCCATGACCAGCTATTTCGGCTACGATCCGGACGCGCTGGAACACAGCTGCTACGACCTGTTCCTGCACAAGGGCAGCGTGCCGAGCGATTTGCCCGGGCAACTGTTGCTGCCCACCAGTAACGAAAGCATCTCGCTGCTGCCGTCGAGCACCGCCCTGGCCACCCTTGAGCGCCAGTCGCCGGGGCAGAGCGGCTTGGGCCTGGTGATCGCCAAGACACTGGCGCAGCTGTGGCAAGACTTCGATTACGCGATCATCGACAGCCCGCCGCTGCTGGGTGTGCTAATGGTCAATGCGTTGGCCGCCAGCCAGCAGTTGGTGATCCCTGTGCAAACCGAGCATCTGGCGGTCAAAGGCCTGGAGCGCATGGTCAGCACCCTGGCGATGATCAACCGTTCGCGCAAACAGGCGCTGCCATACAGCATCGTGCCGACCTTGTTCGACCGGCGCACCCAGGCGTCCCTTGGCACTTTGCGTGTGTTGCGTGACGCTTACCCGGACACCATTTGGCAAGGCTACATTCCAGTCGACACGCGCCTGCGTGACGCGAGCCGTGCAGGCCTGACGCCTTCGCAGTTCGACGGCAAAAGCCGCGGCGTGCTGGCCTACCGCGCATTGCTCAAGCATCTGCTGTCGCAGCAGCTTGTGGCGCAGGTGGCGTGATGAACCGTCCTGTCAAACTCAAGACCCGGCCGCAACTGGCACTTGAATCCTACCTGGATGCCCTGCTGCAGGATGCGACCGAGGAGGAGCTGCCGGAACCGATTCTGGTCCTTGAACCGGCCGTAGAAGCAGAAAGCACGCTGGATGAATTTCAACTGGCGGTGCTCGAAGAGCAGGCGCGTGATGCCCATGTTGTGGTCGCCCCGGTTGTCGTGCCGCTGGAGCCGGTCGCACCAGCAGTGGTCGCTCCCGCGGTGGTGGCGCCGGTGGTGGTCGAGCCGGTGGTGGAAGTCCACCTGCCGCCGAGCATCACGCCGCCGCCGGTGACCGGTGATGATCGCCCGTCATGGGCCGCCGAGCCGTTCGAATGTTTGCTGTTCGACGTCGCCGGGTTGACGCTCGCGGTGCCACTGGTGTGCCTGGGTTCGATCTATTCTCTTGAGGGCCAGGAGCTGACACCGCTGTTCGGGCAACCGGAGTGGTTCCTGGGCATTCTGCCCAGTCAGGCCGGCAACCTTAAGGTGCTGGACACCGCGCGCTGGGTGATGCCCGACCGCTACCGCGATGACTTCCGCCAGGGTTTGCAGTACGTGATCTCGGTGCAGGGCTACGAGTGGGGGCTGGCGGTGCATCAAGTCAGCCGCTCATTGCGCCTGGACCCGAACGAAATCAAATGGCGCAGCCACCGAGGCCAGCGGCCTTGGTTGGCGGGCACCGTAATTGAGCACATGTGCGCGTTGCTCGACGTCGCCGAACTGGCCGAGTTGATCGCCAGTGGCGCCGTCAAGACGATGCCGCAGAACAAACGCAGTTGATTGAACAATAAGGTCCGCATGCAAGTGCGGTCAGCGAAGCACACACGCCGTGTACAACGGCATTTGAAGGGGTCAGGGGTATGAACAAGTCAGCGTCCGCACAAGGTTTGGATGATCCGATCCTGCAATGGGTTACCTTCAAACTGGACAACGAGTCCTATGGCATCAACGTAATGCGCGTGCAAGAAGTGCTGCGCTACACCGAAATCGCGCCGGTACCGGGTGCGCCAAGCTACGTGCTGGGCATCATCAACCTGCGCGGCAACGTGGTGACCGTGATCGACACCCGCCAGCGTTTTGGCCTGGTGCCGACCGAAGTCAACGACAACACCCGTATCGTCATCATCGAAGCCGACAAGCAAGTGGTCGGGATCATGGTCGACAGCGTGGCCGAAGTGGTTTACCTGCGCCAATCGGAAGTGGAAACCGCGCCGAACGTGGGTAACGAGGAATCGGCCAAGTTCATCCAGGGCGTGTGCAACAAGAACGGCGAACTGCTGATTCTGGTTGAGCTGGACAAGATGATGAGCGAAGAAGAATGGTCGGAACTGGAGAGCATCTGATTGTTCCTTGAGGCGGCGGTGATTGTCCTGGCCCTGTTGTGGGCCGGGACGTTGGCGTTCCTGCTGCGCTACATGCGCCAGCAACGCGAATTGGCCCTGCAACAGGCCGAGCGCGACGGCGTGCGTGACCGGCGCATTCTCGACCTGGTCAAGCGCGTCGATCACTTCCAGCAGAGTGCGGTGCGGGTTGGGGACGAGGTGCATGAACTGCGCGCGATCCTCGGGCCGTTGCCGGACAAGCTGGCGCAGATCGAACAGCGCGACCCGTCGAGCCTGTCATTTGCCCAAGCGGCAAAACTGGTGGGCATGGGGGCGACAGTGGATGAACTCACGCAGTCGTGTGGGTTGACCCAGGCTGAGGCGCAGTTGATGAGTAAGTTGCACAAGAGCTGACGTAGGTTGCTGCAGCTGTCGGACGTTGCTGGCTGACTTTGCGGTGGCCAGCGCCCACCGTTGATCGAGACGTTGTGGGTCGTGTCACACGTGCCCAGCAGAGTCAGGGCACTTTCTCGTCTTTGTGATGACCAATCCTGCATCTGTAGGACGTTTCACTCACAAGGATGAATCATGTCTTTCCAAACGCTCATTGGATTAACACCGTCTGGTTTGCGCCCCCCATGCGTCGTGGCCTGGGTCCTTATCAGCGCTTCTGCGCTCAGCGCCTGTACCCCCTTTCAACCGCCGCCGCCAGACTTCTCGAGATGGTACAAGTCCGGTGTGTCCCTTGACGGCGTAAAAACCGCCATGCGTGCCTGCGGGTACGACAACCTGGACGGCGGGGGAGACCGATCGCCTGTCGATATCCGGCTGACGCGCTTCTACTGCATGAAGGACGCGGGCTTCAAACGCAAAGACAAACTCGACCCGTGCAAGGCCGGACGCATCAGTGAATCACCGGTGTGCGAAGGCCGCCGTTAATGCTTAATCAACAGGAAACAGACATGAACACCACACGCAATGGAATGTACGGCGCCGCTTTGATATTGGCAGCGGCCGGCTTGGGCGGTTGCGCTTCGGCGATGACAGAGACCGGCGAGCCCGGGGTGAAGATGGGGGACAGCTACGCACAGGTGCTCGCGGTGGTGAGCCGCAATAACACCGTGATCAAGCAGGTCGACGGCGAGGGCTTTCGCGCGGAAGGCTACTCGGCGACGTTCAAGGATTGCCGCATCAAGTATTTCATCTTCCAGGGCGCCGATGGTTTGCAGCGCGTTAAGTACGATCCGGCGCCGCTGTTGTCGGTAAAGCAGAATTGCCGCCAGCCGTAACGGCTGTTTCTTTCCTTGCGAGTTGAATGCTGATGAGTGTGTTGCGTGGTGTACCCGTGGCGTTGTTGGTGCTGCTGACCGGGTGCGGTCAGGTGGCGAACATCCGTTCCCTGTCCACCGGCTATATCGCGCCGAATTCCGGCGAGACCGCCCGCGTGCGGTTGATTACCGACGGCCTGGTGCGCGCAGTGCCGGGGCGTGATTGCCTGGACTGGAATGTGCCGGGTGCCGGGGTGATGGCGTCGACCAAGTCCGGCTTCCCCGACCACAATGGCGAAAGCCTGAACATGCCCGGACCGGTGTATACCTGGAACGGTGCGGTGACCACGGAGTTGGTGGTGCCCGCGAACCAACCGATCGCGCTGCATTACCTGGGGCGATTGCAGTATTCCCGGCAATGTTTCAGCAGCATGACCTTTGTACCTCGACCCGGCGTGGACTACATGGTGCAGGCGACCCTGTATGCGAACTGTTCAATCCAGTTGCATGAGCTGTCTGCAGACGGCAAGCAATGGAATGCCGCAGAACCTGAGCCCAAGGGCAAGGTATCGATGTGCAACGCGATGGATAACTTCTAGGCAGCCAATAAATTTGCGTCGCCGATGGCTTTTTTCTCGTCGGCAAAGGTCAACATCCTTCAAGCACCTTTAAACCCAGGAGATCCACCCCATGACCACCCACAAGGCATTGCTGATTCTGCACGGCAAGCAAGCCCTCAACGAGGATGTGCGCGCTGCCGTGCAGGCCCGGCGCGAACAGGGCTGGGAGCTGGCGGTGCGGGTCACGTGGGAGGGCGGCGACGCCCAGCGCCTGGTCAATGAGGCCCTGGCCGACGGCTATACCCACCTGATTGCCGGTGGCGGCGATGGCACCTTGCGCGATGTCGCCGAGGCGATGGCGCAGGCCAAGACCGATGCCAGCCTGGTGTTGATGCCGCTGGGCACCGCCAATGATTTCGCGCGCGCCGCCGGGGTGCCATTGGATCCTGCCCGCGCACTCGCCCTGCTGGATGTGCCGCCAACGGCCATCGACCTTGGGCAGGCCGGCGGGCAAATATTCCTCAACATGGCCACTGGCGGTTTTGGCAGCCAGGTCACCGCCAACACCTCCGAAGACTTGAAAAAAGTGCTCGGCGGCGCGGCCTACCTGTTCACCGGCCTGACGCGTTTCAGCGAATTGAAGGCCGCTTATGGCGAGTTGGAAGGGCCTGACTTTCACTGGAAGGGCGACCTGCTCGCGCTGGGTATCGGCAACGGACGCCAGGCGGGCGGTGGGCATGTGTTGTGCCCTGACGCATTGGCCGATGACGGCTTGCTGGATATCAGCATTCTGCCGGCGCCCCAGGAGGTGGTCGGCACGCTGCTCACCCTGATGAGCGACGGTTGGGGGCTGGACAATATGTTTGTGCGGGCGCGCCTGCCGTGGGTCGAGATCAAGGTGGCCGAAGGGTTGTACATCAACCTGGATGGTGAGCCGTTGAAAGGTGACGACTTGCGCTTCAGTGCTTTGCCCAAAGCCCTGCGCGTGCACCTGCCGCTGGGCTCGCCGTTAGTCGTCGAGGCTGATGATCTGCTCGCGAACGGCGAATAACACCAGGCCCGCCACATCGAATATCTGCAGGCGCTTCATGATCTGCGAACGATGCGCTTCCACGGTCTTAATGCTCAAGCCCAGGCCTTGAGCGATTTCCCGGGTGGATTTGCCACGCACGATCAAGCGCTGGATCTCCAGCTGGCGTGCGGTGAGGTTGTGAGTGTCGGCGACGGCGCCGATGGGGCCCTGGCTGCGGATCAGCGCCTGATTGATCACCGTGTGGGCAATGGCGGGGCTCAGGTAGCGCTCGTTGTTGCGCAAGGCCATCAGGGCGTGTTCCAGCTCGTTGGCCGTGGTGTCCTTGAGCAGGTAGCCATGGGCGCCGGACTCCAGCGCGCGCATGATCAGCTCCGGATCGGTGTGCATCGACAGGATCAGCACTTTGCTTTTGGGGTAGGTCGCCTTGAGTTGCTGTAACGCATCCAGGCCACCGGTGTATTTCATCGACAGGTCCAGCAGCACGATATCCGGTTGCAGGGCGCTGAATTTCTCCAGCAACTGCGCGCCATCGCTGGCTTCGCCGACCACCGTATAGCCGGGCATATCCTGGATCAGCGCGCGTACGCCGGCCCGAATCAGTGCGTGGTCATCCACCAGGAGTAAAGTGCAAGTCACTCGATAACCTTAGGGGGCCTGGCCCGATCGAGGGCGCGGGGCGCCCAGGGGAAGAGCGCCTCGATCCGCGTTCCTTTACCGGGCTGGCTGCTGACCGTCAGAGCGCCCCCCAGTTGATCGATTCGCTCGGACATGCCCGCCATGCCGCGTTGGCCTTCCCGGCCTGGGTTGATGGCGGGCGAAAAGCCCAGGCCGTCATCGCAGATCATCAGCGACAGGCCTTCGGGCAAGCGTTGCAGGCGTACCAGCAAATTGTGCGCCTGGGCATGGCGCAGCATATTGGTGACTGCTTCCTGGGTAATGCGAAACGCCGCCACGGCCATTTCTTCCGGGATACCGGTCAGCCGTTGCTGGCATTCAAGGCTCCAGTGGATCGAGGTGTTTTCCAGGGTTTTGAGCAAATGCGCGCGCAGGCTCGCCTCCAACCCCAGGCTGGCCAGCTGCCGAGGGTTGAGGATGGCGGACACGTCGCGCACTTTGGCCAGGGTTTCATTCAAGGTGTTGCACAGCACGGTGCATTGGCTTTGCAGGTCGTCCGGCAGACGGCGCTTGAGCCATTCGCTTTGCAGTTTGGCGGCGGTCAGCAACTGACCGATATCGTCATGCAGTTCGCGGCTGAGGCGGTGACGTTCGTTTTCCTGGACCTGCAGCAGGCGGTCAGCCAATTCCTGTGGCTGGAATTTTATCGATTTGCGCGAGCGCCACTGCTGTAAGCCCACCACCGCCAGCGTGGCCAGGTTGAGCCACAAAATCAGTAACGGCAACGGCGCGGAGCGGCTATAGGCCCACAGGTTGACCAGCAGTGAGCAAAGGCACAGGGCGAGGACCAAGCGACGTGTATTGCTGCGGGACACGGACCTTGCGATGAGTGACTTTAGGCTGGCGTACATAGCGGATGGAGCCAATGAAGGTTCGCTGCGGGAAGACCGGTCATGGCGGCTGACGGGGCTCTATGTGGAATACGGTGCAGAAACGTTTTTTTATACATGATGAAGTTGAGTCACTTCGAGCGGGGCATAGTACCACCACTATTACCGTTGGTCGCCTGGCGCCGTACGATGGCGGGTTTAATCACCGGCCAAATGCCCTGCGCTGTGGCCCTATAGTTCAAAGGCCCCCAAGGTTAAAAAGAGAGAGTTATATAAATCAAGTTGGCGGGTATCGTTATTGCCTTGATGGCTAATTGATATGTTTTTGCCCGCGCGCGATTATCGACCGCTAAGAGAACGGTCGTTTTTAGATAACTTGGCGACAAATACGACCTGATCAGCGCTTAAGACGCGTGATGCGCACGCTGCTGCGGTTTATTTGCGAAGTCTTTTTGGGGGATTTGCAAGGTGACCGTCGCAATCAGCGTGGTTTGTTCACTCTCATCCAAGGCGAGTTCGCCGGTGCGGGAATCGATCAACTCCAGTTGCCACGCCAGCAGTGTCAGGCAGTCATGCAGGGCGTCCAGCGCCTGGTCATGCAATTCCATCGGGCTCGCGGCATTGGCGATCAGGTATTGAATATGCCGGGAGAATTCGCTGATCGCCTGCAGGGCCAGGCCTTCGGCTTTTTCAGCCAGGTTGGCCAGGCTGGTTTTCATGCAGTCGATGGCGTCGCTGTCGTTGCGAATCAGATGCAGGTGGTTCAAGCACTCTTGCGACTTTTCCAAGAGCATTTCGGCTTCGAGCAGAAATTCGGGAAGTGCGGTTTGCCATTCGTTTGCATTATTCATCATGCAAGTCTCCGCAACATAAGGTCGGGTGATGAGATGCAGCACCGGGTGAATGGCGTAAAACTACCGCTGAAATATGACTGAGATCTGTAGCCCGCTTCCGAAATTTCAGTAGGACGGTTATTTGAATGATCGCGATAGCTGTAGAAAGCCCTCGTCATTCGGGCCGCTTGCACAACTTTGGTTGCCGCCACGTATACGTCTGGAAGACCCGTGGGCCGAGGGCTTGGTATGGCAAACAAAAGCCTGACTCCATTCATGCAATGAGAATGGCGTCACATTAATGGCTATTAGATATCGCGAATATCAGGTTGGGCCTGATTGTGTATAGGGGAATCCCTTACACAGCGGAACCTCGCGTCGATTTGAATGTCGCGCGACGTTGCTGTACTGCCGTTTGGAGAGGCCGTTGCAGTAAACCATGATGTCAGTGTGACATCAATGAATTTACGTGGCATTTTACAAGGGTCAAGGTCTGGCGCTTGCCGCCGATAACACGCTTAGTGAACTGCACAATCCCACATCAGGAGCTTTCAATGGCCGGCATTCTCGACACCGTAGATCAACGCACGCAACTGGTGGGTGAGAATCGCCTGGAGATTCTCATGTTTCGCCTGGCCGGACGACAGCTGTTCGCGATCAACGTGTTTAAGGTGCAGGAAGTCCTGCAGTTGCCCAAGTTGACCCTGATGCCCCAGCGCCATCCGTTTGTGTGCGGTGTGGTCAACCTGCGCGGCCAGACCCTGCCGGTGATTGACCTGTCCCAGGCCATCGGCATGCGCCCGTTGGTGCCGGGGCCCAACAGCACGATTATCGTTACCGAGTACAACCGTTCGGTTCAGGCCTTCCTGGTGGGCGGCGTGGACCGCATCGTCAACATGAACTGGGAAGCCATCCTGCCACCACCGACCAGCGCCGGGCGCCAGCATTACCTCACGGCCATCAGCAAAGTCGATGACCAGTTGGTGGAAATCATCGACGTGGAAAAAGTTCTCGCCGAAATCGTGCCCTATAACGCCAAAGTCTCCCGCGAAAAACTCGAAGACCCGGTGCTGGAACGCGCCCGTGGCCGCGAAGTACTGCTGGTGGACGACTCCAATGTGGCCCTCTCGCAACTGCGCGACACCCTCGGGCAACTGGGCGTGAAGATGCATATCGCCAGTGACGGCCTCAAGGCACTGAACATGCTCAAGGCCTGGGCCGACAGCGGCCAGGTGATGACCGACAAGTTGCTGATGATCTTCACCGACGCCGAAATGCCCGAGATGGACGGCTACCGCCTGACCACCGAAATCCGCAACGACCCGCGCCTGCGTGGGCTTTACGTGGTGCTGCACACCTCGTTGTCGGGCAGCTTCAACGACTCGATGGTGAAGAAGGTCGGTTGCGATAACTTCCTGTCCAAATTCCAACCGGACAAGCTGGTGGATGTGGTGCGCCAGCGACTGATGCTGGACGAAGCGCACGCATGACCTTAGGGTGACGCTTTGCCCCTCAGGAATGCAGGCCATGCTTCGTCTTAGCGCGCTCTACCGTTATCCCTTGAAGTCCGGCAAGGCCGAACCCTTGCAACACATCGGCCTGGATAAACTCGGGCTGGCCGGCGATCGACGCTGGATGCTGGTGGACGAAGCCAGCGGGCGGTTTCTCACGCAGCGGGCGGTGGCGAAGATGAGCCAGTTGTCGGCGTTGTGGAACAGTGCCGGCGGCCTGACCCTGAGTTCACCCGGTTTGGCGCCGCTGGAAGTGGCCCTGCCGAGCAGCGACGCTGAATTGCGCGGCGTGACCATCTGGCGCGACACCTTGCGCGTGCCGGATGCGGGCGCGGCGGCGGCGGCCTGGGTCAGCGACTTTATCGGCAAGCCGACGCGCTTGGTGCAAGTGCCGGTGGAGCGCGCGCGCACCACTCAAGACGGCTACGGCAAGGCTGACGACAAAGTGGGATTCGCCGATGGCTTCCCGCTGCTGTTGATCGGCCAAGCCTCCCTGGATGACTTGTCCCAGCGCATCGGCCGCCCCATGGAGATGCTGCGGTTTCGCCCCAACCTGGTGATAGAAGGCAGCGAGGCCTTCGCCGAAGATGGTTGGAAGCGCGTGCGCATCGGCGATGTAGAGTTTCGCGTGGTCAAATCGTGCTCGCGCTGCATCCTCACCACCATTGACCCCTCCAGCGGCGAGCGCAGTGCCGACCGCGAACCGTTGACCACGCTCAAGACTTACCGCGAGCAGGACGGCGATGTAATGTTTGGCCAGAACCTGGTCAACGACGGCCCGGGACACCTGGAAGTGGGGATGCCGGTGACCATTCTCGAGTAAGTCGTTCACCCATAAAAAATGCCCGTCTCCTGCGAGACGGGCATTTTTTTGTCCGGGCGAACGCTTAGCCGCGGTATTCGCACAGGTAAGCCGTGTCTACTGCGACCTTCAGCTGGAACTTGCTGTTGGCCGGTACGTTGAACTGGCTGCCGGCGGCGAAGGTTTCCCAGTCGTTGGCGTCAGGCAGTTTGACGCTCAAGGCGCCGGAGACCACGTGCATGATTTCACGCTGGGCGGTGCCGAATTCGTATTCACCCGGGGCCATCACGCCGATGGTCGCCGGACCTTCTGCGGTGCCGAAAGCGATCGACTTGACGGTGCCGTCGAAGTATTCGTTGACTTTGAACATGGGGGAATCCTCGGAAGAAAGGGTCTGGAAAGGTTGGCCAGTATGCCCAAGGCCACGGGAGCTGCCTAGACCGGCAAAATCAACGGCAGCAAGCGAGCGGTGTTGCGCGCATCTTCCAGCGCCCGATGTTGCTGGCCATTGAACTGCATCCCCGCCAATTGCAGCGCGCCGTTGAGCCCCAGCGGCTTGTCCAGGCGCCGGGCCTTGGCGAAGCGCTGCTTGAGGTTCACATGTGGCGTCTGGGCAAGCGCGCTGGTCAGGCCATGGCGTTGCCATTCGAGCTCAAGCTGTGCGCGATCATAGTCACCCCAGCTGGCCCAGCCTTCCAGGCGTGAGTGATGCTGGCCCAGCCAGCGCTCGAACAGCGGCCATACCTCGGTGATCGGCGCAGCAGCGTCGATGTTGGCCTGGGTGATGTGGGTGAGTTGGCGACAGAAAGGCGTCAGCAATGGACGACGCAGCGGCCGCACAAAGCGCTGAAAGTGATCCAGCTCGCGGCCCTGGCGGTTCACCAGGCTTGCGCCGATCTCGATGACTTCCATCTCCGTCACGGGCCAGCCGCCTTCATCCGTTGTGGCTTCCAGGTCAATAATCAGCCAATGAGGCATCGCGCAGGTTCCCGTACTCTTCCTTTCCTGATGGGGATAGAGCGTAGCGCGACTGTGTAGTTCCGCGCTGTTTTTTCCTGCACGCCGAGCCTTATTCGATCTCCAGCAAAACCTGGCGATTGCGCACCTGGTCACCCGCAACCACTTGCACGCCTTTGATCACACCGGCGATGCCGGCGGTCAGTGGGTGCTCCATTTTCATCGCTTCCAGCACCAACAGCAGTTGGCCTTTGGTGACGGCTTCACCCACGCAGACCCGGATGTCGACAATCGCGCCGTCCATCGGCGCCTTGACGATGCCGGTACTGGCGTCCGCCTGACGGCTGGCGACTTGTTGAGTGCGGTTAATGACCTTCAAGCCGGGCAGCCAGAGCTGGGTGTCATCGAGGTGATAGGCCATGCGACGACGAACACCGTTGATCACCAGGGTAGCCCAGCGGCCGTCGGTGCTCAGGTGGCTGATGTCGATACCGTTGGCTTGCAGGCGATGGTTCTCCAGCACGCTGACGGTGATGTCGCGGACCTCATCGTTGATGTCCAGGCGATAGGTCCAGGGCACGCTGGCATTGTTGCGCCATCCCGATAGGTCCTGACGATGGGTGTTGGCATTGGCTTGATAAAACAGTGCGGCCGCCAGGGCGACCTGTTCATGCGTCGCCGGCTGGCGGTGAATTGCATTGAAATGCTCGGCGATAAAACCGGTGCTGAAATCGCCGGCGATAAACTCGGGTTGCTTGAGCAGGTCCACCAGCAGTTGCTGATTGGTGGTCAGGCCCAGCAGGACAGTGTCCTCCACCGCCCGCAGCAGTTTGCGTCGGGCTTCTTCGCGAGTGGCCCCATGGGCGATGATTTTGCCCAGCATCGCGTCATAGAACGGGCTGATGCGTTGGCCTTCCAGTACGCCATGGTCAATTCGCACACCGGCGCCGGGTTCCCAGCGCAGCACATTGCCGGTTTGCGGCAGAAAGCCCTGGGCCGGGTCCTCGGCGTACAGGCGCACTTCCATCGCATGGCCGGTCAGGGTCACGTCGGCCTGTGTCAATGGCAGCGGCTCACCGGCGGCAACTTTCAGTTGCCAGTCCACCAGGTCCAGGCCCGTGACCTGTTCGGTGACCGGGTGCTCCACTTGCAGGCGGGTGTTCATTTCCAGGAAATAGAAGTGGCCCGTGCGGTCGAGCAGGAACTCCACGGTGCCGGCCCCCACGTAATTGACGGCGCGCCCGGCCTTCAGCGCCGCTTCGCCCATGGCCTGGCGCAACTGGGGTGTCATCACCGGGCAGGGCGCCTCTTCGATGACTTTTTGGTGGCGGCGCTGAATCGAACAGTCGCGTTCGCCCAAGTAGATGAGGTGGCCATGACTGTCGCCGAACAGTTGGATTTCCACGTGGCGCGGGTCGAGCAGGGCTTGTTCAAGGATCAGTTCGTCGCTGCCGAAGGCGTTCAGGGATTCAGAGCGTGCGGTGCGCAGTTGCTCCAGCAATTGAGTGCTGTCGTGCACCAGGCGCATGCCGCGCCCGCCGCCGCCGGCGCTGGCTTTGATCATCAGCGGGTAGCCGATGCGGTTGGCTTCCTGCTGCAAGGTGGCGTCGTCTTGTCGGTCGCCCTGGTAGCCGGCGATGCAGGGGACGCCGGCGTCGAGCATGGCGAGTTTGGACAGGCGTTTGCTGCCCATCAGTTCGATGGCCTCAGCGCTTGGGCCAATAAATGTCAGCCCGGCGTCTGAGCAGGCGTTGGCGAATTGGGCATTTTCGGAGAGGAAGCCGTAGCCAGGGTGCACGGCGTCGGCCCCGGTTTTAAGCGCAGCCTCGAGGATGGCCGGGATGTTCAGGTAAGACTGATTGACCGGAGCGGGGCCGATATTCACCGCTTCGTCAGCCATTTGGACATGCAGGGCCTGGGTGTCGGCGTCACTGTAGACGGCAACGGTGCGGTAGCCCAAGGCGTGGGCCGTGCGCTGGATACGGCAAGCGATTTCACCGCGGTTGGCGATCAGGATTTTGCTGAAATGGGGCATTGGATTATCCCTGGGTAATCGGGTGTTTATTCTGGCCTCTTCGCGAGCAAGCCTGCTCCCACCTTTGAAATGCCTTCCAAAGGTGGGAGCAGGCTTGCTCGCGAAGGTGTCATCGGGACCACCCCGGCTTACGCTTCTGCACAAAAGCCTGGGTGCCCTCTATTCCTTCTACACCCGTCACCGCCTCGGCAAACCACTCGGCAGCCTGATCCAGTAGCGGTCCGATGGGTTGCTCTGCGCTGGCCAGCAACAGCGCTTTGGTCCGGCCATTCGCCCCCGGCGCGCACTGCAGCACGTGCCCCAACACATCGTCCAAGCGTTCCGCCAGGGCCTGAGGGTCGGCCTCCACAAAATGCACCACCCCCAACCGATGGGCTTCAACCCCGTCGAACCGCGCCGCGGTCAGTGCCAGCCGTCGCGCCTGGGTCAGGCCGATACGCTTGACCACAAAGGGCGCGATCTGCGCCGGCAACAAGCCCAGGCTGGTTTCCGGCAAGCCGAACTGCGCCTGATGGTCGGCCAGCGCAATATCACTGACACAGGCCAGCCCAAACCCACCGCCGAGCACCGCACCTTGCAACACCACAATCACCACTTGCGGCACCGCTTCCACCTCCTGCAGCAATGTGCCGAACGCGCGGTTCAGCGCCTGCAGTTGCGCCTTGCCGCCCGCGGTGACCATGTCCTTCACATCCGCCCCTGCGCAGAAGTGCCCGCCCGCACCGCTGATCACCAGCGCACGCACCTGGCTGTCCAATTGCGCCAGTACCGCACGCAGTTCATTGACCATTTCCAGGCTCATCGCATTGCGATTGGCCGGGCGGTTGAGGGTGATGTGCAGCACACCGTTATGCGGTTCGAGCAGCAGGGTGTTCATGCTTTTTTCCCGGGCAGGGTGCCCATCAGTTTGCAGATGATGCCCAGCATGATTTCGTCGGCGCCGCCGCCAATCGACACCAGGCGCACGTCGCGATACGCACGGGCTACCGGGTTGTCCCACATAAAGCCCATGCCGCCCCAGTATTGCAGGCAGCTGTCGCTGACTTCACGGCCCAGGCGCCCGGCCTTGAGCTTGGCCATCGACGCCAGCCGGGTCACGTCCTGGCCTTTGATGTATTGCTCGGTGGCCTGGTAGACGAGTGCGCGCAGGCATTCGATTTCGGTGGCCAATTCAGCCAGGCGAAAATGAATCACCTGGTTGTCGATCAGGGCCTTGCCGAAGGTCTGCCGTTCCTTGCAGTAGTCGATGGTGCTGTCGATGCAGTATTCCAGGCCCTTGATCATGTTGGCGGCGCCAAACAGGCGTTCTTCCTGGAACTGCAGCATTTGCATCATGAACCCCGCGCCTTCGTGGCCGATGCGGTTGCGCTGCGGGACGCGCACGCCATCGAAGAACACCTGGGCGGTTTCGGAGCTGTGCATGCCGAGCTTTTCCAGGGGCGGGCTGACACTGATCCCCGGCGTGTTCATCGGCACCATGATCAGCGACTTGTTCATGTGCGGCTTGTCGTCCGAGGTGTTAGCCAGCAGGCAAATAAAGTCGGCGCTGGGCGAGTTGGTGATCCACATTTTGCTGCCGTTGATCACGTAGTCGCCGCCGTCTTTGCGCGCATGGGTTTTCAGCCCGGCCACGTCGGAGCCGGCGCCGGTTTCCGAGACGCCGATGCAGCCCACTTGCTCGCCGCTGATGGCCGGGCGCAGGAATTCGTCGCGTAACGCATCGGAGCCGAAGCGGGCGAGGGCGGGGGTGCACATGTCGGTCTGCACGCCGATGGACATGGGGATGCCACCGCAACGAATGGTGCCGAACTCTTCGGCGGCGACGATGGAGTAGCTGTAGTCCAGGCCCATGCCGCCGAATTTTTCCGGCTTGCAAATGCCCAGCAAGCCGAGGTCGCCAGCCTTGCGGAAGATCTCGTGGATAGGGAAGCGTCCGGCTTTTTCCCATTCGTCCACGTGCGGGTTGATCTCGCGGTCGACGAAGGCGCGGACGGTACGGCGCAGTTCCTGATGTTCCTGGGTAAAGATCATTGTTCTTGTTCTCCTGTTAGAAACGCGCCACACCGAAGCTGTTGGGCTGCAACTGCCGCACCTCGGCCTCATGGCAGAGGTCCAGCAGAAACCCCAGCAGCGTGCGGGTATCCCGTGGGTCAATCAGCCCGTCGTCCCACAGGTTGGCGCTGCCATACAGTGCCGTGGACTGGCTGTCGAGTTTCTGCGCAGTCACCTGCTCCAGCATGTCCAGCACCTTGGGGTCGGGCACCAAACCGTCTTTGAGTTGCTTGGCCTCGGTGACGATGCGCAGCACTTTGCCCGCCTGCGCACCGCCCATCACCGCCGTGCGGCTGTTGGGCCAGGCGAAGATAAACCGTGGGTCCAGGCCTCGGCCGCACATCGCGTAGTTGCCGGCGCCGTAGGAGCCGCCCACCACCACGGTCAGTTTCGGCACGCGGGCATTCGCCACGGCCTGGATCATTTTCGCGCCGTGCTTGATCACGCCTTGTTGCTCCGACTCCGTGCCCACCATGAACCCGGTGGTGTTGTGCAGGAACAGCAGCGGCGTGCGGCTCTGGTCGCACAGCTGGATAAATTGCGCGGCCTTGCTGGCGCCCTTGGGCGTGATGGGGCCGTTATTGCCGATCACGCCGACAGCGCGGCCCTGGATGTGCAAATGGCCGCAGACCGTGTGCGCATCGAACTCACCCTTGAATTCGAGGAAGGTGGAACCGTCCGCCAGGCGCGCGAGGATTTCGCGCACGTCATAGGGTTTTTTCGGATCATCGGGCACCAGCCCCAACAGCTCCTCGATGGGGTGCAGCGGTTCGGTATAAGGCCGTTTTGGCGTAAGCCCCCGGCGCTCGTCCCACGGCAACAGGCTGACGATTTCGCGCACGATGCGCACGCCATCGGCATCGTTTTCCGCCAGGTATTCGGCAGTGCCGGCGGTTTGCGCGTGCATCTCGGCGCCACCCAGTTCCTCATCGGTTGCCACTTCGCCGGTCGCCGCTTTGAGCAGTGGCGGCCCGGCAAGGAACAGTTTGGCCTTGCCGCGCACCACCACCACGTAATCCGACAGCCCCGGCTGATACGCGCCGCCCGCCGTGGCCGAGCCGTGCACCACGGTGATCTGCGGCAACCCCATGGCTGACATGCGCGCCTGGTTGGCGAAGCTGCGTGCGCCTTCGACGAAAATCTCCGCCGCATAGTTGAGGTTGGCGCCGCCGCTTTCGGCGAGGGTTACCACCGGCAGTTTGTTTTCCATCGCGATCTGTTGCAGGCGCAGGGATTTTTTCAGGCCGGCGGGGGAAATGGTGCCGCCCTTGATCGCGCTGTTATTGGCCACCACCAGCACGCGCACGCCGCTGACGTAGCCGATGCCGGCGATCAAGCCGCCGCCGGCCGCGCTGCCGTCTTTGTCGTCGTGGAGTTTGTAACCCGCCAGGCTGGCCAATTCCAGAAACGGCGCACCGGGGTCGAGTAGCAGGTTGAGCCGTTCGCGAGGCAGCAGTTGGCCGCGTTTGTCGAACTTGGGCTTGGCTTCCTGTGCCTTGCTCAGCAGGTTGTGTTCCAGTTGGCGCAATTGTGCGATGGCGGCCAACATGGCTTCGCGGTTTTGCGCGAACTGTGGGCTGTGGCTGTCGATCTGCGTTTCAATGAGCGGCATAGGTTATTGCTCCGCCTTGAGTACATCCGGCAGGTAGGCGCGGTGGAAACCATTGAAGGGTTCGCTCGGTGGCTGCGCCTTGGGCAGCGGCCAGGCCCGGCTGCCCAGGCTGGCGGCGCCATCAATGCGCAGGGTGCTGCCGCTGATGAACGCCGCCGCGGGGCTGAGCAGAAACACAATGGCCGCGCTGACTTCCGATTCGGTGCCGATCCGCTTGAGCGGCACGTGTTCACGCAGGGTCGGGATCACCGCCTTGAACGCGCCGTCGTAAGTGTCCATGCCGCTGGAGGCAATCCACCCCGGCGCCACGGCGTTGACTCGCACACCGGCATAACCCCATTCAAAGGCGGCGGTCTTGGTGAAGTTGTCCATGCCCGACCGCGCCGCGCCGGAGTGACCCATGCCGGGCATGCCGCCCCACATGTCGGCGAGCATGTTGACGATCGCTCCACCGTGCTTGCTCATGGACTGGTTGAACACTTCCCGCGCCATCAGGAAACCGCCGACCAGGTTAGTGCGCAGTACGGTTTCAAAGCCCTTTTGGTTGATCGAGGCCAGTGGCGACGGGTATTGACCGCCGGCGTTATTCACCAGGCCATGGATCGGGCCATGGTCATCAATGAGCTGCGTCACCAGTGCCTTCACCGCGTCTTCCTCGCGAATATCGCAGGCCTGCCAATGGGCAGTGCCGCCGTCTTCGCAAATTTCGGCAGCCACCTTCGAAAGCTTGTCCGGCTTGCGCCCCACCAGGATGACCCGAGCGCCAAGGGCGGCGAGTTCATGGGCGGTGCAGCGGCCGATACCACTGCCTCCACCGGTAATAATCACGGTTTGCCCCTGGAACAGGTCGGCTTTGAAGATCGAATCGAAGGCCACGGCGACAGTCCTTTAGGTGAGTTGATCGGCGATGTGTTGCGGCACGGCAATGGGGATTTCCAGCAGTTGCTGGGCGAAGGCTTTGCCTTGGGGGTCGATGCGCAGGCTGGCGATGCCGCCGCCGCCCAACGCGTTTTCCAGCAGAAAATTCAGGCTGTGGCTGCCAGGCAAGTACCAGCGTTCGACGCGGCCGTGCAGCGGGTCGAGCACGTGGTTCATCCAGTCGACGACCACTGCCGGGGTCAGCGCTTCGGCGATCCACGGCAGGTAATCGGGATGGCGGGCAATGACGCCGATATTGCTGTGGTTACCCTTGTCGCCGGAGCGCGCCACGGCGAGTTTGACCAACGGCACGCTGGCATCCGCACGGCCTTGGGGCTTGGGTGGCTCGACCGTAGCAGTCGGGGTGAGTAGATGCGCAGTCAAAGGCAGCTCAATGGCATGGCGCTGGCCCTGGAACTCGATCAGCGGTTCACAGGATGATTTATCGATAAGGAATGAAAACAGCCGAATCAGTGGGTACACGGTGGGTCGCCCGCCGACAATCCCGGTCAACCCCGGCGCCATGCCGGTGGCGGCCTGGGCGATCTCGCGGGCAAACAGCAGCAGCGCCTGCTTGCTCGGGTGGCGCACGGCCAGTTTCACCACCACTTCGCGGCAGTCGTGACGCTGGGCATGGGCGCCGTAGGTGGCTTCGCTGCCGAGCAATTCGATATTGACCTCAGTGTAGGGCGCCCAGCCACGTTGGCTGAACAGCTCCGACGTTTTATTGATGATCGCCTGGCTGACCCGCTCGGCCTTGGCCACGGCGTCGATGCCGGCGATCAGGCAACTGGCGGTGCAGCGGAACCCGTCGGGGTAGGTGGCGCTGACCTTGTATTGGTCGGTAGGTGGCAAGCCCGTGGCGCCGTGCAGGCGAACCTGGTGTTTGCCTTGTTGTTGCAGTTTGACCTGGCTGAAATCGCAGATCACATCAGGCAGCAGGTAGGCGCGCGGGTCGCCGATCTCATACAGCAGCTGTTCGGCCACGCTGAGTTCGCTGATCAGCCCGCCGCTGCCGTCGACCTTGTTGACGGTGAATTGGCCGTCGGCGCTGACCTCAACGATGGGAAAGCCGATGTGCTCGTAGTCCGGCACGTCGCGCCAATCGGTGAAGTTACCGCCGGTGCACTGCGCGCCGCATTCGATGATGTGCCCGGCCAGTGCCGCCTGGGCCAGGCGGTCATAGTCCTGCCATGACCAATTGAATTCATGCACCAGCGCCGCACTGACCACGGCGCTGTCGACCACGCGGCCGGTGATGACGATATCGGCGCCCAGCTCAAGGGCTTTGGCAATCCCAGGCGCACCGAGGTAGGCATTGGCAGATACGCACAGCGGTGGCAGCGGCGCGCCGTTGAACATATCGGTAATGCCTGGCAGTTGTTTGAGTGTGGGTTGCAAATCATCGCCCAGCAGGACGGCGATCTTCAGCGCGATGTTGGCCTTGTCACAGGCTGCTTGCAGTGCGGCGGCGCAAGCCTGGGGGTTAATGCCCCCGGCATTGCTGATCACGCGGATGCCCTGGCGCTGGAGGTCGCCCAGCAGCGGGGTGAGCACCTCGACGAAATCGGTGGCGTAGCCGGCCTGGGGGTCTTTCATTCGTGCGCCGGCAAGGATCGACATTGTGACTTCCGCCAAGTAGTCGAAGACCAGGTAATCCAGGGTGCCGCCGTGCACCAGCTGGGCGGCGGCGGTGCAGGTGTCGCCCCAGAAGGCGCTGGCACAGCCGATACGAACCGTCTTGCTCATGAGAAATCCTTCCTCGAATGGCTGGTGTCGAGACTACCAAGCAAGCGCTTGGTTTGTAAACTCCGCACACAAGTTTTGCCCAAGCGCTTGCTTGGGTGGCGGCCACGGCCTAAATTGCCGCCCAAGACGTCAGTAGAAATGAAGGAGAGCAGCATGGATGAGCAAAAAGCCCTGCGGGTGATGCGCACCATGGTCGACGGCGGTCATTTGACCGACCCTGACAGTGCACGGGGCAAGTTGCTGCAAACCGCGGCTCACCTGTTTCGCAACAAGGGGTTTGAGCGCACCACGGTGCGTGACCTGGCCAGCGCCGTGGGCATCCAGTCCGGCAGCATCTTTCATCATTTCAAGAGCAAGGACGAGATCCTGCGGGCGGTGATGGAGGAAACCATCCATTACAACACCGCGATGATGCGCGCCTCGCTCGAGGACGCGAGCACGGTGCGCGACCGTGTGTTGGCGCTGATTCGCTGCGAATTGCAGTCAATCATGGGCGGGAGCGGCGAAGCCATGGCGGTGCTGGTCTACGAATGGCGTTCGCTGTCGGCCGACGGCCAGGCCCAGGTGCTGGCGCTACGTGATGTGTACGAACAAATATGGCTGCAGGTGCTGGGCGAGGCCAAGGCCGCCGGTTACATCAAGGGTGATGTGTTTATCACCCGGCGCTTTCTGACCGGCGCGTTGTCCTGGACCACCACGTGGTTCCGCGCCGAAGGCAGCCTGACACTCGAACAGCTGGCCGAAGAAGCCCTGTTGATGGTTCTGAAGGCTGATTGAGGCGCAAGCTATTAATTTTTCGGTGGAAAGTTGTCTCACCTGACAAAAACGCCTAGCTTATTGCCATCAACGTGTTGAACGGTGCGTGCCTCAATGTTTTTGCCATGGCGGCTGGCTGCAGGACTAACTCTATGGGCACTGGGCACCGCGTGGTGGGTGCCGGCTTCGGCTGGGCAATTGGTGAGGATTGGCGCCGCGCATTTTCCGCCCTACACGGTACGGCCTGAGCAAGGTGCCGACACCGGTCTGCTGCCGCAATTGGTGGAAGCGCTGAACGCCTCGCAAACCGACTACCAGTTTGTGCTGGTGCCTACCTCCATCCCACGGCGCTTTCGAGATTTCGAACAAGGCCGGGTCGACATGGCGATCTTCGAAAACCCCAGCTGGGGTTGGCAGGACATTCCCCACACCAGCGTCGATATGGGCCTGGAAGATGCGGAAATTTTCGTCGCCGAGCGCCAGCCAGGTCGCGACCAACGCTATTTCGCCGACCTCGCCGGCAAGCGTCTGGCGGTGTTCAGCGGTTATCACTACGCCTTCGCCAACTTCAACCCCGACCCCAAGTACATGGCCGAACACTTCAACGCCACGTTGACGTATTCCCATGACAGCAACCTGCTGATGGTTGCGCGCGGGCGGGCCGATATTGCACTGGTTACACGCTCGTATTTGAGTGATTTCATGGTGCGCAATGCAGACATGGCCGGGCAGTTCCTGGTCTCGGAGCGCATCGACCAGGTGTATCACCACTATGCGTTAGTGCGGCCGAAGGCGCCGATTACGGGCGAGGCGTTTGCCGGGTTGCTCAAGCGGCTACGCGATAGCGGCGAGATGTTGAAAATCTTCGAACCGTACCGTATCGACGTAACCGCGGTGCGCTGAAGTCAGCCCAGACAGCAAGCAGTGCAATGGCACTGTGCTCAAACCCGCCGTGCAAACGTATCGCTGTGGTTGCCCGACACCTTGCGGCAATGCACCAGGGCATCACGAATCATGAAATTCACCAAGGTTGGCGATACGCCCAGTTCCTTGGCGATATCTTTTTGCGGTACGCCGTGCAGCCGGTACATCTCGAACGCGTAGCGGGTGCGCTGGGGCAGCTCCGTGAGGGCGCTGGCGATGTTTTCCAGGGTGTTGAAGTTGATGTGGGAGGTTTCCGGTGAAGCGCCGTGAATCACCACATTCAAGCCTTCCTCTTCCGTCCCCGAGTATTTGAGCTCCAGAGCCTGCTTACGGTAGTGGTCAATTGCCAGGTTCCGCACGATCTGGAACAGATAGCTCAATTGCGCCTTGAACGATGAGGTGATCGTCGGCGCCGATTGCAGGCGGAAGTAGGCGTCTTGCACCACGTCTTCGGCCCGCGAGCGGCAGCCGGTGATGCGTGCGGCGATCTTCACCAGAATCAGTCGATTATCGACGAATGCCTGCAGAAGGGGTGAGTCGCACCTGCCTGTGGATACTTGTTCCGTCATGGAAATCACCTTGTCGCAAAAGAGGTTAGGGGAGGGCATCCGTGCTGAGGCCTCCTGCACATCGGGCAACAAATTATTCTTAATGATAATGATTGTCAAATGAGAAGACGAACTAATCCTGCGGATTTTGCGAAGCTGTGAACCCCGTCTCGCTGCTCCCGGCTGACTAATTATTTGCCCGCTCCGTCCGTTCTCATGGGTGACAGGTCCGTTTGCAAACGGCCAAGGATCAGCGCCCGCAGGAGGACGACATGGGTTTCTATCGTGCATACCGCGTTAAGTCTGGAGCCCTCATACGATGAGCGTCTCGACTCGACTGCGCCTGTTTTGCCTGCCGTATTCGGGGGCCAGCGCTATGGTCTATGCGCGTTGGCGCCGGGCGCTGCCGGATTGGTTGCAGGTGTGCCCGCTGGAATTGCCAGGGCGCGGCATGCGCATGGACGAGCCGTTGCAGCGCGACATCAAAACCCTGGCGGCACAGCTGGCCGAAGAAATCAGTCGGGACCTGGATGCCCCGTATGCCTTGTTCGGCCACAGCCTTGGCGGCCTGTTGGCGTTCGAGTTGGCGCACGCCCTGCGTGAACGCGGCTGCCCCGCACCGCTCGCGTTGTTTGCCTCCGGCACCGCCGGCCCGGCCCGCCGTGATGTCAGCGAATACGCCGTCGAAAAGTCGGATGCGCAACTGATCGCCCGCCTGCGCGAATTGCAGGGCACCGCCGAAGAAGCGCTGACCAACCCCGAGCTGATGCAGTTGATGTTGCCGATCCTGCGCGCCGACTTCCTGCTGTGCGGCAGCTTCACCTACGGCCAGCGCGCGCCGCTGGGCATGCCGATCCATGTGTTCGGCGGCAAGCAGGACAGCGTGCGCGCCGACCAGTTGCTCGACTGGCAGGCAGACACCGCCAGCGGCTTTTCCCTCGACATGTTCGACGGCCACCACTTCTTCCTCGTGCAGCACGAAAGCGCCGTGCTGCGCTGCCTGCGGCGCTACGCCGACGAACACCTGGCCCGCTGGCGCAATGGCGCGACGCGGCCGCTGGCCGCCCGCTGAAAGCACTCTTTTTCCCGATTTTCCCGTAAGCCGATTTCAGGCAGGAACCCATGATGGACGCCTTCGAACTTCCCCGCACATTGGTCCAGTCCCTTCAACGCCGCGCCGCGCAAACCCCGGACCAGGTGGCTCTGCGCTTTCTTGCCGAGTCGGCCGAGCACAGCGTTGTACTCAGTTACCGCGATCTGGATCAGCGCGCCCGCACCATCGCCGCCGCCTTGCAGGCGAATGCGGCGTTGGGGGATCGTGCAGTGCTGTTGTTCCCCAGCGGCCCGGACTACGTGGCGGCGTTTTTTGGTTGCCTGTACGCCGGGGTGATCGCCGTGCCGGCTTACCCGCCGGAGTCCACCCGCCGCCATCATCAGGAGCGCTTGCTGTCGATCATCGCCGACGCTGAGCCACGCTTGCTGCTGACCATCGCCAGCCTGGGCGATGGCCTGGCGCAGATCGAGAACGCGCCGCCGCTGCTGAGTGTCGACACCTTGGACAGCCTGATCGCCGATCGCTGGATCGAGCCCGAGCTGCACGCCGACCACATCGCCTTCCTGCAATACACGTCGGGCTCCACTGCGCTGCCCAAGGGCGTGCAGGTCAGCCATGGCAACCTGGTCGCCAACGAAGTGCTGATCCGTCGCGGCTTCGGCATCGACCTCAACCCGGATGACGTGATCGTCAGCTGGTTGCCGCTGTACCACGACATGGGTCTGATCGGCGGCTTGTTGCAACCCATTTTCAGCGGCGTGCCGTGTGTGTTGATGTCGCCGGCGTACTTCCTCGCTCGGCCGTTGCGCTGGCTGGAGGCGATCAGCGAATACGGCGGCACCATCAGCGGCGGGCCGGATTTCGCCTATCGCCTGTGCAGTGAGCGGGTCAGCGAGTCCGCCCTGGAGCGCTTGGACTTGAGCGCATGGCGGGTAGCGTATTCGGGTTCCGAGCCGATCCGCCTCGACACCCTGGAGCGCTTCGCCGAGAAGTTCGCCGCCTGCGGTTTCACCTCGAACAATTTCTTCGCCTCCTACGGGCTGGCCGAGGCGACCCTGTTTGTCGCTGGCGGCTCCCGTGGCCGGGGCATCCCGGCCTTGCGCCTGGACGAGCGGGCCCTCGCCGCCAACCGTGCCGAGCCTGGGCAGGGCAGTGCAATCATGAGCTGCGGCACCAGCCAGCCGGAACACGCGGTGCTGATCGCCGACCCTGGCACCCTCACCGGACTGGGCGAAAACACCGTCGGTGAGCTGTGGGCCAGCGGGCCGAGCATCGCCCACGGCTACTGGCGCAACCCCGAAGCCACTGCCAAGACATTCGTGCGACACGCGGGTCGCACCTGGCTGCGCACCGGTGACCTGGGTTTTATGCGTGACGGTGAGGTGTACATCACCGGCCGCCTAAAAGACCTGCTGATCGTGCGCGGGCACAACCTGTACCCTCAGGACATCGAACAAACCATCGAGCGCGAAGTGGAAGTGGTGCGCAAGGGCCGCGTCGCTGCCTTTGCGGTGAATGACCAGGGCCTGGAAGGCATTGGTATTGCCGCAGAAATCAGCCGCAGCGTGCAGAAAATCCTGCCGCCCGACGCGCTGATCAAGGCGATCCGCCAAGCGGTGGCCGAGGCTTATCAAGAAGCCCCGAGCGTGGTGGTGTTGCTCAACCCTGGTGCCTTGCCGAAGACGTCCAGCGGCAAGCTGCAGCGTTCGGCGTGTGCCATTCGCCATGCCGATGGCAGCCTCGACAGCTACGCGCAGTTTCCGGGCCTGCGCACGCAGGCGAGTGACATGGCGCTGGCATCCGCACTGCACAGCCAGATCGCGGCGATCTGGTGCGAGCAGTTGCACGTCGCAAGCGTGACGGACGATGATCATTTCTTCCTGCTCGGCGGTAACTCCATCACCGCCACCCAAGTGGTCGCGCGTCTGCGTGAAACCCTGGGGCTGGAGCTGAACCTGCGCATGCTGTTCGAGGCGCCAACCCTGGCGACCTTTGCCGCGACTGTCGCGCAATTGCAGCAAGACGGCGCTGTCGCCCAAGGGGCGATGGGTGCCCTGTCACGCCGCGAAGCCCTGCCGCAATCGCTGGCGCAAAACCGCCTGTGGATCACTTGGCAACTCGACCCGCAAAGCAGCGCCTACACCATTCCCGGTGCCCTGCGTTTGCGCGGAGCGTTGGACCCAGGCGCCGTGCGCGCCAGCTTCCAGCACTTGATCGAGCGCCACGAAGCCTTGCGTACACGCTTCTATGAACGCGATGGCCAGGCTTTCCAGCGGGTAGATGCAAACGCAGCGTTCGATTTGCACGTCATTGACCTCAGCGACGTGCCCGGCACCGAACGCGAAGCCCGCGCGCAACAGCTCCGCGAAGATGCCGCGCGCACCCCGTTCGACCTGGAGAACGGCCCGCTGCTGAGGGTGACCCTCGTGCGCCTGGACGATGAGGACCATCAACTGCTGGTGACGCTGCACCACATCATCGCCGACGGTTGGTCGCTGAATGTGCTGATCGACGAATTTTCGCAGCTGTACGCGGCCTTGTCTCAAGGCCAAACCCTGGCGTTGCCGCCGCTGGCCCTGCACTACGCCGACTACGGCAGCTGGCAGCGCCAATGGCTGGCCGAGGGTGAAGGCCAGCGGCAACTGGCGTATTGGAAAACCCAGTTGGGCGAGGAACACCCACCCCTGAGCCTGGCCACCGATCACCCACGTTCGGCGCAACAGCGGCATAGCGCCTCGCGCCATAGTGTGCGTCTGGAGGCAAGCCTCAGCGCAGCGATTCGCCAGACCGCCCAGGCCAATCAATCCACCCCGTTCATGCTGTTGCTGGCAGCGTTCCAGAGCCTGCTCTATCGCTACAGCGGTCAGCGCGACATCCGCATCGGTGTGCCCAGTGCCAACCGTCCGCGCCAGGAAACTCAAGGCCTGGTCGGTTTCTTCATCAACACTTTAGTGCTGCGCGCCGAGCTGGACGGGCGACTGCCATTCAATGCGCTGTTGGCAGCAACGCGCCAGGCCGCTTTGGGGGCCCAGGCTCATCAGGACCTGCCGTTTGAACAGCTCCTCGAAGCCTTCCCGCAAGCCCGTGAACAAGGCCTGTTCCAGGTCATGTTCAACCACCAGCAGCGCGACCTGAGTGCCCTGCGCCGCCTGCCGGGCCTGCTCGCCGATGAATTGCCGTGGCACAGCCGCGAAGCCAAGTTCGACCTGCAACTGCACAGTGAAGAAGACCGTAATGGGCGGTTGAGCCTGGCATTCGACTACGCCGATGAGCTGTTCGACCCCGGCACGATCCAACGCCTCGCCGAGCACTTCATCAACCTGCTGCAAGCCGTGTGCGAACACCCCGAGCAGGCCATCGGCGACCTGATGCTGATGCACCACGACCACGCGCTGCAGTGGAGCGAAGCGCCGTGCACCCCGGCACAACGCTGGTTACCCGAGTTGCTCGACCACCAGGCCTCGGATAACACCGCACTGGTTTGGCAGGGTGCCAGCCTGTCTTTCGCCGAACTGCACACCCAGGCGAACCGCCTGGCCCACTACCTGCGTGACAAAGGCGTCGGCCCGGATGTGTGCGTGGCCATCGCCGCCGAGCGTTCACCGCAACTGCTGATCGGCCTGCTTGCCATCATCAAGGCCGGTGGCGCCTATGTGCCGCTCGACCCGGATTACCCTGCCGACCGCTTGGCCTACATGCTCAAGGACAGTGGCGTGCACCTGCTGCTGACCCAAACCTCACTGCTGGCACTCCTGCCGGCGACCGAGGGCGTGGGCGTGATCGCCATGGACAGCCTGCACCTCGACAGCTGGCCCACCCAGGCACCGGGCCTGCACCTCAATGGCGACAACCTCGCCTACGTGATTTATACCTCCGGTTCCACCGGCCAGCCCAAAGGTGTGGGCAATACCCATGCGGCCCTGGCTGAACGCTTGCAGTGGATGCAGGCCACTTATCAACTGAACGACAGCGATGTGCTGCTGCAAAAAGCGCCGATCAGTTTCGACGTGTCGGTGTGGGAATGCTTCTGGCCGCTGATTGCCGGTTGCCGTCTGGTGCTGGCGGGGCCAGGCGAGCACCGTGATCCGCAGCGCATCGCGCAGCTGGTGCAAGCGCATGGCGTGACCACGCTGCACTTTGTGCCGCCGCTGTTGCAGCTGTTCATTGATGAACCATTGGTGGCCGAATGCACCAGCCTGCGTCGTCTGTTCTCCGGCGGCGAAGCCTTGCCCGCCGAGTTGCGTAATCGCGTGTTGGCGACGTTGCCGGCGGTGCAACTGCACAACCGCTATGGCCCGACTGAAACCGCGATCAACGTCACCCACTGGCATTGCCGCGCGGAAGACGGCGAGCGTTCGCCGATTGGCCGGCCGCTGGGCAATGTGATCTGCCGCGTGCTGGACGAGCAACTCAACCCGTTACCCGCCGGTGTGCCCGGCGAACTGTGCATCGGCGGCATCGGCCTGGCGCGCGGTTACCTTGGCCGTGCCGGGCTCACGGCAGAGCGTTTTGTTGCCGACCCGTTTAGCCAAACGGGCGCACGCCTGTATCGCACCGGTGACCGTGCGCGTTGGCGTACCGACGGCGTGCTCGAATACCTCGGGCGCCTGGATCAGCAGGTCAAGTTGCGCGGTTTCCGTGTTGAACCGCAAGAAATCGAAGCCCGTATGTTGGCGCTGGACGGTATCGCCCAAGCGGTGGTGCTGGTGCGTGACGCACAGTTGATCGCCTACTACACCGCCCCTGCCGAGCTGGACGAGCAGGCGCTAAAAACCGCCCTCGCGGCTGAGCTGCCGGAGTACATGGTGCCTGCGCTGTTGATGCACCTGGACGCCATGCCTTTGAGCCCCAGCGGCAAACTCGACCGTCGTGCGTTGCCGGAGCCGGTGTGGCAACGCCGCGAACATGTTGAACCGGAAACACCCTTGCAGCAGCAGATTGCAGGCATCTGGCGCGAAGTGCTCGGCTTGCCGCGTATCGGCCTGCACGACGACTTCTTCGCCCTCGGCGGCCACTCGTTGCTGGCCACGCAAATCATCTCCCGCACCCGCCAGGCCTGCGACGTCGAGTTGCCGTTACGCACCTTGTTCGAAGCCAGTGAGCTGGGCGCATTTGCCGAGCAAGTCGGCATTATCCAGGCCTCGGGTCAGCGCAACCAGCAAACCGCCATCGCCAGGGTCGACCGCCGCGAGCCGGTGCCGTTGTCCTATTCCCAACAGCGCATGTGGTTCCTCTGGCAAATGGAGCCCGACAGCCCGGCTTACAACGTCGGCGGCATGGCCCGCCTGCGTGGCGTGCTCGATGTGGGGCGTTTCGAGGCGGCGTTGCAGGCGCTGATCATGCGTCACGAAACCCTGCGCACCACCTTTCCGAGCATCAACGGGGTGGCTTATCAGAAGGTCGCGCCGCAACCCGGCTTGCGCATGGGCTGGCAGGATCTCTCGGCGCTGCATGACAGCGAGCGCCAGCAGCGTCTGCAACACCTGGCCGATCAGGAAGCGCACACGCCATTCAACCTGGAAACCGGGCCGCTGTTGCGCGCCTGCCTGGTCAAGGCCGGGGAGCAGGAACACTACCTGGTGCTGACCCTGCACCACATCGTCACTGAAGGCTGGGCCATGGACATTTTCGCCCGTGAGCTCAGCGCGCTGTACGAAGCCTTTATTGACGAGCGCGACTCACCGCTGGCGCCGTTGCCCGTGCAATACCTCGACTACAGCGTCTGGCAACGCCAGTGGCTGGAATCGGGTGAGCGCCAGCGCCAACTGCACTACTGGACCGCACAACTGGGCCACGAGCATCCATTGCTCGAACTGCCCGGCGACCGCCCACGGCCACCGGTGCAAAGCCATCAGGGCGAGTTGTACCGCTTCGACCTGAGCGACGATCTGGCCGCTCGCGTGCGTGCCTTTAACGCCGAGCGTGGCCTGACCCTGTTCATGACCATGACGGCTACCCTGGCCGTGTTGCTCTACCGCTACAGCGGCCAGACCGACCTGCGCATCGGCGCGCCCGTGGCCAACCGAATTCGCCCGGAAAGCGAAGGGTTGATCGGTGCGTTCCTCAACACCCAGGTGTTGCGTTGCCAGCTCAACGGGCAGATGACGGTTGGCGAGTTGTTCGAGCACGTGCGCCACACGGTGATCGAAGGCCAGTCCCATCAGGACCTGCCATTCGACCATTTGGTGGAAGCCCTGCAACCTCCGCGCAGCGCGGCCTACAACCCGCTGTTCCAGGTGATGTGCAACGTGCAGCGCTGGGAGTTCCAGCAAAGCCGCCAACTGGCCGGCATGACCGTCGAGTACCTGGCCAACGATGCGCGCGCGACCAAGTTCGACCTCAACCTGGAAGTCACCGACCTCGACCATCGCCTGGGTTGCTGCCTGACCTACAGCACCGACCTGTTCGACGAACCGCGCATTGCGCGCATGGCGGAACATTGGCGCAACCTCCTGCACGCGTTGATCGCAGGCCCCGAACAGCGCCTCAGCGAACTGCCGTTGCTGACTGCCGTCGAGCAGCGCGCATTGCACGACAGCCTGGGCGTCGAGCCCGGCGTGCATCGCCTCGACCAGTGCCTGCATTCACTGTTCAGCCAACAGGCAGCAGCCCGTCCCGATGCCGCTGCCTTGACCTTCGCCGGGGAAACCCTCAATTACCGCGAACTGGACAGCCGCGCCAATCGCCTCGCGTGGATGCTGCGCGAGCGTGGCGTCGGCCCGCAGGTGCGCGTCGGCCTGGCGCTGCCGCGTTCGCTGGAAATGGTCATCGGGCTGTTGGCGATCCTCAAGGCGGGCGGTGCCTATGTGCCGCTCGACCCGGAATACCCGCTGGACCGCCTGCACTACATGATCGAAGACAGTGGTATCGGGCTGCTGCTCAGTGATGCAGCGATGTTCGAGGCCCTCGGCGAATTGCCGGTGAGCGTGGCTTGCTGGTGCCTGGAAGATGACCTGCCGGTGCTGGCCAATTACCCGGCCGACGCGCTGCCGTTTCTCAGCGTGCCGCAACATCCGGCCTACTTGATCTACACCTCCGGCTCCACCGGCAAGCCCAAAGGCGTGGTGGTCTCCCACGGTGAAATCGCCATGCATTGCCAAGCCGTGATCGCGCGTTTCGGCATGCGCCCGGACGACTGCGAGCTGCACTTTTATTCGATCAACTTCGACGCCGCCACCGAACGTTTGCTGGTGCCGCTGCTCAGTGGTGCGCAGGTGGTGTTGCGCGCCCAGGGGCAGTGGGATGCCGAAGAAATCTGTGCGCTGATCCGCACCCATCGTATCAACGTGCTGGGCTTTACCCCGAGTTACGGCAGCCAGTTGGCGCAATGGCTGGCCACCCAGCACCAGACGTTGCCGGTGCGCATGTGCATCACCGGTGGCGAAGCGCTGACCGGCGAGCACTTGCAGCGTATCCGCGCAGCGTTCCAGCCGGCGGTGTTTTTCAACGCCTATGGCCCGACCGAAACCGTGGTGATGCCGCTGGCCTGTTTGGCGCCGCAATACCTGGAGGAGGGCGCTGCCAGTGTGCCGATCGGCAGCATCATCGGCGCCCGCGTGGCCTACATTCTCGACGCCGACCTGGCCCTGGTACCGCAAGGTGCGACCGGCGAGTTGTATGTTGGCGGCGCCGGTTTGGCCCAGGGTTATCACGAGCGTGCGGGCATGACGGCCGAGCGTTTTGTCGCCGACCCGTTCACGGGGCATGGCGGCCGTCTGTACCGCACGGGCGACCTGGTGCGCCAACGCGCCGATGGCCTGGTGGAATACCTGGGTCGGATCGACCATCAAGTGAAAATTCGTGGTTTCCGCATCGAACTGGGTGAAATCGAAACCCGTCTGCTGGAACACGCAGCGGTGCGCGAAGCGGTGGTGCTGGCGCTGGATGCGCCCAGTGGCAAGCAGTTGGTGGCCTATCTGGTCAGCGACGCAGACCCCGGCACATTGCGTGACGCGCTGAAGGCACACCTCAAGGCGCAACTGCCGGACTACATGGTGCCCGCGCACCTGATTGTGTTGGACTGCATGCCGCTGACCGCGAACGGCAAGCTCGACCGCCGCGCCTTGCCGCAACCGGACCCCGAAGCCAACCGCCAGGAGTACGTCGCGCCGCGCAACGAGCGGGAGCAAACCCTGGCGGCTATCTGGTGCGCCGTGCTGAACGTGCCGCAAGTCGGCTTGCACGATAACTTCTTTGAGCTGGGCGGAGACTCGATCCTGTCGATCCAGGTGGTCAGCCGTGCGCGCCAGGCCGGGATTCATTTCACGCCTCGCGACCTGTTCCAGCACCAGACCGTGCACACCCTGGCGGCCGTTGCGACCCGCTCCGAGCAGGTCACGGCTGAACAAGGTGTGCTCACTGGCAGCGCGGGCCTTACGCCGATCCAGCATTGGTTCTTCGAGACCGATCGCCCGAATCGTCAGCACTGGAACCAGGCGTTGGTGCTTAAACCGCTGCAACTGCTCGAGCCGCATCGCCTGGAGCAAGCGTTGCTGGCGGTGCTGGAACACCACGATGCCCTGCGCCTGAGCTTCACCCGGCGCGACGCCCAATGGCATGCCGAGCACCTGGCCGTACCGCAGGGCGGCGTGCTGATGCAGGCGCAAGTGCGCGATATGCAGCACTGCACCGCGCTGTTCACCGACACCCAGCGCAGCCTTGACCTTGAGCACGGCCCGCTGCTGCGCGCCTTGCTGGTGGATGGCCCGCAAGGTCAGCAACGCCTGCTGATCGCGATCCATCACCTGGTGGTGGACGGCGTGTCGTGGCGCGTGTTGCTGGAGGATCTGCAAACGGTCTACCGCCAACTGAGCGACGGCCAGTCCGTCAGCCTGCCTGCCAAGACCAGCGCGTTGCGCGATTGGGCCGCGCGCTTGCAGGCCTATGGCAGCAGCGAATCTCTGCGCGAAGAGCTGAGCGTGTGGCAGGAGCAATTGGCCGGCCCGAAGGTGGCCTTGCCGGTGGATCGACCAGAGGGTTCGCTGCGTCATCGCGATGCCGACGCCGTCAGCGTGCGCCTGGATGTCGAGCACACCCGCCAATTGTTGCAACAGGCGCCGAGCGCCTACCGCACCCAGGTCAACGACCTGCTGCTGACCGCCTTGGCGCGCGTGCTGTGCCGCTGGAGCGGCCATGATTCGGCCTTGATCCAGCTCGAAGGCCATGGCCGCGAAGCCCTGTTCGATGACATCGACCTGACCCGCAGCGTCGGCTGGTTCACCAGCGCTTATCCACTGCGCCTGACGCCGCAAGGCGAGCCGGGAGACGCGATCAAGGCCATCAAGGAGCAACTGCGCGGCGTGCCGCACAAAGGTCTGGGCTATGGCGTACTGCGCTACCTGGCCGATGACCTGTGCAAGCAGACCCTGGCCGCACTGCCAAGCGCCGACATCACCTTCAACTACCTCGGCCAGTTTGACCAGGGCTTCGGCGCCGACGCGCTGTTCCACCCGCTGGATGAATCGGCCGGCCAGGCCCATGACCCGGATGCCGTGTTGCCCACTGCGTTGAGCGTCGACAGCCAAGTCTATGGCGGCGAACTGGTACTGCGCTGGACCTTCAGCCGCGAACGCCACGATCAGCCGACCATCCGCGCATTGGCCGATGCCTACCTGAGCGAATTGCACAGCCTGATCGCACACTGCCTCAACGCCGCGGCCGGAGGCGTCACGCCATCCGATTTCCCGCTGGCGCGGTTGAACCAATCCCAACTGGACGCCTTGCCGGTTCCGGCCAGCGCCATCGAAGACGTGTACCCGCTGACCCCGATGCAGGAAGGCATGCTGCTGCACACCCTGCTGGAGCCGGGCACCGGCCTCTATTACATGCAGGACCGCTACCGCATCAACAGCGCGCTGGACCCCGCGCGTTTTGCGCAGGCCTGGCAGGCCGTGATCGCGCGGCATGAAGCCTTGCGTGCGTCGTTCTGCTGGAACGTCAGCGAAGACATGCTGCAAGTGATCCACAAGCCGGGCAGCACGCCGATTGAATACCTGGACTGGAGCGCTGACCCTCAACGCGAACAGGAACCGCGTCTGCAAGCGCTGCTCAAGCAGGAGCGCGAAGCCGGGTTTGATCTGCTCAACCAGGCGCCGTTCCACCTGCGGCTGATCCGCGTCGACGAAGCGCGCTACTGGTTCATGATGAGCAACCACCACATCCTGATCGATGCCTGGTGCCGTTCGCTGCTGATGAATGACTTCTTCGAGATCTACATGGCCCTCGGCGAAGGCCGCGATGCGCAATTGGCCACGCCGCCGCGCTACCGCGACTACATCGCCTGGCTGCAACGCCAGAACCTTGCCGAAGCGCGCCAGTGGTGGCAACGCAACCTGCAAGGCTTCGAGCGCACGACACCGATCCCCAGCGACCGGCCGTTCCTGCGTGAACATGCCGGTCATAGCGGTGGCATGGTGGTGGGCGACTGTTATACGCGCCTCGATGCCCGTGACGGTGCGCAACTGCGTGAATTGGCGCAGGCCCATCAACTGACCGTCAACACCTTCGCCCAGGCGGCATGGGCGCTGGTGCTGCGCCGCGTGAGCGGCGATCGTGACGTGCTGTTCGGTGTCACCGTGGCCGGGCGCCCGGTGGACATGCCGGAAATGCAACGCACTGTCGGCTTGTTTATCAACAGCGTTGCGCTGCGGGTGAAACTGCCCGAGGACGACCAGCCTTGCAGCGTGCGCCAGTGGTTGGGTGGCTTGCTCGACAGCAACATGCAGCTGCGCGAGTACGAATACCTGCCGTTGGTGACTATCCAGGAGCACAGTGAGCTGCCCAAGGGCCAGCCGCTGTTCGACAGCCTGTTTGTGTTTGAAAACGCACCGGTGGACGTCTCGGTACTGGACCGCGCGCAACACTTGAATGCCACCTCGGATTCGGGCCGCACCCACACCAACTTCCCGCTGACCGCCGTGTGCTACCCGGGCGATGACCTCGGTTTACATCTGTCCTACGACCAGCGCTACTTCGACGAAACCACCGTGCAAGGCCTGCTCGCTGAGTTCAAACGCCTGTTGCTGGCGCTGGTGCAGGGCTTCCACGGCGACATGGCCGAGCTGCCGTTGATCGGCGAACCGGAACGTGAATTCCTCGTGCAAGGCTGCAACCAGAGCGAGCATGACTATCCGCTGGAGCGCAGTTACATCGAGTTGTTCGAAGCCCAGGTGGCGCAGCATCCGCAACGCATCGCCGCCAGTTGCCTCGACCAGCAGTGGACCTATGACACGTTGAATCGCCGCAGTAACGGCCTGGGGCACGCGCTGATCGCTGCGGGCGTCGGGCTGGATCAACCGGTGGCGTTGCTGGCCGAACGTAACCTCGACTTGCTGGGCATGCTCGTCGGCAGCTTCAAGGCCGGTGCCGGTTACGTGCCGTTGGACCCGGGCCTGCCACGCTCGCGCCTGCGTCGCATCATTGACCTGAGCCGTACGCCGTTGCTGGTGTGCACCGAGGCTTGCCGCGAGCAGGCGATTGAATTGCTCGAGGGCACCGCCTGCCAGATGCTGGTGTGGGAAGACGTGCCCGGCCGGGGCGAAAACCCGGGCGTCTACAGCGGCCCGGACAACCTTGCCTACGTGATCTATACCTCGGGTTCGACCGGCTTGCCCAAAGGCGTAATGGTCGAGCAGCGCGGCATGCTCAACAACCAGTTGAGCAAGGTGCCGTATCTGCAACTGAGCGAGACCGATGTGATCGCTCAGACGGCCTCGCAAAGCTTCGACATTTCTGTGTGGCAGTTCCTGGCGGCGCCGCTGTTCGGTGCGCGGGTGGATATCGTGCCGAACACCATTGCCCATGATCCGCAAGGTTTGCTGGCGCATGTGCAGGCCCAGGGCATTACCGTGCTGGAAAGCGTGCCGTCACTGATCCAGGGCATGCTGGCCCAGGAGCGCATGCGCCTGGACGGCCTGCGCTGGATGCTGCCGACGGGGGAGGCGATGCCGCCGGAGCTGGCGCACCAATGGTTGCTGCGCTACCCAGCGATTGGTTTGGTGAATGCCTATGGGCCGGCGGAATGTTCGGATGACGTGGCATTCTTCCGCGTCGACCTGGCGTCGACCCGTGGCACCTACCTGCCAATTGGTACACCCACGGATAACAACCGGTTGTACGTGCTTGATGGTGCACTGGCGTTGGTGCCGCAGGGCGCGGTTGGCGAGTTGTGTGTGGCCGGCAGCGGTGTCGGCCGTGGTTATGTCAGTGACCCGCTGCGCACGGCGCAAGCCTTTGTGCCCAACCCGTTTGGCGCGCCGGGCGATCGGCTCTACCGCACCGGCGACCTCGCACGTCGGCGCAGCGATGGCGTGCTGGAGTACGTGGGGCGTATCGACCATCAGGTGAAGATTCGCGGTTATCGCATAGAGCTGGGTGAAATCGAAGCGCGCCTGCATGAACAACCGGAAGTACGCGATGCGGCCGTCGGCGTGCAGGAAGGCGTTAACGGCAAGCACTTGGTCGGCTATCTGGTGGCGGCTGATGAAGCGTTGAACCCAAGTGATCGCCTGGACCGCATCAAGCAACGCTTGCGTACCGAGCTGCCGGAATACATGGTGCCGCTGCATTGGCTATGGCTCGAACGCCTGCCGCTGAACGCCAACGGCAAGCTGGACCGCAAGGCCTTGCCGGAACTGGAGATCGGCCAGTTGCACAGCCAGGCTTACCAGGCACCGCGCAACGCGCTGGAAACCACACTGGCGGCTATTTGGGCCGAAGTGCTCAAGGTTGAGCAAGTGGGGGTACAGGACAACTTCTTCGAGTTGGGCGGGCACTCGTTATTGGCCACGCAGATTGCCTCCCGCGTGCAGAAAACCCTGCAACGCGATGTGCCGCTACGGGCGATGTTCGAGTGCAGCACGGTGGCGGAGCTGGCTGAGTACATTGAGGGGTTGGCGGCGAATGAGATCAGTGCCGAGAAGGTGGATCGGTTGAGTGATTTGATGGCGGAGTTGGAAGGGCTTTAAGGAACCCTGGAACAACTGGCGGTGAGCGCGCTGTTAGTCGAAACGAAAACGACTTTCAGCGTTGCTTAACGCACAACCCACATCGGTGCCGATAGTGGCCTTTATTCCACAGTGGCACGGGTTACCTTTTTGGGGTTGGTGCCTCTCAGGATCACGCTGACCTTCCTCGTTCTTGGTTGAGCTGGGAGCATGAGTAATCGTGGCATCGACGATGGTGCCCTGGCGCGGGGGCAGATCTTGTTCCTGTCAGTAACCGTTCCAAGTCGGAGAAGCTTATCTGGCTCATGCGTGCATAGGTATCTGCACAACTTTGAAAGGCCGCCACATCTCCGCGAAAGCGGTGGGTCAGTCAACGTCAATGTTTGCTGAGCCGACGCCTTCGCGGGCAAGCCCGCTCCCACATTTGATTGAGTTCAGCTTCAGAGATCAGGCCGGCTGTCAGGCCGCCTCAGCTTTGCTTTTGATCTTGATCTGAGGTGCCGAGTGGTGGGGCAAGAGCGTTTTGCTGACTTTTGCGCTGTTCAAAAGTGAGAGTAGCTGTGCTTATTTGCGCCTTGGATCGTAGGAAATTGACCTCTGGTGGTGTACGTGATTTCCAATTCACTGTTTTTATATACAGTGTTTTCGGGGTTGTCGTCTCCTGAAAAGAAAATGAGTGAAAAACGGGCCTGTGGAAAAAAAAAGCAACTCCGTTAGGTTGAGATTCTCTCCTTCAAGAAAGGAGAGTTCTTAATCAATAGCAATGGAGTAACCAATGAATAAACCACAAACCCAGACACCTCTTCGCCATGGTCGTGTCACATCCCCTTCCAGCCGTGGCGCAGTCGCCGTGGATCTCGGTCTGCTGGCAACCTGGCAGGTCAATGAAATGGAAGGCGGCAAGAACTTTCCGGCACTGATTGCCGGTCCGTTCCCGGCGCCTTATCAAACCGACAGTGACAGCGTCATCCCACCAGCCGACGGCTTCATCCTCAGCGGCGGCAAGACCGATGCCCGTGACTGCATCAACTTCACCAACGAGGAAATGGCCAAGAAACTCAACCGCGCCTTCACCTGGCCGCTGCTCAATGTCGACCCGGGTCAGACCTTCAAGGTCACCTGGGAATACACCGCGCCGCACACCACCCGTGGCTATCGTTGGCTGATCACCAAGGATGGCTGGGATCCGAAACAGCGCATCACCCGCGCACAACTGGAAACCCAGCCGTTCGCCGAAGACTTCTATACCCAGGTGCCGTACTTCAGTCATCCAGGTGAACTGAAGGCCAAGGTCAATCACGAAGTGAAACTGCCGGCCAACAAAAAGGGCAAGCATGTGATCGTGTTGATGTGGATCGTCGCCAACACCGGCAACGCCTTCTATCAAGCCTTCGACGTGGACTTCAAATAAGCCCGCGCTGTTAAACCCATACGTTCTGAAGGATTAGAACATGTCAAAGATTGACTTCACCTTACTGAAATCACCGCTGAACGATGTCGCTTCGCTGATGCCGAGCATTGCCGGCAAAAAGATCCTCATGGGCTTCTGGCACAACTGGCCTGCCGGCGCGAGCGACGGCTACCAGCGTGGCCAATTTGCCAACATGAACCTGGCGGACGTGCCGACGGATTACAACGTGGTGGCCGTGGCCTTCATGAAAGGCAACGGTATCCCAACGTTCAAGCCGTACAACCTTTCCGACGCCGAGTTCCGCCGCCAGGTGGGCGTGCTGAACAGCCAGGGCAGGGCGGTGCTGATTTCCCTTGGCGGCGCCGATGCGCACATCGAGTTGCATAAAGGCAACGAACAGCCATTGGCCAACGAGATTATCCGCCTGGTGGAAACCTATGGCTTTGATGGCCTGGACATCGATCTTGAGCAGAGCGCGATTGATTTCGCCGACAACAAGACTGTCCTGCCCGCCGCGTTGAAACTGGTCAAGGACCATTACGCCGGTGAAGGCAAACACTTCATTATCAGCATGGCGCCGGAGTTTCCTTACCTGACCACCGCCGGTAAATACGTCGGTTACATCCAGGCGCTGGAAGGCTATTACGACTTCATTGCCCCGCAGTATTACAACCAGGGGGGCGACGGGATCTGGGTGCAGGAGGTCAACAACGGCAACGGTGCCTGGATTGCCCAGAACAACGACGCAATGAAAGAGGATTTCCTGTTTTACCTGACCGAAAGTCTGGTGAGCGGAACGCGAGGGTTTACTAAAATCCCGGCGGACAAGTTCGTCATTGGCCTACCGGCTAACGTCGATGCAGCCGCCACCGGTTATGTGATCAACCCCGCAGCCGTGACCAATGCATTCAAGCGTTTGTACGACAAAGGGTTGTCGATCAAGGGCCTGATGACATGGTCGGTGAATTGGGACCGCGGGATCAGCAAAGACCACGTGCCCTATAACGGGGAATTCAGCCGCCGTTATGGGCCGTTGATCAAAGGCACTCACCTCTCTGGTCTCGGTGAGGATGAGGCGGATCTCGAAGTCGCCAATCGGCGGTAGCGCAAAGAGACATCTGGCAGACGTGCCTGATCTCAAACAGCTATGTTTATGATCTGATCGTTGGCTTCATGAAATAAAATCCGATGCCTGGTTGGGCATCGGATTTTCTGCGTCAAGCGCAAACCTTCATCCAGGTTTCTATGAATTGTTGTGCTCGCTTTCTGTTAGGCAAGCCTGAAACATGCTCAGGGAAACGCCGATTACTTCGGCCCCAGAATCTTCGCCAGCTTGTCCGGCGATGGCGCGCCTTGCTGTTGCTGCAAGCCGCCCTTGTCATCCAGATAGAAAATCGCTGGCGTTGCTGACAATTCCAGCTCCTCCATCAACTTCATGTTGGCATCGAGCTTGGCCTCGATCGGCGCCGGAATTTTTTCCAGCGCCTGCAATTTGCTGCCTTTGCCCGCGGCTTCATGGGCTTCCAGGGCTTTCTGCGGGTCTTTGGCGGCGAACAGGGCGGCCGACTTGCCTGGGCTGTCTTCGCGGATAATACCGACCATGATGTGGCGCAACTGTACCTTGCCGGCTTTTACCCACGGCCGTGCCTGTTCCCAGAACATGTTGCAGTACGGGCAGTTGGGGTCGCTGAACAGGTAGACGATACGTGGCGCGTTTTTATCGCCGTCCTGAATCCAGCTGCTGTTTTCCATTTTGCCCCAGACTTCCTTGGCCATCGGCGCGTACACCAGTTTTTCCAGGGGCGCGCTGCTCAGGTCTTTACCTTCGGCGTCGTACAGGTTACCGGCGATCACACTTTTGCCGTCGGCAGTCAGGTACAGGGCCATGCCACGGTTCTGGTATTGCGCGGCGTAGCCGGTGAGGCCGCTGGGCGCGTCGAACTTGCCGAGGATCTTGGCGCCCTTGGCTTCGATCTGCTTGATCGGCGCAGGCCAGTCCTCGGCCTGGGCCAGGGTAGCCGCGAGCGTCAGCGGCAGCAGGGTCAGCAGGTGGCGGAGTCGAGGCATGTCGGTGTCCTTGTGATGGCAGGGGCAGTGTCGAAGGGTTCCATGGCGCGGGCCAGGCTGGCTTGGGACAATTCGCCCAAGTGGCTGTTGATCAGGCGCCCATCGGCTTGGTAGAACAGGGTGGTCGGCAACGCCATGCTGCCCACGGCCTGCCCGAGCCGGCCGCTGGCATCAAACAGCACGTTGTCGAGGGTCAGGCCTTGGGTGGCGAGAAAGGTGCTGACGCTTTGCATGCTTTCAGCCTGGTTGACGAACAGGAAGGTCACGTCCGGCCGTTGATGCTGCGCGCGTTCCAGCACCGGCATTTCCCGGCGGCACGGTGGGCACCAGGTGGCCCAGAGGTTGATCACCAGTGGGCCGCCTTTGTAATCGGCCAGTTGCACCACGTCGCCATTGGCATTGCGCAGGGTGATATCCGGCAGTTGCGCGCCCTTGTCGTAAAGGCTCAGGGACACGCTGCTCAGCCCCCAGAACACCAGCCCTGTGATCACGCCGGCGCTTAACGGTTTGCGCAAGGCCGGGCGGCGCCAGCCGTACAACAGGGCACCCAGCACCAGCGCGATCACGCCGGGCCAGGCGAGAAAACCGCCGTCGCGCAGGTCAACCATCTGCAACGGGTCGCGGCTGTAGTCGCTCCAATACATCAGTACAAAACTGACGCGGGCGACCAGCATGCCCAGCAAAAACAGGCTGAACAGCACCGATTCCGGGTTTTCACCGCCACGCTTGGCCACGCGCCAACCCACCAGTGTGGCGAGAATCAGCGCGCTGATCAGCAGGATGTGATTCAGGGCGATGGCGAAGGTGCCGATGGTCAGGGTCAGCATCAGCGTGCGTCTCGGGTGTGCGTCCAGCGTTGCAGGAAGGCGGCGGCATCCACTTCGCCAGTGATGCGTTGGGCGCGGCGTTCTTCACCGTCCGGGCCGATCCACACGAAGCTCGGTGGCCCTGGCACTTTGTAGCGGCCGAGCAGTTCGCGGCTGGCGGCGTTGTCGGCGGTGACGTCCAGGCGCAGCAGGCGCACGTCTTTCAGGGCGGCCATGACTTCGGGTTTGCCGAATACTTGTTTTTCCATGATCTTGCACGACACGCACCAGTCGGCGTAGTAATCCACCAGCACCCACTGGCCCTGGGCTTTGGCGCTGTCGAGTTGGCTCTGCAGCACCGCCGGGTCGTTGAGGGTCATGAAGGCGTCGTGCGCACTCGGCGCAGCAGTCACGGTGGACCCGCCGTAGACCTTCAACGGTTGCCACGGGTCGTCGCTGCCACCGGCCGCACCCACCATCAGCACGGCGCCCCACAGGCCCAGCACCAGGGAGCCGGCGCCGAACACTTTGGCCGCCAGGCCGTACTCGCGGGCCAGTGTCCAGCCGCAGTAAGCCATCACCAGCGCCAAGGCGCCCCACAGGCCAATCCACAGGCTTTCGTCGACCACCGGGCGAATCATCAGCACCGCCGTACCGAGGAACAAGAAACCGAACACGCCTTTGAGCACGTCCATCCAACTGCCCGGTTTAGGCAGGAAGCGGTTGCCCACGGTGACCAGCAACAACAGCGGAACGCCGATGCCGATGCCCATGGCGAACAGGATCAAGCCTCCGTGCAGCGCATTGCCGCTCTGGGCGATATACAGCAGCGCGCCGGCCAGTGGCGCGGTCATGCACGGCCCCACCAGCAGACCGGAGAGTGCGCCAAGTATGCCGGCACCTACCAGGCTGCCACCGCTTTGCTGGCGGCTGACAGTGTCCAGGCGATCACGCACGAAGGCCGGCAGTTGCAGCTCAAAGACACCGAACATGGGCAGGGCGAGGAGCACAAACAGCGCGGCGAAACTGCCGAGAATCCACGGTGTTTGCAGGAGTGCGGCGAGGTTGCCGCCGAGCAACGCGGCCAAAACGCCAAGCGCCGCGTACACCAGGGCCATGCACACCACGTAGCTGCTGGCCAGGGCAAAACCGCGACGCGGGGTCGCGCCACTGCCCACCACCAGCCCTGCGAGGATCGGCAACATCGGCAACGAACAAGGGGCAAATGCCAACAGCAAGCCCAAGCCAAAGAACACCAGCAGGCTCCAACCCAGGCTGCGCTGTTGCAGGCCGCTGGCCAGGCTTTGATCCTGCGCTTGGGCCGGCTCTTGCGGGGTGCCCGCCACGGCCGGCGTGCCGCCCAGGTCCACGGTAATCGACTGTGGCGGGTAGCACAGGCCCGCATCGGCGCAACCCTGCCAGCCCAGCTTGACCTGGCCGGTGGCACCGGCGGGGATCTTCACTTCAAGGCCCTGGCGATACACTTGCTGTTCGCCGAAGAACTCATCGCTATGGGCTTCGCCCTGGGGCAATACCGGCTTTTCAGCCAGGCCGTCGAACTTCATGCGTTGCTGGTACAGGTAGTAACCGTCGGCAATCTGCCAATACAGCTGGGTCTCGCCGGATTCCAGGCGCTCGGAGGTAAAGGTGAAGGCCTTGCCCACCGGGAGGAAATCAGGTTTGGTCTCGAATGGATTGCCCGGCGCGGCCTGGGCGAACCCTGCAAACAACACCAGCAGAAAGGTAAACAGATACCGCATGGTCAAGCCTTAGTTCGATGCAAGTTAGGCACACAATGTGTGGTGTTGATTAACCGATGATTAACCGGGCGCTATTCTAAAGTGAAGGGCGGCGCTGAGCGCGCCTCTTTTCACGGCATAATCGGCACTTAATCCGCTGGATCTTTAATCCCCCCATCATTCATGAAGGGTTAACCATGCACGTACTGGTCTGTGAAGACGACGAACTGATCGCCAGCGGCATCGTGGCCGGGCTCGGCGCCCAGGGCTTTACCGTCGAGCGCGTGGCCACGGCCGCGGCCGCACGCGCGATGCTCAAGGCAGCCACGTTCGACATCATGGTGCTCGACCTCGGCTTGCCCGACGAAGACGGCCTCAAGCTGCTGCAGCAACAGCGCAGCCAGGGCCTGGAAATTCCGGTGCTGATCCTCACGGCGCGCGATTCGGTGACCAACCGTGTCGATGGCTTGCAGGCCGGTGCCGACGATTACCTGCTCAAACCCTTTGACCTGCGCGAACTGGCCGCACGCCTGCAAACCCTGTTGCGGCGGGTTGCCGGGCGCCGGGTCAACCTGATCGAACACGGCCATCTGGCCTACGACCCCAGCAGTCGCGAAACCTTCCTGGCCGGCCAGCCGGTAGACCTTTCCCGTCGGGAGCAAGCCCTGTTGCAGGCCCTGCTGCATAACAAAGGCCGGGTGCTCTCCAGCGAACAGCTCAAGGACAGTGTCTACGGGTTCAACGACGAACTGGAAAGTAACGCCCTCAACGTGCACATCCACCACCTGCGACGCAAATTGGGCAACGGCATCGTCGAGACCGTGCGTGGCCTGGGTTATCGCCTGGGTACGGCTGATGGTGGTGTGGCTGACGAAGGAGACCACGCTTCGTGATGAGCCTGCGCCTGCGCCTGACGTTCAAGCTGGGCGCTGCTTTTGTGCTGATCTGGGTGCTGGCGGCGGCCTGGATGCTCAACGATCTGCGCAACCAGATGATGTTTTCCCTCGACCAGCGTTTGGTGGCGTCGGCGCGCATGGTGGCAGGGTTGACCGAGCAAATGCCCGGCCTGGCCAGTGTGAGCGCGGGCACGCGTTTGCGCACCGAGCAACTGAACGTGCCGGGCGGCATGGCTTGCCAGGTCAGCTCCGTGCGCGGGGAAATCCTCGCACGCAGCCACATGACCCCGGATGAAGGCCTGGAGTCGCGCAGGAGTGGCTTTCGCGATCAGGTGATCGACGGCGTAAGCTGGCGCAGTTTCACCTTGTCTCGGGGCGACTTGCTGATCACCACCGCCGACCGCCAGGTGGAGCGCGAGGCGTTGAACCTGTCGATATTGCTGGCGGCTTCGGTGCCGGTGGGTGTCGCCCTGCTGGGCTGCCTGTGCTTGCTGTGGCTGGGCATCGGCCAGAGCCTGTTGCCGCTCAACCGCATGCGCGATGCATTGATGCGCCGCAGCGCGGACTCCCTCGAACCGCTGCAGATTCATCCGTTGCCCAGCGAGTTGAAACCGCTGCTCGATACCCAGAACCAACTGTTGCAGCGTATCGCCAAGACCATCGAACGTGAGCGCCGCCTCACCGGCGACGCCGCCCACGAACTGCGCAGCCCGCTGACGGCGATCAAGACCCACCTGCAAGTGGCGCGCATGACCGAAGGTGCGGCGCGCGACCAGTCCCTGGCGCATGCCGAAGAAGGCGCCGACCGCTTGCATCGTACATTGGAGCAATTGCTGCTGTTGGCGAGGGTGGAGGGCAGCCTGTCGTTCGACGACGGCCTGCAATCGAGTGCTGAGCAAGTCGCGCGGCTGGCGATCCAGGATGCGAACGCTGGCGACAACCGGCGCATCGATCTGCTCCTCGCGCAGAACCTCACGCAAACGCCGGTGGAAATGCCGGTGGCCCTGGCCGTCGCGGCCCTGCGCAATCTGTTGGATAACGCTTTGCGCCATACCCCGCACGACACCCGTGTGGAGTTGAATGTGTTCGCCACGGCCGACACGGTAGTGTTTCGCGTGCGTGACCATGGCAAGCAAATCTCCAGCGAAGACCTGCAATACCTGACCCAGCGCTTCTGGCGCAATGGCAGCAGCGAGGGCTGTGGCCTGGGGTTGGCGATTGTTCAGGCAATCGTGCAACGCTGCTCTTGCTCCTTGACGTTCGACAGCCAGCCGGATGGTTTGCGGGTCGATCTGGGCATGCCATTGCGGCGCTGATCAGTTCTTTTCAAGTAGCAAAAATAGTTACCGCCCCTGCTGGCATTCATCCCTTCAGGATGGCGGTAATGTTTTTGCGCTTGAACGGGCCGAATGACTCGGCCTGTACTGAAAAGGACGGTTCTTATGTTGGTGATCGACAGCAGTTTCCCAGCCAGGGATTTCAATCAACGCAACGGTGAACCCGTGCGCCAAGTGATCCTGCATTACACGGCGGCGCCCTTTGCCTCGTCCCTGCGTACCCTCACCCAGGATGGCGTCAGTGCTCACTACCTGGTGCCGGACGCGGATGACAGCGGCTACCGGGCGCTCGGCTATGACGAATTACGTGCGTTTCGCCTGGTGCCTGAGGACCAGCGCGCCTGGCATGCCGGAGTGAGCCATTGGGCTGGGCGGGGTAACCTCAATAGCCGCTCCATTGGCATCGAGATAGTCAACGTGGCGCGCGATAATGGCGGCGTATTTACCTTTCCTGCTTACGGTGAGGAGCAGGTTGACGTGTTGGTTGCGTTGATGCGCGACCTACTCGCGCGATACCCGCAGGTTGGGCCGACTGACGTACTTGGGCATTCGGATGTGGCGTATTGGCGCAAGAGTGATCCGGGGCCTCGGTTGCCTTGGCGGTGTTTGTTCGAGGCCGGGATCGGGGCCTGGTTTGATGAGTCGACGCGGGGGCTGTATCAACGGCGGTTTTCGTTGGGGCTGCCGCCGGAAGTAGAGGTGGAGCGGGCGTTTCAGCGGTATGGCTATAAGCCGGCTGAGAATCGCCGGGCCTTTGAGTTGAGAACGCGGGCGTTTCAGATGCACTTTCGAAGCCGCGATTATGGTGGGGTTCTGGATGGCGAAACGTGTGCGATTTTGTATGCGTTGAATGAGCGGTACCGGGCGGCGTGAGCTTGAGTGCTCGGCGCAGCCCATCGACCTGATGCACTGAGATCCAAGGGTGGCAGCGGGCTTGCTCGCGAATCCACTCAAAAACCATAACAAGCCTAAATCCACTCAGCGCTGGTGCGTCTCCAGAACATGAAGTCCGTGCGCATCACGGATCGGCAGTTTGGTCACCCCACCCGCGTATTGAGGGATCGAGAGATGTCAGTCGCTACCAGCCGTATCGAAGACGCCCCGGTGTATGCCAACCCGGCACCCGCGGAAACGCTCTACCAATTCGACGAAACCCCACTGTTGGCCCGCCAACGCCAGCAGGAATCCAACGCCCGCAGCTACCCACGGCGTATCCCCCTGGCCCTCAAGCGTGCCAAGGGGATCTACGTGGAAGACGTGGAAGGCCGCAGTTTCATCGACTGCCTGGCGGGTGCGGGCACCTTGGCGTTGGGCCATAACCACCCGGTGGTGATCGCAGCCATCCAGCAGGTCCTCAGCGACGAGCTCCCGCTGCACACCCTCGACCTGACGACGCCGGTCAAGGACCAGTTCGTGCAGGACCTGTTCGGCCTGTTGCCTGCAGCGCTTGCGCAAGAAGCGAAAATTCAGTTCTGCGGCCCCACCGGCACCGACGCAGTGGAAGCCGCGTTGAAGCTGGTGCGCACGGCCACCGGTCGTAGCACGGTGCTGTCATTCCAGGGCGGTTATCACGGCATGAGCCAGGGCGCACTCAGCCTGATGGGCAGCCTGGGGCCGAAAAAGCCGTTGGGCGCCTTGCTCGGTAATGGCGTGCAGTTTCTGCCTTTCCCCTATGACTACCGCTGCCCCTTCGGCCTGGGTGGCGCGGAAGGCGTGCGGGTCAATCTGCATTACCTGGAAAATCTGCTGAACGACCCGGAAGCCGGGGTGTTGTTGCCGGCGGCGGTGATTGTCGAGGTGGTGCAGGGTGAGGGCGGGGTGATTCCGGCCGATCTTGATTGGCTGCGGGGCTTGCGCCGCATCACCGAGCAGGCGGGCGTGGCGTTGATTGTTGATGAAATCCAGAGCGGTTTCGGCCGTACCGGCAAGATGTTTGCCTTCGAGCATGCCGGCATCATCCCGGATGTGGTGGTGATGTCCAAGGCCATCGGCGGTAGCTTGCCGCTGGCCGTGGTGGTGTATCGCGACTGGCTCGACACCTGGCTACCGGGCGCGCATGCCGGGACCTTCCGTGGCAATCAGATGGCGATGGCGGCGGGCTCGGCGGTGATGCGTTACCTCAAGACCCACGACGTGGCCGGTCATGCGGCCGCCATGGGTGAGCGCCTTGGCGAACACCTGCGCATCCTGCAGCGGGATTTCGCGTATCTGGGGGATATCCGTGGTCGCGGGTTGATGCTGGGCGTGGAACTGGTGGACCCGAACGGCAGCCTGGATATCCAGGGACACCCGCCGGTGCATCGCCAACTGGCCCCGCTGGTGCAGCGTGAATGCCTCAAGCGTGGCTTGATCCTGGAGTTGGGCGGTCGGCATGGCTGTGTGGTGCGCTTCCTGCCACCGCTGGTGATTACCGCCGCCGAGGTCGACCGGGTTGCCGAGATCTTCGGTCGCGCCTTGGCGGCAGCGGTCGCCAGCCTCTAATTTTTCGCAAGCCCGGTACGTTTCTACAGATATCAGTGCTGCGCATGGTGCGCAGCCAGCCTTGTTAGCGATGGAGAACAGCAATGACCTCAGTATTTGACCGCGACGACATCCTGTTTCAGGTAGTGGTCAACCACGAAGAACAGTATTCCATCTGGCCCGACTACAAGGTCGTACCGGAAGGCTGGCGCACCGTGGGCAAGAGCGGCATGAAGCAAGAGTGCCTGGCTTACATCGAAGAAGTCTGGACCGATATGCGCCCCCTGAGCCTGCGCCAGAAGATGGATGGCGCTGCGCTGGCTGGCTGACACACGGTCGGAGCGGGCTTGTGTGGGAGCGGGCTTGCTCGCGAATGCGGTGTATCAGTTAACGCAAGTATTGACTGATCCAACGCCTTCGCGAGCAAGCCCGCTCCCACATAAAGCATTACGGCTGCGTGTTGGTATACAGATAATCCGTGGCCAACGACGCCAGTGTCCGCACTCCCACCACCAACGCCGACTCGTCCACAAAGAACCCCGGATTATGGTTCGGTGGCGCTTTGCTCATGTCCTGGTCCCTCGGCGTCACGCCCAGAAACACAAACAGCCCCGGCGCTTCCTTGGCGTAAAACGAGAAGTCCTCGGCGCCGCCCACCAGCGGCCCTTGCACCACATCATCGTTGGCCGCCCAGCGCAGGCTTGGCAGCATTTTCTCGGTCAGCGCCGGGTTGTTGATGGTGGGGTCGTACTTCTCGATGATGGTGACTTCGGCCTTGGCGCCGCCACTCTCGGCGATTTTTTCCACGGTCTGACGCACATCCGCGTGCAGCTTCTGGCGAATGCCGTAATCGTAGGAGCGAATGGTGCCGCTCATGTCGAGCGACTCGGGGATGATGTTATAGCGCGTGCCGCCGTTGATGGTGCCAATGCTCACCACCGACGGAAATGACGAGATGTCGGTACGCCGGCTGACCACGGTTTGCAGGCCAACAATGGTCTGCGCGCCGACGGTGATCGGGTCGATGCCGTCCCAGGGGCGGCCGGCGTGGGTCTGTTTGCCGAGGATCTTGATGCGCAGGTCATCGGAACTGGCCAGGGTCGGGCCCGGGCGGTAAGCGATTTGTCCGGCCGGTACGCCGGCCCAGACATGCAGGCCGAACACCGCATCCGGCTTGGGTGCCTTCATCACGCCTTCCTGCACCATCATTTTCGCGCCCCAGGTGTTCTTGCCGTCGGGGATAAAGTCACTCGGGCCTTCTTCGGCCGGCTGGAAATAAAACACCACGGTGCCGGGCAGGCGGTCGCGCATGCCGGTCAGGATTTTCGCTGTGCTGAGCAGGATCGCGGTGTGGGCGTCGTGGCCGCAGGCGTGCATCACGTCGACCTCTTTGCCCAAGTAGGTGCCTTTGGCCTTGGAAGCGAAAGGCAGGTCGGCGACTTCCTTGACCGGCAGCGCATCCATGTCGGCGCGCAGGGCGACGGTGGGGCCGGGCAGGCCACCCTTCAAGATGGCGACGACACCGGTGCGGGCCACGCCGGTTTTCACCTCAAGGCCGAGGTCGCGAAGTTGTTTGGCAACCAACTCGGCGGTGCGTGTTTCGGTATTGCCCAATTCGGGGTGAGCGTGGATATCGCGGCGGGTTTCCAGCAGGCTCGGCTCCAGCGCCTTGGCCTGGCTGGCGATTTCCTCGCGGGCGCTGTCCTGGCCACTGGTGGCGGCAATGACCGCGCTGCTGGCGACCCCGCACAGTACGCCGAGAACCCATCGGTGTGTCAGACCATTCAAACGCATAACGACCTCTCCTGAGTTTATTGTTGTTGATCTTTCTCCTGCACGCTGCCGGCGGTCACCACCTGCACACTCAAGCGTGGCGTGGCCAGATCCAGCCCGGCCTCATCCAGATGGCGCTTGAGCGACAGGTTGAACGCCCGCGACACTTCCCACTGCTTGATCGGCGCGGTTTTAAAGCGCGCGCGCAGGATCGCACTGCCGGACTCAAAGCTTTCCACGCCCTGAATCTCCAGCGGCGACCAGATGTTGCGGCGTTGCAGTGGGTCGTTGCGCATTTTCTGGCCGACGTCGCGCATCAACTTGATGGCGTCATCGATTTCCATGTTGTAGGGGATCGCCACCCGGAAGATCGCGTAGCCGAACTCCCGCGAGTAGTTCTTGATGCTCTTGATTTCGCTGAACGGAATGGTGTGCACGATGCCGTCGATGTCCCGCAGGCGCACGGTACGAATGGTCAGGCCCTCGACGGTGCCGAGGTGGCCGCCGACGTCCACGTAGTCATCGATGGCCAGGGAGTCTTCGATGATGATGAACAGGCCGGTAATCAGGTCCGCCACCAGCGATTGCGCACCAAAACCGATGGCCAGGCCGATCACACCGGCACCGGCCAGCAGTGGCGTGACGTTCATGCCCATGTTCGCCAGGGCGACGATCGCGGCGATGATAAAGATGGTCACGAACAGCACGTTGCGGATCAGCGGCATCATGGTCTGCGCGCGCGCGTTGGCCAGGCCTTTGCGCGAACGCGTGAGGGCGTGGTGGATCGCGGTGTCGCTGAGGATCCAGATCAACCAGGCAAACAGCAGCGTGCCGCCGAGGCCGAACAGCTTGACGCTGATTTCATGGCCGTCACCTTCGGTAAAACGAATCAGCGACAGGCCCCAGACGCGCAAGCCCAGCTCGATAAACGCCAGCCACACGACCAAATGAGCCAGGGTGTACACGAAGCTTTTCAGGCGCTCGGAGTACAGCGCGTGACGCTTGTGCCCGCGTAGCGGCTTGAGCGCATGACGGCGCACCAGGCCGTTGATCACCATGCACAACACCAGCAACACCGTGCATAGCAACGATTGACGCAGGGCGGTGCTGGTGTCGCCAGCGGACAGGAAGGTGGCAAACAGCGAGATGCCCACCAGCAACAGCGCCGGTAAATACCAGAAGCTGCCGATAATCGAGAGCGTATCGGTGAGGGCGCGACGTGTGAGGCGCCGGGACAGCGGTTGGTTGCGGATCAGGTGGGCGATCGGCCGGCGGAAGCGCAGGATAAACACGCCGGTGGACAATGCCGCCATCACATTGGCGACGGTCGCGGCCGTGTGGGCCAGGTGCTGACCCAGGGCCTGCATCATTCGCGGGTCGCTCAGCGCTTCACCGAAGGCGGCGAAACTGCCGATCAGCCACAGCGGGCGGAAGGCCTGGCGACGCAGGATGTAGAGCGCACGGTGGCGGTGCGGGCCGTCGAGTACGGAGAAGGCAATCACGCAGATCGCCGAGAAACAGGTGCCGACCACCAACGCATAGGCCAATACCATCGCCAGGGATTTGCCCAGGGACGAGGGCAGCACATAGCTCAGGTAAACCGTGATGACCAGGGCGATCAGCCACGGCCCCAATTTGCGCAGGGCGAAGCGCAGCATGTCCCAGGTGCGTGGGTGTTGCGGCAGTTCCTCGGGCAGGCCGAAACGCTCGCGTACGCGATGGCTGAGCCAGATCAGGGCGGCGGCCAGCAGGCTCCAGACCGCCAGGATGACGGCAAAGCCGAAAATGATCGGCAGCCATTCACTGGCCGGCATCATCAGCGCGCTGAGTTCATCCTTGGCCAGTTCAACTTCGTCGGACCAGCGCCCCAGCGGGCTGTCGGCACCGGAAAACTGTGCCTCAAGGCCGGCCAGGGTGCCGCCGATCAAGCCGAGAACGCCTTGTTCGGCGGCGGGTTGGGCCTTTTGCGTGGCTTCGCGCAGCTTTTTTAAATCGCTCAGCAACTGAGTGCGTTGCCGGTCGTTTTCCAGGGTTTTGATGACCTCGTCCAACGACTGCCCCAGCGGCACGTCGGCCTGGGGCTGGGTCTTGTTGGTGCTGCCCAGCAAACCGGGCAAGCCCACGGCTTGGGCAGGCGTGAGCGGCAGCAGCATCAGCAGGGCGATCAGGAAACAGCAGGGCAGGGCACGAAGACGGGAAAACACGAGGCGGTCAACCTTGGAAACGACGAATTGACCGAGTGTACGAGGCCGTTATGCCCAATGCGAGTGCATTTGTCATTCCGCCAGTTTGGCGAGGATTTTGTAAACCACGGTTCCCAGGATCAGCAGCATACCGACCCACATGCCAAACACGCCGACGGGCTTGTCGCGAAAGTTGAAGCCGGTCGCGAGCAGGATCATGCCGATCAGGATGGGGATAAGCATGGCGTGGAAAGAGGACATGGAGATCATGGGGCGACGGCCTTGTCAGAGTGGGAATACTGACAAGTCTAGGCCGGATTATCAGAAGTGCAGATGATGCAGGTCAGTTTGCAGGCGAGCTGTACACAAAACCCAATGTGGGAGGGGGCTTGCTCCCGATGACAGTCTATCAGCCACTAAAATGTTGACTGACCCACTGCTATCAGGGGCAAGCCCCCTCCCACATTTTTGACCGAGTTGCCCTGCAAATTCAGGGCAGGTCGCGGCTCGCGTAGAACGCACCCAGTACCTTGACCAAATGCGCCAGGTCATGGCTGCCGCACAGTTCACGGATGGAGTGCATGGCAAACGTCGGCAGGCCGATGTCCACGGTGCGCACGCCCAAATGGCTGGCGGTGATCGGGCCGATGGTCGAGCCGCAGCCCATGTCGCTGCGTACCACGAAACTCTGCACCGGGACTTCCTGAGCCATGCACAGATGGCGGAAGAAACCGGCGGTTTCGCTGTTGGTGGCGTAGCGCTGGTTGCTGTTGACCTTGATTACCGGGCCCGCATTCAGTTTCGGGCCATGGTTGGCGTCGTGTTTCTCGGCGTAGTTCGGGTGGACGCCGTGGGCATTGTCCGCCGACACCAACAGTGATTTCTGAATGGTGCGTACGAACTCATCACCTTCCGGCAACAGGCGGCGCAGGGTCTGTTCCAGCATCGGGCCGTCGGCACCGCAGGCCGAGCAGGAGCCGACTTCTTCGTGGTCATTGCACACCAGCACACAGGTTTCATCGGTTTCGCTGGTGAGCAAGGCTTGCAGGCCGGCGTAGCACGACAGCAGGTTGTCCAGGCGGGCGCCGGCGATGAAGTCGCCATTCAGGCCAATCACCGCTGCACTTTGGGTGTCGTAGAAGCTCAACTCGTAGTCGAGTACCACGTCGGCGTTCAGGCCGTGTTCGCGCGCCAATTGCTCGGTGAGCACGGCGCGGAAGTCCACGCGCTCGTCACCGGCGAATTGCGCCAGGATCGGCGGCAGTTCGGTTTGGGCATTGATCGCCCAACCCTGGTTGGCTTCACGGTTCAGGTGAATAGCCAGGTTGGGGATGATGGCGATGGGCAGCTTGAAGTCGATCAGTTGGCTCTCGACCTTGCCGTCGCGGCGGAAGGTCACGCGGCCGGCCAGTGACAGGTCGCGGTCGAACCACGGGGCCAGCAGCGCACCGCCGTAGACTTCCACACCCAACTGCCAGAAACCCTGGCGCTGCAGCTCCGGCTGGGGCTTGACCCGCAGGCACGGGCTGTCAGTGTGGGCGCCGACCAGGCGAATCCCGCCCTGCAGCGGCGAGTGGCGACCAAGCTTGAACGCGATGATCGAGGAATCGTTACGGGTCACGTAATAGCGACCGTTGGCCTCGGTGGCCCAGGTTTCGCGCTCGTCGAGACGCTGGTAACCGGCCGCTTCCAGGCGCTGGGCGAGGGCGGCGGTGGCATGAAAAGGAGTAGGGGAGGCCTTGAGGAAGTCGATCAGGCCTTGATTCAACGCTTCGCGCATAAATAGCTCCAGACAGCAATGCGCGGAGTTTACCGTTCGATGGCCAGAAGTGCACATTACAAATGTGGGAGGGGGCTTGCTCCCGATAGCGGGGTATCAGCGAACTATTCAGTGGCTGATACACCTTAATCGGGAGCAAGCCCCTCCCACATTTTTAATGCAGTGCCAACTTAGAAAGGGGCCGGGCACTCAAAGCGCAGCCGCTCGCCGCTTTGCGGGTGCGTAAAGCTCAACATGCTCGCATGCAGGCACAGGCGCGGCCAGGCGGCCAGGGCTTGTTCATGGGCGTACAAGCCATCACCCAACAACGGGTGGCCGATCGACAGCATATGCACGCGCAACTGGTGTGAACGGCCGGTAATCGGCGTCAGCTCGACGCGGCACCAATCGCCGCAACGCTCCAGCACTTTCCAGAAGGTCAGCGCGTGCTTGCCGAACTCATGGTCGACTACATGGCGTGGCTTGGTCGGCGGGTCGTAGCGCAGGGGCAGGTCGATGCTGCCGCTGTCCAGTGTCGGCTGGCCCCAGGCCAAGGCGGTGTAGGCCTTTTCGGTTTCGCGGTCGTGAAACTGGCGGGACAGTTCGCGGTGGGTGTCGGCGTCCCGTGCGAGCAGGATGATTCCTGAGGTTTCCCAGTCCAGTCGATGGACTATGCGGGCCTCGGGGTAACCGTTTTCCTGCAGGCGGGTGATCAGGCAGTCCTTGTTGTCATCGGCGCGGCCGGGCACCGAGAGCAGCAAGGTCGGCTTGTTCACCACCAGGACGGCGTCGTCCTGATGCAGGATATGGATATTGGACAGCGGCATTAAACAGCCTCGTAACAAACGCCAACGGCGGCTCGCTCACCCGGTTCCCGCCAGGGGATCAAGGTGACCGAGCCGCCGTGGCGGGCGCCTTTTCGATTAACGATCAGGCAGGGTGATATTGAGTTCCAGAATCGAGCAGCTGCCGTCGTTTTCCAGGGCGACGTGCACGTCATCGTTGCCGATATTGACGTACTTGCGAATCACCTCGACCAGTTCCTTCTGCAAGGCTGGCAGGTAGTCCGGTGTACTGCGTTGGCCGCGTTCGTGCGCCACGATGATCTGTAGACGCTCTTTCGCTACCGACGCGGTACTTGGCTTTTTGTTGGCGCGAAAGAAGTCGAGAAATTTCATTGTTTAGTTGCCTCCAAAGATACGCTCGAAGAATCCCTTCTTCTTTACATCGAGGAAGCGATGTTCCACGGTCTTGCCCAGCAAGCGATCTACGGCATCGCTGTACGCCTGGCCGGCGTCGCTCTGGTCGTCAAGAATCACCGGCACGCCCTGGTTGGAGGCTTTCAGCACGGCTTGGGATTCCGGGATCACGCCCAGCAGGGTGACGGCGAGGATTTCCTTCACGTCTTCAACACCGAGCATTTCGCCGTTGCTGACGCGCTCCGGGTTGTAACGGGTGAGGAGCAGGTGTTCCTTGATCGGGTCTTCGCCTTTCTCGGCGCGCTGGGACTTGCTGGCCAGCAGGCCGAGCATGCGGTCCGAGTCACGTACCGAGGAGACTTCCGGGTTGGTGACCACGATGGCTTCATCGGCGAAGTACATCGCCAGGTGAGCACCGGTTTCGATACCGGCCGGGGAGTCGCACACCACGTATTCGAAGGTTTCTTTCAGTTCGGCGAGGACTTTGCCTACGCCTTCTTTGGTCAGCGCGTCTTTGTCGCGGGTCTGGCTGGCAGCCAGCACGTACAGGTTCTCAAGGCGCTTGTCCTTGATCAGGGCCTGTTGCAGGTTGGCTTCGCCGTTCACTACGTTGACGAAGTCATACACCACGCGGCGTTCACAGCCCATGATCAGGTCGAGGTTACGCAAACCGACGTCGAAGTCGACGATGACTGTCTTGTGGCCGCGCAGAGCGAGGCCGGTACCGATAGCGGCGCTGGTGGTGGTCTTACCCACACCACCCTTGCCGGATGTAACCACGAGAATCTTGGCCAAGGTGTTTCACCCCTAAGGAAAAAGGACTTTTCGGTCCCTGAAAAACATCTCTTGAAACTCGCTGCAGGCGGACAGCCTTTGTAGGAAAAATATGTTGTTCGCCAAAAGGAAAGCCAACTTCTAATTATTCCTACACAAGTCTTGCCGGTTTCGCTGTGCTATCAGAGTCTAGAGATGCTTGGAAAATGCGGCAGTATCCGTTAAAGACGGATGATGTTCAACACATCGCCCGACAGGCTGACTTGTACCCCGGCTCCCCACAGCGGATCACGGCGCAAATCTTCTGAAACCTTGTACTGGCCTGCGATCGACACTAGCTCAGCGGTCAACTGCTGGCAAAAAATCCGCGCTTTGGTATCGCCCTTGATGCCGGCGAGGGCACGTCCGCGCATCGGGCCGTATACATGGATGTTGCCATCGGCCAGAAGTTCCGCACCCGGACTCACCGGCGCAATCACCACGAGGTCGCCGCCCTGGGCGTAAATTTGCTGCCCGCCGCGTACGGGGGAGGTGATGATCTTTGTCGGCTTGACCGTGGGCTCCGGCGGTTTTTCCGGTTTTTTCTTCACTTCACCTTCCGTCGGGTCGAGCGGACGCTCGCGGGCACCGGAGGGTGGCAGTACTGGCAGTTCAATGGCGATTGCTGCGGCAATGTCTTCGATACGGCTGGCGCGAATCGCCAGGGTGCGCAAGCCATGGGAGCGGCACACGCGCATCAGGCCGGGCAAATCAATCGCGCCTTGGCCTGCCGGGAGTTTGTCCAGGGCCAGCACCAGTGGGGCATTGTTGAAAAAATTCGGTGCCAGGGCGACCTTGGCGGCCAGTTGGCGGTCGAGGGCGTCGAGGTCATTGCGGGCCAGCTCCAGCACGGTGATGGCGAGCATGCTGCCTTTCAGCTGGAACACGGGATCTTGGTCTAGCGGTTCGGTTTGGCTCATGGTCGGCAAAAGCGGCTTGTCACGAAAAGTGTCGAGACTTATAACGAGAACATCCACGGGCCGCAAGCCGAGTCGAACCGTTGTAGAATGCGCGGCCCTTGTCTTTACCGGAATCTGTAATGGATCGCCCGCGTTTTCGAGCTGTATTTCTTCACCCGCGTTTTTGGCTGTTATGGCTGGGACTCGGCCTGTTGTGGCTGATCACTCAGTTGCCCTACCGGGTGCTGTTGACCATTGGTCGTTTACTGGGCGCCGGCATGTACCACGTCGCCGGCGATCGCCGCCGCATCGCCGCGCGCAACCTTGAGTTGTGCTTCCCGGAAAAGTCCGCCAAGGCGCGCAAGCAGTTGCTCAAGGCAAACTTTGCGTCCACCGGCATCGCGTTTTTTGAGATGGCCATGAGCTGGTGGTGGCCCAAGTCGCGTCTGGCACGCCTGGCCCATGTCGAAGGGCTTGAGCATCTGAAGCAGGCGCATCTGGACGGCAAGGGTGTGATCCTGATGGCCCTGCATTTCACCACCCTGGAAATCGGCGCAGCCCTGCTCGGGCAGAAGCACACCATCGATGGCATGTACCGCGAGCATGGCAACCCGCTGTTCGACTTTATCCAGCGCCGTGGCCGTGAACGGCATAACCTCGATTCCCTGGCGGTCGAGCGTGACGACGTGCGTGGCATGCTCAAGTTGCTGCGCTCGGGCCGGGCCATCTGGTACGCGCCGGACCAGGACTACGGTGCCAAGCAAAGTATCTTCGTGCCGTTGTTCGGGATCCAGGCCGCTACCGTGACCGCCACCAGCAAGTTTGCGCGCCTGGGCAAGGCGCTGGTGATGCCGTTTACCCAGGAGCGCCTGGCCGATGGCAGTGGTTACCGCCTGGTGATCCACCCGCCGTTGAGCGACTTCCCTGGCGAGACCGATGAGATCGACTGCCTGCGTATCAACCAGTGGGTCGAAGCGTCGGTACGCGAGTGCCCCGAGCAATACCTGTGGACCCACCGGCGCTTCAAAAGCCGGCCACCGGGTGAGGCTAAGCTGTACGAAAAGCGCCGTCGATAACGCTACCTTTTTCCCACATGGAGTGACGCAATGCGCCCAGCCGAACCGGTCACAGGGTTGATTCTTTCCGGCGGTGGGGCGCGAGCGGCGTATCAGGTAGGGGTACTGGCGGCAATCGCCGAACTGTTGCCACCGGGGGCAGCGAATCCGTTCCCGGTGATTGTCGGCACCTCGGCCGGTGCGATCAATGCGGTGAGCCTGGCCAGCGGGGCCATGGATTTCACCGCCGCTGTCCAGCGCCTCACCGCCTTCTGGCAGGGCTTTCGCAGCCACTTGGTGTTGCGCAGCGACTGGCCAGGCGTCATCCACCAAGCCAGTCGCTTCCTCATCCACAGCCTGCTGGGCCTGGGCGCCCCAGTCCCGGTCGCACTGCTCAACAGTGCGCCGTTGCGGCATTTGCTCAACGACCGGTTGAACCTGCAGGGCATTGACGAAGCCATCCGCCAAAAACAACTGCATGCGGTGGCGGTCACGGCGTTTGGTTACGAATCCGGGCAAGCGGTGACCTTTTACCAAGGTGGCGGCACCATCAATGCCTGGCTGCGGCATCGGCGTATCGGTTTGCCAACCCAGCTGACAATCGAGCACCTGCTGGCCAGCTCGGCGATACCCTTGCTGTTTGCGCCGGTCAAACTCGACCAGGAGTTTTTCGGCGATGGCGCCGTGCGGCAGCCGGCGCCCATCAGTCCAGCGCTGCATTTGGGCGCAAACCGCGTGCTGGTGGTGGGGGTGAGTGGCAACCCAAGGGGTAATGAACCGTCGACCCAGCGCACTTACACCGGCCAGCAACCCACCCTGGCGCAGATCGGTGGGCACATGCTCAACAGCACGTTCATTGACAGCCTGGAAGGTGATATCGAACTGCTTGAGCGTCTGAATCAGTTCAGCCATGCCGCGCCTGAGTTGGCCGCGGTGGAGGTGTTGGTCATTGCGCCGAGCCAGCCGATCGATGAAATTGCGGCGCGGCATCGGCAAGAGCTGCCGGCGGCGTTGCGCCTGTTCTTGCGCGGGCCTGGGGCGACCAAGACCAGTGGGGCAGGGGTGTTGAGTTACTTGCTGTTCGAGGCCGGGTATTGCAGCGAGTTGATTGAGTTGGGGCGCAAAGATGCGTTGGCCAAGCGCGAGGACCTGTCGAAGTTCCTTGGCTTGACGCTGAACTGAAGGTGGGAGCGCGCAAGCCCGCTCCCACCGTTTGGCTACGATGTTGTTTAGAAGTGGTACTTGACCAGAAAGCTCGCGGTGTCCTGGTTCGTCTTGAACGCGCCGCTGTCTTCAATCCCGTACTTGTTCTTCCAGTAGTCGTATTCGAAACCGACATACAGTTGCTTCTCGCCCCAATGCAATGCCTTGCCCAGGTCGTATTTGACCTGTGGGTTGAAGTGCAGGTTGGCGTGGTAAGTGCCACGGGCGTTTTTGTCGTTATCCACGACCCAGTCCATGAAGCCGTCGATCAGCACGTCGGAGTTGCCGACCGGGAGGGTGTACGACCAGACGGGTGTGATCTGCCATACGCCGTCACCCGGGCGATTGCCTTCGGTCTGGCGTTGGTAGAAGTTCAACTGGAAGTAGTCGAAACCGGGAATGTTCAAGTCAAAAGCCGGGCCTAGCAGGTACGACTCGTTATCGCCTTCGCCGAACTCGTAAGTGAAGGCCAGCAACACATCTTTGATCGGGCCGAATGACAGGTCCTTGTCGAAAATCTTGCCGAATGACAAGCGCGGGCTGAACTCACCGTAGTAAGTGCTAGGGCCGACGTTGCCATCTTCCTTGCCGTTGTAAAAGATGCGGTCGACAAACAGGAAGTTGTCGCCGTACTTCCAGGCATCGGCATGTTCGAAGGTAACGGTTTGCTGGATCTGCGGGTTGACGGTGAAGTTCTTGCCCCACAGGTAAGTCAGGCTGTTGTTCTGCCACTGCAACAAATCACCGGCCACTGCCTGGCTGCCGGCCAGCAGGGATCCCGCCAGCATCAGGCCTTTGAACATAGGTTTCATTCGGTTGCTCCCGAGTTAAAGTTTTATGGTTTTTTCTTCTACGCAGACGCTCTGGTGTGGCGCCTTTTGGTTCGCTGCAAAAATCGTCTGTTCGGTCAGCTTTAATGCTTTTAGCAAGAGCTGCGCCAAGGTGTTTAAAAAGCCAAAAAATCCCCGTCGGCTGCATCGGGTGCAGTCGAATTCAGAGGGTTTTTGCACACATTGGCAGCTGCTGCGGGGCCGGGATAAGTTGGCCTTTAAGTCAGCTTTTACATTGGCTGTTTTTTTTTGAGTCGATTTGAGCGGGCGCGGAGAATACTGGCTCACAAGCCTTGGCTCAAGTGCGCTGTAAAAGAGCGCGTGGGGCAAGAATGGGGCGCGGCGTGTGGCCGGCCCCTGGTGCAGGGTGTGCATGCGGTGTTCCCTGTGCGTGATGGTTTTTGTTGTTCTTATTAAGAGCAGGCAGGAATCAATGCGTAGCGGCGACCACAGGTCGTTCAGCGCCGCCGAGAATGTTGAACAGTACATTCAGCGACAACGCGCTGAGGGTGGCCATGGCAATCCCGCTGTGGGTTATCGGGTTCATCCACAGCGGCAGTTGCGCTAAGAAATCCGGGCGCACCACCGGGATCAGGCCCATGCCGATACTCACCGCCACCAGCAACTGGTTGCGGCGGTCGGCGATGTCGGCTTCCTGCAGGATCTTGATGCCGGTCGCTGCGACCATGCCGAACATGGCAATCGCCGCACCCCCCAATACCGCCGGTGGAATCGACGCCACCAGAAACGCGGCTTTGGGCAGCAGGCTGAGCACAATCAGAAAGGCCCCGGCCATGATCGTCACTGAGCGGCAGCGCACGCCGGTCATTTGCACCAGGCCGATATTCTGGGCGAACGAGGAGTGGGTAAAGGTGTTGAAGAACCCGGCGAAGAACGACGCGCCGGCATCACACAACAAGCCACGGCGCAGCATCTTCGGCGTGACGTCCTGGCCGGTAATCTTGCCCAGGGCGAGGAACATGCCGGTGGATTCGACAAAGATGATCACTACCACCAGACACATCGACAGGATCGGCGCCAACTCGAATTTAGGCAGGCCGAAATGCAGCGGCGTCACCACTTGCACCCACGGTGCCTGGGCCAGGCCGCTGAGGTCGACCATGCCGATCATGCCGCACAGGCCGTAGCCGAGGGCCATGCCGATCAGCACCGAAATATTCACCCAGAAGCCGCGCATGAAGCGGTTGATCAGCAGGATGGTCGCCAGCACCAGCGCGGCAATCGCCAGATAAATCGGCGAGCCATAGGAGGCGGCAGCGCTGCCGCCGCCGGCCCAGTTCACCGCCACTGGAAACAGCGACAGACCGATCGCCGTGATGACGGTGCCGGTGACCAACGGTGGAAAAAAGCGCACAACCTTCGACATGAACGGCGCGATGACAAGGCCGAAGAACCCGGCGGCGATGGTCGCGCCGAAGATGCCCTGCAAGCCGATCCCCGGCATGCCGGCCATGGCGACCATGCTGCCGACGGCGGCGAAACTGGCGCCCATCATCACCGGCATGCGAATGCCTACAGGGCCGATGCCGAACGACTGCACCAGGGTGGCGATACCGGCGACGAGCAGGTCGGCGTTGATCAGAAAGGCGATTTCTTCACGGCTCAGGCCGGCGGCCTGGCCAATGATCAGGGGGACGGCGACGGCGCCGCCGTACATCAGCAAGACGTGTTGCAGGCCTACCAGAATCAGTTGCAAGAGGGGCAGCCGCACCATGGCGGGTGCGGCGGGAATCTGCGGTTCGACTAACTCGGTCATGCAACACCTCGAATCTTTTTATTGTTGTGTTGTTCGGCATTCAATTGCCGGGTGGAACGCAATCTTCAAAGCACCACAAATCCCCTGTGGGAGGGGGCAAGCCCCTTCCCACATTGGAGCGCTGTGCATCAGTTAATTGGTGCGCGCCCCCTGGTTGATCCAGGTGCCGATCAAATCCCGTTCCTGCTGGGTCATCTGGGTGATGTTGCCCAGCGGCATGATCTGGCTGGCCACGGCCTGCGCTTGAATACGCGCCGCCTGCTGCTGGATCTGCGCCGGGGTGTCGAACATCACCCCAGCCGGTGCGGTGCTGAACAACGGGCTGGTGGGCTTGGCCGAATGGCACACCGCGCAGCGTTCCTGAATCACCCCATGCACCTTGTCGAAATCAACCGATGCCTGCGCGGGCGCAGGTGCAGCGGCAGGCGCTGCGGGGGCTGCCGGCGCGGCAGGTTTCAAGCCGCCACCCAAGGCGGTTTCCGGCAATGGCTGGTATTCGATCGCAGCAGGCACCTTGGCCACATCCGGTGCAGTCGCCACGGGTTTCGGGCCGGTCACGTACGCCAGGCAAATCATCGCCAACGCGCCAACCGGCAAGGTCCAGGCATATTTCTGGCTGTTGTGGCGGGTGTTGAAGTAGTGACGCACCAACACGGCCGCCACGGCGATACCGGCGAGGATCAGCCAGTTGTATTGGCTGCCATAGGTGCTCGGGAAGTGGTTGCTGATCATGATGAACAGCACCGGCAAGGTGAAGTAGTTGTTGTGACGCGAACGCAACAGGCCCTTGGCCGGCAGCGCCGGATCGGGTGTGCGGTTCTCCGCGATCGCCGCCACCAGTGCGCGCTGCGCGGGCATGATGATGCGGAACACGTTACCGACCATGATGGTGCCGATCACGGCGCCCACATGCAGGTACGCACCACGGCCGCTGAACACCTTGCTGAAGCCGTATGCGGCGGCAATCAACAGCACGAACAGGATCAGGCCGAGCAGGGCGGGGCGCTTGCCCAGTGCCGAATCGCAGAGAAAGGAGTAGATGAACCAACCGGCCAGCAGCGAGCCGAGGCCCAGCAATACACCTTCCGGACCGCTGAGGCTGCTGCCCGGGGCCAGCAGGTACAAGGTCGGGTTGGCGTAAAACACCACGCACAGCAGCGCGATGCCGGACATCCAGGTGAAATAGGCTTCCCATTTGAACCAGTGCAGGTTGTCCGGCATGGTCGGCGGGGCCAGTTTGTATTTCTCCAGGTGGTAGATACCGCCACCGTGGATCGCCCACAAGTCGCCGGCCAGGCCGTCCTTGGGGTTGACGCGATTGAGGTTGTTTTCCAGCCAGACGAAGTAGAAAGAAGCGCCGATCCACGCGACGCCGGTGATCATGTGAACCCAGCGCACGCTCAGGTTCAGCCATTCCATCAAATGTGCTTCCACAGTCTTTACCTCTCGCCTGTCACTCTGTTGTCGAGTGATCAGACCTTCTCTTATTGGTGGGGGGCGAGGATCAAACGCTCATCCTCTTTGAAAAAATGCTCATCGCAGTTATTGCCTGTGCCACTGCGATCAACCACCAGGAAGTCATCCCGCTTTTCGATCGTCAGCACCGGGTGGTGCCAGACGCCGCGATGGTAATTAATGCCCTGCCTGCCGTTGGTAACGAAGGCGCGGACCAAGCCCGATACAGGTTCATCGCCAAGTGGCGCGACCACGATCAGAAAGGGGTTGCCGAGCAGCGGTATAAAAGCCTGGCTGCCCAGCGGGTGTCTCTCCAGCATGCACACGGTCAATGGCATGTCCTGCGCGTCGGCGCGGAAGATGCTGATGATGGCGTTATCTTCCGGCGTCGCGGTTTGCACCGTCGCCAGTTTATGAAAGCGCATGGTCGACCCGTTGTTGATCATGAAGTGATCGCTGCCATCGGTTTCGATAACGTCTCCGAAAGGGGCGAAGGCTTCTTTGGTCAGGGGTTCGATCATCAGTGTGCGCATGGCTGTCTTCTTATCCGGATTCTGTGTTGTTTGTTCTGGCGCCTTTGCGAGCAGGCCCGCCCCCACATTTGGAATGCATTCCCCTGTGGGAGCGGGCTTGCTCGCGAATGGCATCACCGCTTACTTCGAAACCTTGCCCAAAACCCGCAGGCGGCTCACACCCCCATCCGGGAACACATTCAAACGAATGTGAGTGATCGGGCCCAATGCCTTGATCTGCTCGGCGAAGGTGTGTTCAGCGTGCATCTCCAGTTTCTGCGCCGGCAGCAGTTCGCGCCAGAACAGCGATTGGGTTTCGATCTGGCTGTCGGTGCCGCCCTTCACGAATGCGCCCTGGATCGAGCAGGTGTCGGGGTAGTTGCCCTTGAAATGCAGGGTGTCGACGATGATCTTCTCGATTTCACCCGGATGGCCCAGGGCGACGATCACCCAGTCATTGCCCGGTGTACGCCGACGCGCGGTTTCCCAGCCGTCGCCCATGTTGATGCCGCGGCCCGGGTTGAGGATGTTGCTCATGCGCCCGAAGTGTTCGTCGGAACAGGCCAGCGCACGACCGCCGTTCAAGGCGGCGGCCAGGTCGACTTGCTCGTTGTCACCCACCGACGACCAGTCGCGGAACGGCACACCGTACACACGCAGGCGGGCCACGCCGCCATCCGGGTAGATGTTGAAGCGCAGGTGGCTGAAGGCCTGGTCGTTGTTGATCTCGTGGTAGTGGTGGCTGTTGCCTTGCAGCTCGACGGCCGAGAGCACTTCCACCCACTGGGTGTTTTCGTCAGGATCGCCCGAGGCCAGGAAGCAGGCTTCCAGGGAGGCCGATGGCGGGAAGTTGCCGGTGAAGAATGAAGTGTCGATGTCCACGCCTTTGATCGAGCCCGCAACGCCCAGGCGGATCACCGCGCTGTCGTAGCCTTCAAAGCGCTTGCGGCGCGACTCCCAGCCGTCCATCCACTTGCCGTTGTCATCGAAAACGCCCTCCTTCCACACGGCCGGAGTCGGCTGGAACAGGCGGTTGGCGTCAGCGAACCAGTCATCGGTCACCGACAGAATCTTGGTGCCCAGACGGGCGTCGGCCAGGTTGACGAACTTCTCGAAAGGTACGGCGTAAGCTTTCATTCTTCTTGTCTGCCTTGAGTTAAGTGGCTTGGGATGCTCGCCAGGCCCTGGGCGTCATGAGCGCTCGGGCCAGGTCTGCTAAAGGGTCAGTAATCGGAACAACGCGATTTTATTGATCTCGGCCAGCGCGCATTGGAACTCGGTGTCTGCCGTGTTGTGAATGCGCGTTTCGAACGCAGCCAGGATCTGATGCCGGTTGCTGCCTTTTACCGCCATGATGAAGGGAAACTTGAACTTGGCTTTGTAAGCCTCGTTCAGCTCGGTGAAGCGCGAAAACTCGTCGCTCGAGCATTGGTGAATACCGGCGCCAGCTTGTTCATTCGTGCTGGCTTCGGTCAACTCGCCCTGGACGGCGGCTTTGCCGGCCAGGTCCGGGTGAGCGTTGATCAGCGCCAGTTGGCGGGCATGATCGGCACTCAACAGGATGTCGCTCATGCGCTGGTGCAGGGTTTCGATCTCATTGATCGAGGCGTCCTGGCCCAGGTCGAAAGCCTTCTCGGCTACCCATGGCGAATGTTCGTAGATGTCGGCGAAGGCGTTGATGAATTCATCGCGGCTCAGGGTCGCCGGCTTCAAGGTTTGGAACGCAGTCATTTCGCCGCTCCCGTATACGGATGGGTGGCGTGCCAGTGACGGGCAATGTCGACTCGGCGAGTGAACCACACCTGTTCGTGACTTTTGGCGTACTCGATAAACCGCTGCAGAGCGGCCAGGCGGGCAGGGCGGCCGATCAGGCGGCAATGCAGGCCGATGGAAAGCATTTTCGGCGCTTCGGCGCCTTCGGCATAGAGCACGTCGAAGGCGTCTTTGAGGTACTCGAAAAAGTCGTCGCCCTTGTTGAAACCCTGGACCTGGGTGAAGCGCATGTCATTGGTGTCCAGGGTGTAGGGAATCACCAGGTGCGGCTTGCCGGTGGGGTTGTTCGGTTCCCAGTAGGGCAGGTCGTCGTCATAGGTGTCGCAGTCATAGAGGAAACCGCCTTCCTCCATCACCAGCCGCCGTGTGTTCGGGCCGGTGCGGCCGGTGTACCAGCCCAGTGGGCGTTCGCCGGTCAGTTCGGTGAGGATGCGGATGGCTTCGAGCATGTGCTCGCGCTCCTGGGCCTCGTCCATGTATTGGTAGTCGATCCAGCGATAGCCGTGGCTGCAGATCTCGTGACCGGCAGCGACCATCGCGCGGATCACATCCGGGTGGCGCTGGGCGGCCATGGCCACGGCGAAGATGGTCAGCGGGATATCGAAGGCTTTGAACAACTTGAGGATGCGCCACACACCGGCACGGCTGCCGTACTCGTACAGCGACTCCATGCTCATGTTGCGCTCGCCTTGCAGCGGTTGGGCCGAGACCATTTCCGAGAGGAAGGCTTCGGACTCTTTGTCACCGTGCAAAATATTGCGCTCGCCGCCTTCTTCGTAGTTCAGTACAAAAGACAACGCGATGCGCGCCTTGCCCGGCCAGTGTGGGTGAGGAGGGTTACTGCCGTAACCGATCAGGTCGCGTGGGTAGTCAGCGCTCACTGCAGTCTTCCTTCTTGTGCGTGGTAGCGGTGTGTGTGGCGGCCGGGCAGTGAAAAGACTGGGTGGCGTCACAGCGATGAGTGATTGTATACAACTTATCGCGAACTTTGTAAGCCCGCATTTCTGCATTTTTTCTGCAGCGTGCGGTGAATAGGGCTTAGCAAGAAACTTGCCTAACTGGTCAGCTAATGGACAAAAGGTCGTTTGAAAGCAAGGATTACCCATCAATTGCCTTGCCGATTAAGCCAGCCGGGAGGATCGCAGGGTTTGTGATTTTTATTGTGTACAATTTTTTTAAAAAGTGTCTTAATCAGCCATCGCCGGCTTTTTCGATGCCCTGAAAAAGTGCAGGTTTCTCTTCAACTGACTTCAGGAGGCACGTAGACGCCATGGGACGTTTGACCACACACGTTTTGGACGCCGCACACGGCTGCCCCGGCAATCACATCAAGGTCGAGCTGTACCGCGTCCAAGGCGCGCAGCTGGAACTGGTCGCCACCGCCACGACTAACAGCGACGGCCGTTGTGATGCACCGTTGCTGCAAGGCGACAATTACGTCAGCTGTGTCTACCAGCTGCAATTCAACGCCGGCGATTACTACCGCGCCCGTGGCGTGCAATTGCCTGACCCCGCGTTCCTCGACGTGGTGGTGCTGCGCTTCGGCATCAGTGCCGAACAGGACCACTACCACGTGCCACTGCTGATTTCGCCTTACAGCTACTCCACCTATCGCGGTAGTTGAGCGTCACCTCGCTTCACACCCCCAAAGCTCTTCGTTGGTTTTTCGCCCGCCCACACTGCGGGCTTTTTTTTGCGCGTTGCGCGTTCAATTATCTAGTGCCTTTTGAATGCCGGTGATCCCTAGGCTGGGTCTTTTCCTCTTAGAGAAGAAAACCCATGACCTCGTCCCCCGACCACCTGGGCGTAATCCCCACTCCTGACCTTGCCGATACTGCCGACACTGCTGAAACGGCGTGGCAGGTTATTCGCGAGCAGTTGAGACGGCGGATTAATGCTGATGCCCATCCCAGCCGGCTGATCAATCAAATCGCTCTTGCCGATTGGCGTTGCCGTGCGTCGACACGGGCACTTACACGCCTGCTGGGGCACTCGCCAAAAATCTTGACGGTAATCCGCACCGAGCTGCGCAACGCCTTCGAGATTGACCCAGATAGCCTGCTGTTTACCGTGCCCAAGTTGCCAGCGTCACCGAGTGTGCCCGAGCATGTCGACAGCTTGACTGATCGGGCATTGTTGTTGCTGGTGCTGCCTTCGGTGCCGATCAACGTCAATCAATTCACCGGCCTGAGCGTCAAAGGCGAGCCGAATCGTCGGTTGCCCTATACACCGCTGGACGTACTGGAGCGCGTTATCGCGTTGCGCCTGTTTGATCGGCTGGCCCGTGCGCACACTGACTACTGGGCCACCCTGGTGCAGGGTGGGTGGCTCACGCGCCGTGAGCGTTGGGTTGAGTTGCACGCTCAGCTCTTTGCTGACCGGGCCTTTATCGCGCGGCAACTGGATGAGTTATCGAGTCGCGGCATGGCCATGGTCCAGGCTGTGATCGATGCCCCGACCGCTGAGGCGCGCCAACGTGCAGGTGGCAGCTGGGCCTGCGTGCGCGTGGGCCAGATGATGTGGCCTGGCACGCCTGCGGTTGCGATCCCCGGCGCATTACATTTTTTTCGCGAGGGCAACCCCGACGATGCACCGCACGTGATTTACCTGCCGGGTGTCGCGCGCAACTTCTATGAATACCCCTCGTTCGTCGCGCTTCAATGTGGCGTACTGGAGCTGAACCGGTCGCTGTTCCATGACCTCTGGCTTTGCTTGCCGTTAAGTCGCCGCAATGCCTTGTGCCAGCCTGCCGACTTGTCCCCGGCGTCCAGTGTTTTGCGTGGCCTGACGGTCACCGGCGATGCGTTGGCACTCAGCGCGCAGGCGCTGCTCAGTGAGCAATGGGGAAACGAATTGGCCTGCGCCGTAATGATCAATCACGACCATGTGTTTTCGACACAACGGCCTCGGCCACCACCGCTCACGGCGGGCCCTTTTCTCGCGCACGTAGAGAGCACCAGGAAGCGGTTGGTCGGCAGCGCTCGGCTCGGTGTGCTGGGTAATCAAATGCTCACGTGGGACCAGCAGCGACGGCGCGCAGAAATTATCTTTGCCAGTACCGCGTCCGGCTTGCCGCTGCGGACTGCAGAGCAGCAGATCAAACGGTACGAAAAAGCGCTGGTTGCACTGCTCGATCCGCAGGACCCCAGCGCCGAAACGCCCGCGTATCAGCAACTCATGGCGCTGCTAAGCCACCTCAAGGTGCAGGCCCAGGCGTTGAAGACGTTGACGCAGGGTGCACAGCAGCGACTGCTGGAGGTGGCGTTCTGGACGGAGCGCCCCGGTGGGGCCGGGACACCCAGGCGTGGCACCCTGTTCATGACGGCGCAGACCGAGGCACTGCGTTGTGAGGTCCAGTTGCAGCATCGGCTCAAGTTGCTCAGCACCGCTCATCGCGACCTGATAATCGAAGTGCTGGAGCAGCCGTTAGCGGCGAAACGCCTGGGCACCCAAACCCAGGTGTTGTCGATCGCGGTGGGCAGCGATCCCGACGCCTTCTACCCACTCCATAACGTGTGGGTGGTGACCACCGCCGCAGCAGTGCGGGTTCCGACCCGCCAGCATCCGGTGGTGTTGTATGCGTTCGGGGCAGAGGGCGGGGTGCTGGGGTTTTCCGGATTGGAGGCCTTGACCCGTAGCGTCAAGGCGAGCCTGAGCAGTCGTGACGACTCGGTGCTGTGGGGCGGTGTCGAGCGCGATAAGCGTAACGACTTACGCGCCCATGCGCTGCGGGACAGCTTGTCGGTGCGCTACGTCCCCATCAATGGCAAGCCTGCGCTGGCAGCGCTGCAGAAAATGCTGGGGTCCTTTGATCGCTTGTACAAAAGCACCGAGGACATCACGCGGCTTTTCAGTGAGGTGAAGGATGCCGAACTGAGTCGCGCGCTGCTGTTGGTCGAGCTGAAAGAACAGCTGAAGGTGCCTGCCAATAGCGCTTTGGCACACGCCCTCGCCAATATTGAGCTGCTGCTCAAGACCGCCTCTGAAGCGAAAAAGCTGCCGACATGGCTGGCGGGCGCAACGCGCACCCAACGTAGGCACTTCAAACGTTCGCAGCGCCGTTACCTGAGCGGCGCCTTCGCCTATCAAGCCCGGCTTGAACAGCATCTGCCTGGCCTGGAAACGTTTGCACGCTGCGCCTTGAACGCCCGGTTGAGCGAGGACGCCATCTCCCCGCCGCTGGATATCGACCAGCCCTTTATTGATATGCCCGATGATGTTCACGGCAGCTATTGTGGGGGCACAAGCGCCTGCCCCGTGGGCGATCGCAACATAATATTGACCCCAAGCGCGACGCGTACAACCTTTAGTCTGCTGCAACTGGTGCTGCACAACCTGGACCCACTGGCGCCCTGGACACGGTGGCGATTGAGTCGCGCGCGTTTTCTGCAACCTGAGCGCAAACCACCGCTGGGTGCCGATTACCTGATCCGCATGGTGTCCTCGCTGGATATCGGTGGCCAATACGACGCCTTGATCAAGCAGACGTTTTACCCGCGGCTTGGCATCGACGACACGCTCAGTCAGGGGCGCATTCCCGCGTTATTGAATCGCGCATTGCACGCGGGCTTTGCGCACCATCTGCGTTGCGCAACACACGCGGGGCTCACGGCACCGGCACAACGGGTGTTCAGCACGGCGATGGCGGCTCGAACAGCGCAGGACCTGCTGAAAAACCAGCATGAGTTGCAACTGTACGTGGTTCATCTGGTGGGGCACACGATGCAGCACGATCGCTACATCGCCGGGATAGTGCTGGTGCACGACAAGCGCTCCGGGCGGTGCGTTAGCTATTGGCCCCAGGCCACCACGCCAGCGTTGATCCTCACTGAATACAGCAGCCTGCAACAGGCCCATGATGCGTTGAACCGTATCGGCGCATTGCCCGACAACGCCAAGGCACTGGCGCGGCAGGTCGCCCCTGGCTGGGCGTTTGAGGCCATCACCCACCATCCGGGGCGCGTCGACAGGCTCGATCAGGCCCTTAACAGCCTGGAGCTGTCACCCACTGCTTTCATGCTCAAAGGGGTTTGGCACGGGCGCGAGTTTATTCGTTCATTCAGCGTCAAGCATCTGGAGCCGACGGCGTTGGCTGATGAGATCGAAAAGCAAACCCTTGAGCAGCTTGCCAGTGATCCGCAGCACGGCTTGGCACTGGTTGCCACCTCGCACTTCAACGCCCAGGCATTGCTGTACCACGCCAGCGTGCTTGAACTGCAACGTCGGACCCAGGCTGCGAGTCATTCCGGTAAAGCCCTTGACGCCTATCGAGCCCGTCGTCTTGGCGAGCAAAGCGATGCAACCCAGCGCAGGTTGGTGGCTTTTTTCAACCCATTAGTCGGGATGTTCAATGACTTCTATGAGTTGCTGTTGGCCGCGCGGCGTTATCACCGTTTCGGCGACCCGCACGATGCCATCGATGTGGGCTTTATGAGTGCCTTTCTGGCGATCGACGTGTTAGCGAACTTTATACCCGGCCCCAAGCCTGCGGGCGGTAGTGCGACGCGCATGACGCGGCCGGCACTGCGCCCGGCCCTGGGGCGGATACACCGATTGCGTATGACCACACACGAGATTTCGCGCTCTGCGCCGTCAACGGTGCCTCAACTCCAAGCCATCGCGCCATTTAGAACCAAGGGTATCCCGCAGGGCGCCGTAGCGTTGAAAGGGGTGGGGGAGAACGCAGTCCAGGTGAAAAATGGCGAGACCTTTGTCGCGGATGACACCCACCATTACCCGCTCTACCGGCGTGGCGACGAACAGGTGTTTCGTCTGAAAAACACGCAGGCGCCGGGTCAGGACGAACTGATCTTGAACATCCACCAGCCGCGGGAATGGCTGCTCGGTGCCGATAGGCCACAGCCGGTCGCGGGAACCCGTTCAGCGCTGCTCAACCCGTGGCATGCGCCGGTGTCGGCGGCGCCGGACTGGCGCCCCCCGATTGTGCGTTCGGCGACGGAAAGCAGGATTCTTCACTCATCCGCGACCGCGACCCATTGGGTCAGTTGGCGGATGGACATTGAGGTCAATCCGCAATTGAGCTCCCCGGCGCCAGGCGTGTTTCATATCCCCAGGGATGCTCGGGAGTTTGCCTACAATGTGCTGCGCGTTGCCCCGCCGAATACCCAACTGACCGATCCGCTCAGTGTTTATTACAGGTTGCTCCCCGAGGGCGGGCAGGCGCCGTTGAACCGTATCGTGTTTATTCACCGCAATGAGCAACTGGTTTCACTGGCCCGCGTCGATATTGAGCGTTGGACCAGCACGGCACTGGCTGAGCAGCCCCTGCCTGTGTCACGTACCTCAGCGGGGCGCTGGCAGGTGCATGCCCCCCTGTTCGACAGGCCGTTGCCAATGTATGTGGCGCAGGCGTTCCCAACCATGACCAGCAAAAGCCGAGAATTTACCGTTGCGAGGATACTTGAGTTATCAGGCCCGGAGCGCCCTGCAACGGCCAGTCACCTGCTTAACATGCGCGCGACGCTGGACGATTGGCTACCCGCGGCGCCCGCACGAGCGGGCCAGACGGATGATCTGCTCAGGATGCTACGGTCCAGTGAGACACGGACCGATTACCTGCATGTCGGTTACGAGGGCGCAGCGCCAGGCTTCACGCGTGTCGACTTCACTCCGCCCGTCCCTTTGGAATCAAGGCTGCAGCGCGGGGGCAGATCCGTTGCGCGAGACCGCCAGGCCGTGCAGCGAGCGGCCGTCAAAAGCGTGCTGGAACAGCAGGGCTTCACGCTCCGGGTACTTGAAGGCGTACGTTACGCAAGAGCCACAGAGGAGTTGGTCGCCATTCATCCCACTGCGCCAAACCGGCTCTATTACGTGGCTTACCAGTGGGTTGAGAAAGGGGGGATTTATATGGGCACCCGCTTTAAACACCGTTGGTTCAACGCACTCAGGCCCGGCGCGACCAGCGTGAGGTTGTCAGCCGAGGTCAGCAGTGCGCTGCGTGAGCAGCGCCTGGTTCGGATCATGGCGGGTATTCAGTGGCCGGACTGGAAGGACAAGGCGCCCTCCGTTTACTTCATTAAATTAAACCCTCGCGTTGAGTAACGACACCGCGCCGGCGCAACTGAACAAGGCGGCGCTGACCCGGTTGAACGCACTCTGGCCCGAGCCGCTGCGCAAATACCGCGCAGCACCATGGGCGCCCAGGCCGTAGGTCAGCTTGCAGAGCAGGTCGAGCACGGCCCAAGTGGCGATCATGACCAGCAACTGGGGCAAAAACGCCTGCTGGCTGTTGAGAAATTGCGGCAGGAAGGCCGCAAAAAACAGGATGTCCTTGGGGTTGCTGGCGCCCAGCACAAAGGCACGGCCAAACAGTGCGCTGAAACGTGGCACTGCCGGTGCTTGCGGGACGTCGGCAGCGCGGGCCGGTTGCCGTGATTGCTGCCAGCTTTGCCAGGCGAGATAAAACAGGTAAAGCGCACCGACGATCTTCAAGGCACTGAACAACTGCTCCGAGGCCAGTAACAAAGCGCCCAAGCCGAGCGCCGAAGCACTCAACAAGCAAATCGAGGCAAACACCCCACCCAGAAACGCCGGGTACGAGCGGCGCAGGCCGTAGTTGAGGCTGTTGCTGATCATCAGCAGCGACAGCGGGCCGGGAATCAGGATCACGATCAAAGCAGCGCCGCTGAACAGCAGCCAGGTTTCCAGGGTCATTTACAGTCCTCCACTCGTGCAAAAGCCCCACCCGAAGGTGAGGCGGTTTTCAGCCATTCCCGAACTACAGGAAGATAAATTTCGCGATAAAAATCGCGCACAACACCCACAGGCTGATGGAAATCTCGCGGTACTTGCCGGTGCCGGCCTTGAGCGCTACGTAAGTGATAAAGCCCAGGGCGATACCGTCGGCGACCGAGAAGGTCAGCGGCATCATGATTGCCGTGACAATCGCCGGAATGCTGTCGGTGGCTTCATCCCAATTGATATGGGCCATGCTCGCCATCATCAGCATTGCCACATAAATCAGCGCGCCCGCCGTGGCATACGCAGGGATCATGCCGGCCAACGGCGCAAAGAACATCGCCGCCACAAACAGCACGCCGACGGTTACGGCAGTCAGCCCGGTGCGACCGTCGGCGGCTACACCGGCAGCACTTTCCACATAGCTGGTCACAGGCGGCACGCCGACCATTGCACCGAACACGCTGGAAGCACTGTCGGCCTTCAACGCGCGGGACAGGTTTTGAATCTTGCCATCCGCACCGACCAGGCCGGCGCGTTGTGCAACGCCCATCAAGGTCCCAGCGGTATCAAACATGTGCACAAACAAAAAGGCAAATACCACGCTGATCATGCTGACATTGAATACACCTTTCACGTCCATGGCCATCCAGGTCGGTGCCAGGCTTGGTGGGGGGGAGAGAATGCCGTTGTAGTGCACCAGGCCCAGGCCCCATCCGGCCAGGGTCACGGCGATAATGCTGATCAGGATGGCGCCGAATACCCGGTGGTAGCTGAGGATCGCAATCAGCAAAAAGCACACCGCCGCCAGCAGTGGGGCGGGCTCGTGCAGTGAGCCGAGCTTGATCAACGTGGCCGGGCTGTCGACGATGATGCCGGCGGTTTTCAGGCCAATCACGCCTAGAAACAACCCGACACCCGCGCCCATGGCGTGGCGCAGGCTGACTGGAATGCTGTTGAGCAGCCATTCACGCACCCGGGACAGGGTCAGGCCCATGAACAGCACGCCCGAGATAAACACCGCACCCAGCGCTGTTTCCCAGTGGTAGCCCATGGTGCCGACCACGGTGTAGGTGAAGAACGCGTTCAGGCCCATGCCCGGCGCCAGGCCGACCGGCCAGTTGGCGTACAGGCCCATCAACAGGCAACCGAGGGCGGCGGCGATACAGGTGGCGACAAACGCTGCGCCGTGATCGATACCGGCGTCGGCCATGATGTTGGGGTTGACGAAGATGATGTAGGCCATGGTGATGAAGGTAGTGAGGCCGGCAATCAGCTCGGTCTTCACTGTGGTGCCATGCACGCTCAGTTTGAACAGGCGTTCCAGCCAGCCGCCTTGCGGTGCGGCGAGGTCCAGCGTTGGGGCTTCGGATTTGCGGCTTTCCACAGCGAGTACTCCTCAAGAGTTTTATTGTTATTTCCAGCGCCGGTCACATGAGTGGGCAACGGCGCTTTGAGGTACTGGCGGGTTTTGTTGACTATAAGGTCAGGAACTCGCACGAAGCGAATTATGCTTTTGTATACAAATAAAGCAAATAATGTTTTCTGTTATGTGCGCAAAAGGGGATGAAAGGCTAATTTGCGCCACTCAGCGCCTGGTTGACCGCCAGCCATCCCGCCACCGCTTCTTCGCCGGCTTCGCTGAAGGCGCGTTGCAACAATTTGACTTGTTCGCGGCGCAATGACTGCTCGAAACGCAGGCCTTCTTCGCTCAATTCCAGCAGGCGTTTGCGCTTGTCGGTCTCGGACGCGACGCTGCTGACCAAGTGCATTTCCTGCAATTGGCGCAATGGCATGTTCAGCGCCTGTTTACTCACGCCGAGCAATTCCAGCAGTTGTGTCACGCTCAACGCGGGATAACGCGCGATGAAAAACACGATGCGCTGATGCACACGGCTCAGGCCACGGCGCTCCAGCATTTCATCGGCCTTGGCGGTGAACGCCTGATAGCCGAAGAAGAAGGCTTCCATGGCTTGCTGCTGGCTGCTCTGATTTTTAAGGTCAAGCATATTGACGTATCTACCCGGGTCGTCGTAATTTCGGTCAAGCAGTTTGACGTATTTCCTACGCGCTTTGCCACCGGTGACCTTATGGCCTTCTCTGAACGTGTTACGCGCCTCAAAAGCTCCTTGATTCGTGAAATCCTCGCCGCGGCCCAGCGCCCGGAAGTGATGTCGTTCGCCGGCGGCTTGCCGGCCGAAGCCATGTTGCCCGCGTTGAACTGGGACGGCATGCCCGTCAATATTGGCCAATACGGCATGAGCGAAGGCGAGCCGCACTTGCGCGAATTGCTCGCCGCCGAGGCGCGCGCACTGGGCGTGCCCTGCCAGGCCAGCCAGGTGCTGGTGGTCAGCGGTTCCCAGCAAACCCTGGACCTGGCCGCCAAGTTGTACATCGACAAAGGCACGCCGATCCTGCTGGAAGGCCCGACCTACCTGGCCGCGTTACAGATTTTCCAGCTGTTCGGCGCCGATTGCCTCACCGTGCAACTGGAGGCCGACGGTCCGGACCTGGCGGCGTTGCGTACCACGCTTGAACGCCAGCGCCCGGCGTTCATCTACCTGATTCCGACGTTCCAGAACCCGTCGGCCGTGCGCTACAGCGAGGCCAAGCGCGAGGCTGTCGCCGCGTTGCTTGATGAGTTCGGCGTGACCCTGATCGAAGACGAGCCCTACCGCGAGCTGACCTTCGATGGCGGCAGTGCGCAGCCGATTGCCGGCCGCCTGCAGAAAGCCAGCTGGATCTACACCGGCACGGTCTCCAAGACGTTGTTGCCGGGCTTGCGCGTCGGTTACCTGATCGCCAGCCCTGACCTGTTCCCGCACCTGCTCAAACTCAAGCAATCGGCGGACCTGCACACCAACCGCGTCGGCCAGTGGCAGGCGATGCAGTGGATCGGCACCGAGCGTTACCAGCAGCATCTGCTGGAACTGCGCAGCTTTTACCGCGAACGCCGCGATGCATTCCAGGCCGCACTCGAGCGCCATTTCGGTGATTTGGCGGACTGGCAAACGCCCCAGGGCGGATTATTCTTCTGGCTGACCTTGAAACAACCGCTCGACACCCGCACCTTGTTGGCGCAAGCATTAGATCAGAACGTCGCGTTCATGCCCGGTGAACCGTTCTTTTCCGAGCCCGATCAGCACCCTGGCTCGTTGCGCCTCAATTTCAGCCATATCGACCCGGCCCGTTTGGACGAAGGTCTCAAGCGCCTGGCCGCGGTGGTCCGTCAAGCACAGCACGCGCAAGCGGCATAAGGGGAGCCCCATGTACAAGGTTTATGGCGATTACAGGTCGGGCAACTGCTACAAGGTCAAACTGATGCTCAATCTATTGGGCATTGCGTACCAGTGGATCGATGTCGACATCCTTAACGGCGACACCCAGACCGCTGAATTCCTGGCCAAGAACCCTAACGGCAAGATCCCGGTGCTGGAACTGGAAGATGGCACCTGCCTGTGGGAATCCAACGCGATCCTCAACTTCCTGGCCGATGGCAGCGAATTTTTGCCAACCGAGCCGCGCCTGCGCACTCAGGTGTTGCAGTGGCAGTTCTTCGAGCAATACAGCCACGAACCGTATATCGCCGTGGCGCGGTTTATCCAGTTCTACCTGAACATGCCGGAAGATCGTCTTGAAGAATACAAAACCACGCATAAGGGCGGTTACAAGGCGTTGAAGGTGATGGAGCGTCAGTTACAAGCCACGCCGTACCTGGTGGGCGAGCAATATTCGATTGCCGATATTGCACTGTATGCCTACACCCACGTGGCGCATGAGGGTGGCTTTGACCTCACGCCTTATCCGGCCGTGCAGGCATGGTTGAAGCGCGTGGCCAGCCATCCCGGGCATGTGGCGATGCTGGACTGATTCGTACCGATCAGAGATGGACGCCGGCTTGCCGGCGACAGCATCACCGCGCAACACCTGGGCACACGGGCAGTGTCAGGCTTCAGCTGGGTGGCCTGCTTGGTAGTTCTGTGTTCAGTAACTCGAAACACTGCTGCGCCGCCGGGCTCAAGCCCATCCCGCTGCGACGGATCAACCCGATCTCCCGGTTCACGCCGGGATGGTCGATGTTGATGCGCTTCAAGCCTTCCAGGCTGTCCGCCGCCGACTCCGGCAATACACTGATCCCCAAGCCCTGGCGCACCAACGCCAAGACGGTCGACATATAGTTGGCTTCCATGCCCGCATTCATCGTCAGCCGCGTCTGATCAAACAGTGCGTCCACGTGCTCTCGCACACTGCTGTCGCGCCCGGTGAGGATGATCGGCTGCGCCGCCAATTGCTCAAGGGTCAGTTGCCGATGGCGGGCGAGGGGATGCTCCAGGGGGACAAACGCGCACAGCCGATCATTCAACACCGGCACGAAATCCAGGCCATGGCTCAGCCGCGCCCGCACCCCGAGGCCGAAGTCCACCTCGCCGGACCGCACCTGCGCGTGAATGCGGTGGGCCACCACGTCATGCAGGCGGACTTCGATCCCGGCATAACGCTCGCGAAACAGGCGCAGGGCCGGGGGCAGGGCGCCGGCGCACACCGAGGGCAGTGCGGCGATGGTGACCACGCCTCGGCGCAGCGCGGCCAGGTCGCGTGAGCCGGTGACGATGTTGTCCAGGTCCAGCAGCAGTTTTTCCATGGGCGCGCGGGCGGCTTCGCCGGCAGCCGTGATGCTCACATGACGCGGGCTGCGATCAAGCAGGGCGACGCCCAGCCAGTCTTCGAGTTGCTGGACTTGTACGGTGAGTGCCGACGGCGACAGGTGCAGTTCGTTGGCCGCCTTGGTAAAGCTGCCAGTGCGGGCAACCGCCAGGAACGCTTGAATATGCTGGATCGAGTTTTTCATGGTGTGTTCCGATCATTTTGTTTTTGCGAACGTGAGCGGCCGAATATTCCAATTTACAAAGACTAACCCGCTTCCAATACTCCAGGGAAAACAATAACCGGCCAAAAAGGCCGCTCTGGAGTAACCCATGCTCGCTACCCTGGGTGTCATTACCATCCTGTGCCTGCTCGCTGCCGTCATGAGCAAGCGCCTCTCGCCACTGGTGGCCCTGATCGCCTTGCCGATCATCGCCGCGTTGCTCGGCGGGTTTGGCCTGCAAACCAGCGCCTTCATCATTACCGGGATCAAAAACGTCGCCCCTGTGGTGGGCATGTTTGTGTTCGCGATTCTGTTCTTCGGGATCATGACGGACGCTGGCATGCTTGACCCCATCATTGATCGCATCCTGCGTACGGTAGGGACGCGTCCTACACGGATTGTCGTGGGTACTGCGACCCTGGCGTTGCTGGTGCACCTGGACGGCTCGGGCGCGGTGACCTTTCTGGTGACGGTGCCGGCGATGCTGCCGTTGTACACGCGGCTGGGCATCGACAAACGCATTCTGGCCTGCGTTTGTGCGATGGCTGCCGGGGTCAACTTCCTGCCGTGGACCGGCCCGGTGCTGCGTTCGTCGGCGGCGTTGCATGTGCCGGTGGCCGAGCTGTTCCAACCGCTGATTCCGGTGCAAATCGTCGGTTTGGTCTTCGTGTTCGCCTGTGCCTGGTGGCTGGGCCATCGCGAAGAAAAACGCCTGGGCCTGGGCGCCGTCTCCACGGTCGATGCGGTGCCGCAACGGGTGCTCAGCGCCGACGACATCAAGCTGCGTCGCCCACGCTTGTTCTGGGTCAACCTGCTGCTGACCGTCCTGGTGATGGTGGTGATGATTGCCGGCTGGGTCGACCCGGTGGTGATGTTCATGCTCGGCACCGTGGTCGCACTGTGCATCAACTACCCCAATGTGGACGCACAGCGCGCACGTATCGATGCCCATGCCAAGACGGCGCTGACCATGGCCAGCATCCTCCTCGCCGCCGGGGTATTCACCGGCATCATGCAAGGCACCGGCATGCTCAAGGCCATGGCCGAAGTGGCGGTGGCGCAGATTCCGGCCGGCCATGGCCAGTTGATCCCGGCGGTGGTCGGGTTCATCTCCATGCCGCTGAGCCTGCTGTTCGACCCTGACTCTTACTATTTTGGCGTGATGCCGGTGATTGCCGAAGTCGGCAAGGCCCTGGGTGTCGACCCGCTGCAAGTGGCCCAGGCCTCACTGCTGGGGGTGCACACCACCGGGTTTCCGGTCAGCCCGCTGACCCCCGCGACCTTCCTGCTGGTGGGTTTGTGCAAGATCGAACTGGCCGATCATCAGCGCTTCACGATTCCTTTTCTGTTTGCCGCGTCGGTGTTGATGACCCTGACCGCGTTGCTCCTGGGAGTGATTTGAGATGAAAACCCTACGCATCGGTTCCGGCGCCGGCTACTCCGGCGACCGTATCGAACCTGCTGTGGAACTGGCCGAGCAGGGCGACCTGGATTACCTGGTGTTTGAATGCCTGGCCGAACGCACCATTGCCTTGGCGCAACAGGCGCGTATCAGTGATCCACAGGGCGGTTACGACCCACTGCTGAGTGAGCGCATGCGCCGGGTGTTGCCCTTTGTCGGGCGGCCTGATGGTCGACGTCGCTTGCGCGTCATCACCAACATGGGCGCGGCCAACCCGGTGTCGGCGGCCATTGAAACGCGGCGGATTGCCCGTGAGTTGGGCCTGAACCTCAAGGTGGTGGCCGTGGTGGGTGATGACGTGTTGGCCAGCTTGCAGCCCGAGCAGTTGCTGGATAACGGTCAGACCCTGGGTTCCCTGGGCGAGCGGCTGATTTCTGCGAACGCCTACCTGGGTGTCGACGGCATTCTTGAGGCCCTGCGCGCCGAAGCCGATGTGGTTATCACCGGGCGGGTGGCCGACCCCTCGTTGTTTCTGGCGCCGCAGATGTTTGAGTTCGGCTGGGCGGCAGATGATTGGCAGCGCCTGGGCCGGGGGACGTTGGTCGGGCATTTGCTTGAGTGCGCAGGTCAGGTCAGCGGTGGCTATTTTGCAGACCCTGGTTTCAAGGATGTGGACGATTTGGCGCGGCTGGGCTTTCCCTTGGCTGAGGTGAATGCCGACGGCGCAGCCTTGATCACCAAGGTGGCCGGTTCGGGCGGGCGCGTCAGCCGCGCGACCTGTACTGAGCAACTGATCTATGAAGTTCACGATCCTGCGGCGTACCTGACGCCAGACGTCACCGCCGATTTTTCCCAAGTGGCGTTTGTCGAGGCCGGCGTTGATCGCGTGCGCGCCCAAGGTGCGGGCGGTCGTGCGCGGCCCGAACAGTTGAAAGTCAGTGTCGGTTATCTGGACGGTTGGATCGGCGAAGGGCAGATGTCTTACGGCGGACCGGGTGCTGTCGCACGGGCGCAACTGGCGCGGGACATCGTACTCAAGCGCCTGGCGTTGATGGGCGTAGAGATGCAGGACGTACGCGCCGAGTTGATCGGCATGGATTCGCTCCACGGCCCACGCAGTCACGTCGAACCCTGGGAAGTACGCCTGCGCGTGGCCGCGCGCTGTGAAGCACGCAGCGAGGCGGTGCGGGTCGGCAATGAAGTGGAAACCCTCTACACCAACGGCCCGTCGAGCGGCGGTGGCGCCAGTAAAAGCGTGCGGCAGGTGGTGGCGGTGGCGTCGTTATTGCTGGCGCGAACTGCGGTCAACCCGAGGATCCAAGCATGAAGCTGCACACACTGGCCCATTCGCGTACCGGCGATAAGGGCGACACCTCGAACATCTCGATCATTGCCTACCGCGCCGAAGACTACCCGTTGCTGTATGAACAGCTGACGGCCGAGCGCGTCGCCGAGTTTTTTGCCGGCTTGCGTGAACCCGGCGCGGCGCCAGTGCGGCGCTACGAGTTGCCCAACGTGCAGGCGCTGAACTTCGTGCTACCGGGGATCTTGCGTGGCGGAGTGACTCGCTCGTTGGCGCTGGACGCCCACGGCAAGTGCCTGGGCTCGGCTTTACTGGATCTCGACCTGGCAATACATCACTCATGTGGGAGCGGGCTTGCTCGCGAAGGCGTAGTGTCAGTCGATAGATTAATTGACTGATCCACCGCGTTCGCGAGCAAGCCCGCTCCCACCTTGGATTTCCTGCGGCGGTCAGATTGCAGCGAACCGCTTGTCCAGGTAGTCGATGATCACCTTGGAGTCATACATCCAGGTGGTCTGGCCATTTTCTTCAATGCGCAGGCACGGCACTTTGATCTTGCCGCCTTGGTCCAGCAGGGTCTGGCGGTCCTGCGCGTTGTTCTTCGCGTCCTTCAACGCCACCGGCACATTCAGGCGGTGCAGCGCACGGCGGGTCTTCACGCAGAACGGGCAGGCGTGGAACTGATACAGGGTCAGGTCCTTGGCGGCTGCGTTGACGTGCGCCTGTTGTTCGGCCGGGCGCTGTTTTTTGCGTGGACGGGTAAGGAAGTCGCCCGCGATGATGACGTGGCCGAGGCCCACTCGAAGTGCTTTGACGAACATGGCTGAAACCTCTTGCCCATGACAGAAGGGGCCGCAGCTTACCTTAATTCTGCAGGCGAAAAAAAACCGGCGATGAACGCCGGCTTTTTCCTGCGCAGCCTGTTACTTGATCAGGCTGAGGAATTCGCTGCGGGTTGCCGCGTTTTCGCGGAACTCACCCAGCATCACCGAGGTGATCATCGACGAATTCTGTTTTTCCACACCGCGCATCATCATGCACATGTGCTTGGCCTCAATCACCACGGCAACGCCCAAGGCGCCGGTGACCTGCTGGACGGCGTCGGCAATCTGGCGGCTGAGGTTTTCCTGGATCTGCAGACGGCGGGCGTACATGTCGACGATACGTGCAACCTTCGACAGGCCCAGCACTTTGCCGCTCGGAATATACGCGACGTGAGCCTTGCCGATAAACGGCAGCAGGTGATGTTCGCACAGCGAGTACAGCTCGATGTCCTTTACCAGCACCATTTCGCTGTTGTCGGAGCTGAACAAGGCACCGTTGGTGACTTCTTCCAGTGTCTGTTCATAGCCGCGGCAAAGGTACTGCATCGCCTTGGCGGCACGCTTTGGCGTGTCGAGCAGGCCCTCGCGGGAAACGTCCTCGCCGAGCTGGCCGAGGATCGCGGTGTAATTCTGTTCCAGGGACATGAAACTACCTGTGGGATTTTCGCAAAGCGCAAGGTTACGGTGGCGGACACATCGCTGCAAGCCTGACGATGGCACTTGTTACTCGTCACGCCCTTCCATCATGGTGCGCTTGAGCATCACGTACACCGCACCGGCACCGCCGTGGCGGGCCTGGCATGAGGTAAAACCCAGCACTTGGGCGTGTTGACGCAGCCAGGTGTTGACGTGGCTCTTGATCATCGGCCGCTTGCCATCCAGCCGCACGGCTTTGCCGTGGGTGACGCGTACACAGCGGATTTCGAATTTGGTCGCTTCGGCGAGGAAGGCCCAGAGGGTTTCCCGGGCTTTTTCCACGGTCATACCGTGCAGGTCGAGGCTGCCTTCGAACGGGATCTGACCGATCTTGAGCTTGCGCATCTGGCTTTCCTGCACGCCGTCGCGGGCCCACATCAGTTCATCTTCGGGGCCTACGTCGATCACGAACTGGTCTGACAGGCCGTCCACGGTAGTGGCGTCGGTGCGCACGGTCGCAGCCTGGCGCAGCTTGGCGATCTGCGCCCGGTCAGTCTTGGGTTTGCCGGTGTCGGCGCGGTCGTGCTTGATCGGCTTGACGCCGCGCAGCTCGTTTTTGAACAGGGAAAAATCGTCGTCTTGCATGTCAGCCTCCGCGAAGGGCGGGCAGTTTACCTAAATCGCGGCGGCCAGGGCGCAGGAAACGCTATCCAAGCGCCATCAGTCGTGCTTTTTCATCAGGTGCGAAGCGATGTTCAGCGACAACGGCTGGCGCATGCGCCGACGGCTGCGACGCCACAGCCAGACGCCCAACCACAGCACCAGCAACCCGATGACCAACAAAATAGCCGAGCCACCCGGGCTGGCATTCAGCTCGCCGAGGGCCGGCGAATGACCAAACAAACCGGCACCACCGGCACCCGCCAGCAGCAGACCTACAATTGCCAGCAGCGCGGCAAAGCCGGCTACCAGGCGCAGACGCCAGTTGCTCGGCCCCTTTGGGCGCAAGCGACGAGCGTCAAAACCATCGGATATCTTCATTCCGACCTTTCCTCCAGGGTATCGGCCCTTCGACCGGAAGATACACAGGTTGTTCCTGTACCTGAGGCAATTGCAGCAAATGACAGGCATTTGCAGATGAGCGGGGCAATAAACACGCCGCGCCGCTCATCCGAGGGACGATCAGATCAGATCTTTGGTTGACGCGAGGGTAGCGAAGTTGTCAGCCATGATGGCCATTTCAGTCTGCTGTACGTGCTCGGCACTCAGGATGCCGCCTTTGTAGGGCAGGTCGCGGGTGGCGCAGGCGTCTTCGACCAGGGTGCAGCGAAAGCCCAGGTTCTTGGCGGCGCGCACGGTGGTGCTGACGCTGGAGTGGCTCATGAAGCCGCAAACGATCAAGTCCAGCGAGCCCAAGTCTTGCAAGTGCTTTTCCAGGCCGGTGCCGTGGAAAGCGCTCGGCAGCAGCTTGCCGATAATGGTTTCGTCACCGAGTGGCTCCAGGCCGCGAATGAATTCGCCACGCTCGCCCTGCGGGTCAAACAGGCCACCAACGGTGCCCAGGTGACGTACGTGCACAATCGGGCGCCCGGCGTTGCGCGCTGCGGCGACCAGTTGCTGGATATTGGCGACCGCTGCGTCCATGCCCGAGAGGGCGAGTGGGCCGCTGAGGTACTCCTTCTGGGCGTCGATGATCACGAGGGTCGCATGGTTCAGGTTGGCTGCTGCATAACCGCGACCGCTGAGTTGAAACATCGTCTTTGGAACGGACATTCTGGGGCTCCTGTGAGGGGGGCTTTTGTGACATTGTCCACTGGCTGAGCGGTTCTGTGAATCGCTACCATCGTAAGGTACGCCGTTGTTGGCTCGCAGCCATGTCAAGTGGGCGGCTTGTTGCGTGCGATGATGGCAAATTGGATGAATTCCGACCGGTGGCGAAGGGTTTTCATCCATCGTCGGTGCAGGCGAAGGCTGTTAGAATCGCCAGTCGTTTTTTCCAGGAGCTTGCCCCCGTGATCACATCCCGCCTGCGCACGTTGCGCGACCACATCCGTTGGGCTGTCAGCCGTTTCCATGGGGAAGACCTGTTTTTCGGGCATGGCACCGACAACGCCTGGGACGAAGCCCGGCAATTGGTGCTCGGCGCCTTGCACCTGCCTTGGGAAATCGCCGATAGCTACCTGGACTGCAACCTTGAGGAAGAAGAAATCTCCCACGTGCAGCGTTTGCTGCATCGCCGCATCCATGAGCGCGTGCCGACGGCTTACCTGTTGAAAGAAGCCTGGTTCTGCGGCATGTCGTTTATTGTCGATGAGCGTGTGTTGATCCCGCGCTCGCCGATTGGCGAACTGATCGAAAATCGCTTCGAGCCGTGGTTGGCCCAGCCGCCGGCGCGCATCCTCGACTTGTGCACCGGCTCCGGTTGCATCGGCATCGCGTGTGCCTATGAGTTCCAGGACGCTGAAGTGGTACTGGGCGACTTGTCCTTCGAAGCGCTGGAAGTGGCGAACCAGAACATCGAGCGCCATGGCGTTGATGAGCGGGTGTACACCGTGCAAGGCGATGGCTTTGAGGGGCTGCCGGGTCAGCGTTTTGATCTGATCGTGTCCAACCCGCCGTATGTGGATGCCGAAGACTTCGCCGACATGCCGGATGAATACCAGCACGAGCCGGAACTGGGCCTGGCTTGCGGCGATGATGGCTTGAACCTGGTGCGCCGCATGTTGGCCGAGGCCGCGGACCACCTGACCGAGAAAGGCTTGCTGATTGTCGAAGTCGGCAACAGCCAGGTACACGTCGAGGCGCTGTACCCGGAGGTCGACTTTGCCTGGCTGGACTTCCAGCGCGGTGGGCACGGCGTGTTCATGCTGACGGCAGAACAGTGCCGGGAACATCAGGCAGTGTTTGCTGCACGGGTTTAACCCGATTCAGCTGAGGAAACTGGATCTAAATGTGGGAGCGGGCTTGCTCGCGAAAACGGTGTGTCAGTAGCAGGTGGCATGCCTGACTCTGCACCTTCGCGCGCAAGCCCGCTCGCACATGCTTGAATGCCTTTCACCCTGCTGTCAGCGGTGTGTCGCGATCCAGATCAACAACCCGGCCTGAAACACCGTAAACGCCACCAGGCAGGTGATGGTAAAGCGCAACCCGCTGTCCTCACGCTTGAACTTGGTGACTTTTTCCTCTTCCTTGCGCAGCTTCACTTCCTGTTCGGCCAGGTTTTGCTCGGCCTGTTGCAGCATCTGCGCGGCTTCGAGGATTTCCACAAACTGCACCTTCTCGGTGTTCCAGCTGTCCAGCACGCCGCTGACCTTACCCGGCTGCACATTGCCTTTGAGGTGTTGCACGTCGGCGTAAGCCACATCAAAGCCCTGGATACGCAGGAAATGATCGCGGCGTAGGCGCGTGGCTTCGTTGAGTGCATCCTTGTTAGCCAGGTCCACACCGTCGACGCGGTAATGTGACCACTTCTTTTTGGCCCAGGCGGCGCCTTGTGCGACGAGGAAGCGACCGATACCCCGGTTGGCCGGTTCGATTTCCAGGCTGTTGCCCGGGCCGAAGTGCACGCGGTGCGTATCGTGATCGACCCAGATATCCAGGTGGTTTTGCTCGCGACGCACGCGCTGGCCCGGCAGTTGGATGACCATGCGCAACAGGCTGTGGTGTTGATCATTGCGCTCGGCGTAACCGAATTGCACAAACCGCAACGGCCGTACGCCGGTGGCGCGATCCGTGGCCAGGGGCGCCAGGCGCAGCATTTTGAAATGTTCCGCCTGAACGTCTGCCCACGGCAGTGGCGCCGCCTCGACGGCCTCGGTTTTTTCAGCCGGGGTGTCGGCGTTAGATTCGGGTGTTGCTTCGGTGGTTGTCATGCGGCGCGATCCTGTCCAAGCCCTGCGAGTCGACAGTCTTTTTACTGTCGACCCTGGGCTTATCGGCCGTTTTCTTCAGGACTGGAGGCAAATAGCCGCTTAACGGGGTTGAAGTCCGTCGATAAAGCGCACGATGCGTTGCCCCAGCTCAGCGGCGAGGGGCAGTTTCGGATCGTTGTAGGACTCCAGTTGCTCCTTCACATCCTTGGGCACGATGCGCATGACGTGGTTCATGCCTTCGATTACCGTCAGTTGTGCGTCCGGCTTGGCATTTTTCAGTTGTCGGGCATCCGCCACGCCGACCTGAATATCGTTGGTACCCTGGATAATCAGGGCCGGCATGCTCAGTTTGGCGAAGGCAGCCGACGGGTCGGCGCGAAACAGGCTGATCAGATAAGGCTGCACGCTGGGGCGGAAAATACCTTCCAGCGGGCGCGGTACATCGGCATCCACCTGGCCGGCCTTGAGGTGGTCGAGAATTTCATTGCTGCGCAGCAACAGGGCAGGGGGCAGGTGATCGGCCAGTTGCTGGCGAATCACCTGGTCCACCGGCCGGGCGCTGCCGGACAGGGAAATAACGCCGGCCGGGTCGAGTTGCGGTGCGGCGAGCGCCGCTACCAATGCGCCCTCGCTATGGCCCAGCACGATCAGCGGGCCCATGCGGGTATCCGCCTTGAGCAGTTTGCCCCAGGCGACGGCGTCGGCCACGTAGGCCTCCAGGGTCAGGTTGCGCTCATCGGGGGTGGCGGCAAGGCTGGCGGCCACGCCGCGTTTGTCATAGCGCACGCTGGCGATGTTATTGCGCGCCAGTACCCAGGCCAGGCGCTTGAGGCTGTCGTTACGCGCGCCGTCTGCACTGTTGCCGTTACGGTCGGTCGGGCCGGAGCCGGCAATGATCAACACCACGGGCACGGGTTTGTCGGATTTGGGCAACAGGAGCGAGCCAAACAGCTCGCCGCTGCCGGTGTCCAGGCTGATAGGCCGTTGCAGCACGACAGGGGAGGCGGCGAAGCCAAGACTGGAAAACAGGGTAAGGGTCAAAAGCAAAACTCGCAGCATCATCGCGCCATCATTGGGGAGGTGCCGGTTGGACCAACGTCTACCGGTAAGGTTTCGAGGATGAACTAGTCGGTTAGCCTGCGTATACTGGCGGCCTTAAGTTATTACGGTTGACTTGATTCAACTGATTTCACGGAGCGCCCTGCATGTCCGGCAATACCTTCGGCAAGCTGTTCACTGTCACCACCGCGGGCGAAAGCCATGGCCCGGCGTTGGTCGCCATTGTCGACGGCTGCCCGCCCGGCCTCGAGCTGTCTCTGGAAGACCTGCAGCGCGACCTCGATCGCCGCAAGCCCGGCACCAGCCGCCACACGACCCAGCGCCAGGAGCCCGACGAAGTCGAGATTCTCTCCGGCGTGTTCGAAGGCCGCACCACCGGCTGCGCCATTGGCTTGCTGATCCGCAATACCGACCAGAAGTCCAAGGACTACTCGGCAATCAAGGATCTGTTCCGCCCGGCCCACGCCGACTACACCTACCACCACAAATACGGCGAACGCGACTACCGTGGCGGTGGCCGCAGCTCGGCCCGCGAAACCGCCATGCGAGTGGCCGCCGGTGCGATCGCCAAGAAGTACCTGGCCACCCAGGGCATTGTCGTGCGTGGCTACATGAGCCAATTGGGCCCGATCGAGATCCCGTTCAAGACCTGGGACAGTGTCGATGACAACGCATTCTTCAGCCCTGACCCGGACAAGGTACCGGAGCTGGAAGCCTACATGGACCAGTTGCGGCGCGATCAGGACTCCGTTGGCGCCAGGATCACCGTGGTCGCCGAAGGCGTGAAGCCAGGCCTGGGCGAGCCGATCTTCGACCGCCTGGATGCCGAACTGGCCCACGCGTTGATGAGCATCAACGCGGTCAAGGGTGTGGAAATCGGCGCCGGTTTTGCCTGTGTCGCCCAGCGTGGCACCGAGCATCGCGATGAGCTGACACCGCAAGGTTTTCTCAGCAACAACGCGGGTGGCATCCTCGGCGGTATTTCCTCCGGCCAGCCGATTGTGGCGCACCTGGCCCTCAAGGCGACGTCGAGCATCACCACGCCGGGCCGTTCGATTGATGTCAACGGCAACCCGGTCGACGTCATCACCAAGGGCCGCCACGACCCGTGCGTCGGCATCCGTGCCACGCCGATTGCCGAGGCGATGATGGCTATCGTGTTGATGGACCACCTGCTGCGCAACCGTGGGCAAAATGCCGAGGTGCGCGTGAGTACGCCGATACTGGGCCAGCTGTGACGGCTTGACCGTGACAGCCCTCCCGTACTGGCGACTCTCCAGCTTCTACCTGTTCTACTTCGCCCTGCTGGGGGCGACGGCACCTTTCCTGGCGCTGTACTTTGATCACCTGGGGTTCTCCAGCGCGCGTATCGGCGAGCTGGTGGCCATCCCCATGCTGATGCGCTGCGTGGCGCCGAACCTGTGGGGTTGGTTGGGCGACTACACCGGCCGACGGCTGGCCATCTTGCGATTTGGCGCGGTGTGCACCCTGGCAAGCTTTGCGCTGATATTTGTGAGCAAAACCTACGCCTGGCTGGCGTTGGTCATGGCGTTGCACGCATTTTTTTGGCATGCGGTGTTGCCGCAGTTTGAAGTCATTACCCTGGCGCACCTGCAAAAGCAGACATCGCGCTACAGTCAGATCCGCCTGTGGGGCTCGATCGGCTTCATCCTCACCGTGGTGATTATGGGCCGCTTGTTCGACTGGCTGAGCCTGGACATTTACCCGGTGGTGGTCGTGGTGATCATGGCCGGCATCATCGGCGCCAGCCTGTGGGTGCCGAATGCGCAGCCCGCCAGCCAGGGCAATCGTTCGGCCGGCGATGGTTTTCTCAAGCAGTTGCGCAGCCCCGGCGTCCTGGCGTTTTATGCCTGCGTGGCGTTGATGCAAATGAGCCACGGCCCGTATTACACCTTCCTTACCCTGCACCTGGAGCATTTGGGCTACAGCCGTGGCCTGATTGGTATGCTGTGGGCTGTCGGCGTTGTTGCGGAAGTGCTGATGTTCCTGGCCATGAGCCGTATCCTCACACGCTTTTCGGTGCGACGGGTGCTGCTGGCCAGCTTCCTGTTGGCGTCGGTACGCTGGTTGCTGCTGGGCTCGTTTGCTGAGTTCTTGTGGGTGCTGCTGCTGGCGCAGGTGATGCATGCCGCCACCTTCGGCAGCTTTCATGCGGCCGCCATTGCTTTTGTGCAACGCAGTTTCGGCGCTAAACAACAAGGCCAGGGCCAGGCGCTCTATGCTGCTTTGGCCGGAACCGGGGGCGCCCTGGGGGCGCTGTATTCCGGGTATAGCTGGAACCTGATGGGGCCGACCCTGACGTTCAGCATCGCCAGCGTCGCGGCCCTGGCCGCCGCCGTTATCATTGGCCTTCGATTGCAAGAGCCGAACCGAGGAACCGTGCAATGAGTTATGTAGCTGTTTATCACGTGGCCACACCGGACACCCCAAACAAAGTCCTGACCCATTTTGACGATATCGCTGCAGCCTTGGCCGAGCAGGGCGTGCGTTTCGAACGCTGGCAGCCCAGCCCTGTCGAGAAGGGGGCCAGCGACGCTGAAATGATCGCGGCCTACCAAGGGCAGATCGATGCGCTGGGTTATGGTGCTGTGCAAGTGCTCAGCGTGACGAACGACCACCCGCAGAAAGCCGAGCTGCGTGCCCAGTACCTTGACGAGCGTCGTTACAGCGACGACGAAGTGCGCTTCTTCATCGCCGGCGTTGGCCTGTTTGCCGTGCATGTGGGCGAGTACATCTACGCCGTACGCTGTGAGAAAAATGACCTGCTGGTGATTCCGGCTGGAACGCCGCATTGGTTCGACATGGGTGAGAACCCCCACTGTGTGACACTGCGCCTGTTCAACAGCGCTGACGGCGCAGTGCCTGAATTCACCGGCAGCGATATTGCCGCTCGTATTCCAGGATTGGACGACTAATTACACGTATTTGAATATGCAACCCCGACAATTTGGAAGTTGCTGTGGGAATAAACCTAATTATTTGTAAGGCATCGCTGTTTATGCGGCGACTTATGCCTTGATTCCATTCGTTATGTAACTCTCTCCTGACTCGATGTTTATATCACCTGTCAATAGCAGGAATACGAAAGGTGGTGGGGCATTCACTACTACAGGAGAGCGTTCAATGAGTGGCCGAGAGGAGTCGTGTCGTACGCCGGTGACCGAGCCTGTGGGCGTTAGAAGGCGTCTGAGCCAAGGCGGCAAACCCCTCACGCCGACCGAGCTGGAAATCTTGCGGTGGGCCGCTGAAGGCAAGACGGTGTGGGAGATCAGCCAGATTCGCGCCACCTCTGAAGCCGCAGTGAAATTCCATCTGCGTAACATCTACGCCAAGCTGGACGTCACCAATCGCGTGCAGGCGATGAATGAAGCGGCACGCCAGGGCCTGTGCTGACGCGATAAAAAAGGGCCGCGACGCTTAACGGCGTCGCGGCCCTTTTTTTATCGGCTGTTATCGGTGTTGCTTAGGCCGAATGGTAAGTCGGCAGGGCAAAGCGGTTCTGGCTTTGCAGCATCGAAATCTGTGGCAAATCGCTGGCCTGTTCGGCCAAGTCGCGGCGAATGGCGCTGATCACCCAAGTCAGTTGGTCAGCAGTATGCAACTGCTGGTACGAGATCGAGCGCTTGACCTGTTTGCCTTCACTGTTGCGCAAGGTCAGCAGGATACCGCCGTCAGGACGTGGCTGAGTGGTGACGTCGTATTGGGAGAATACAGAAGCGAATTTATCTTGGATCAGGCTCATGTCTATCAGCTCCGTTGGCTCAAGTTGGCAAGCATGGAGAGATAGGTGCAGTGATTGTGCCAGTATTGCGATTTGTAAAAAATCGTTATAAATCAACAGGTTGAAAATTTATAGGATTTTCAGTTTCGTGCAAAATGCATGAATGGCCATCGTGCATCCTGCATTTTGCGTTGTTCGGGCCACCCGTTTCAGCCCGCCACTGCTGATAATGACTGTGATGGCTGCGTAAAATTCCCTGGGTGTGGCCGTCGGCACGGGATACAAAACTTTTCAAATCCTGCATGTACAGCCAAAGAATGGCGGGCGTATTTTCCTGCAAGGTATTCGGCGTGCCGCCTACTGGGTTACCGCTGTTCCTGGATCATACGAAGAACAACAACAAAGGACGTTCCGCCATGAGCCATCCGCAAGACGACATGATCACTTGGCGCAAAATGCTGCGAAAGGTGCCGGCAATTGTTCGCGCCCTGCCGCGCGTGGTACGCGGGATGCGTGCCGCGAATGTCACTGACCCAGGGCAACCTTGCGGCCTCGGGTGGCAGTTCGAGCAGGCGGTGCTGCGTAATCCCGACGGTGCGGCGTTGTTGTACGGCGACAGCGTGCTCAGCTACAGCGAAGCCAACCAGCGCGCCAATCGTATCGCTCATCATCTGCACGAGCAGGGCATCGGCAAGGGTGATGTGGTCGCGCTGTTCATCGAGAATCGGCCGGAATTACTGCTCACTGTGCTGGCCGTGGCGAAACTGGGGGGTATCTGCGCCATGCTCAATACCGCGCAAACCCAGGCGGCGCTGGTGCACAGCCTCAACCTGGTGACCCCGGTGGCAATTGTCGTGGGGGCGGAGTTGGTGCCCGCCTTTACTGCGGTGCGCGATCAAGTCGCGATCAAGGCCGAGCGCACCTGGTTTGTCGCCGATCAACCATCCGCTGCTGTGCCTGATGGCTACATCGACCTGATGGTGGCCAGCGCCGGCTGCGCGATGAGCAACCCCGCCAGCACCGAGCAGGTCTTTTTCAATGACCCGTGTTTCTATATCTACACCTCCGGCACCACGGGCTTGCCCAAGGCCGGGATCATGAAACACGGCCGCTGGACCAAAACCGCTGTGAGCTTTGGCAGTATCGCCCTGGACATGGGGCCGCAGGATGTCCTGTATTGCACGTTGCCGCTGTACCACGCCACCGGGCTGTGTGTGTGCTGGGGCTCGGCGATTGTCGGCGCGTCGGGGTTTGCCATCCGGCGTAAATTCAGTGCCAGTCAGTTTTGGGATGATGCGCGCAAGTTCAACGCGACGACCCTGGGTTATGTCGGCGAGTTGTGCCGCTACCTGCTCGATCAGCCGCCCAGCGCGCAGGACGGTGATAACCGTGTGACCAAGATGGTCGGCAATGGCTTGCGCCCCGGCGTCTGGGCACAGTTCAAGCAGCGCTATGGCGTTGAGCATATCTGCGAGCTGTACGCTGCCAGCGACGGCAATATCGGCTTCACCAATGTGTTGAATTTCGATAACACCATCGGCTTTTGCCTGCAGCACTGGGCACTGGTGGCGTATGCCCCCGACACGGGTGAACCGATTCGTGGCAGTGATGGTTTGATGCGCAAGGTGCAAACGGGCGGGCAGGGGCTGCTGCTGGCCAGGATTGATGAAAAGTCACCCTTCGACGGGTACACCGACCCGGAAAAGAACCGCAAGGTGGTGCTCACGGATGTGTTCGAGAAGGGCGACCGCTACTTCAATACCGGCGACTTGTTGCGCAGTATCGGCTTCGGCCATGCTCAGTTCGTCGACCGCCTGGGGGATACGTATCGCTGGAAGGGTGAGAACGTTTCGACCACCGAAGTGGAAAACGTCCTGCTGCAACATCCGCAGATCGCCGAAGTGGTGGCGTACGGCGTCGAGATCGAAAACACCAACGGCCGGGCGGGGATGGTCGCCATCACCCCGAGCGAATCCCTGGCGTCCCTGGACATGCGTGAATTGCTCCAGTTCGCCCACGGCCAGTTGCCGCACTATGCGGTGCCGTTATTTCTGCGCATTAAAGTCAAGATGGAAACCACCGGCACCTTCAAATACCAGAAAGTGAAGCTCAAGGAGGAAGCGTTTGACCCGGATAAAGCCGGTAATGACCCGGTCTACGCCTGGCTTCCAGGCTCGGACAGCTATGTGCCGGTCACCGGGCAGCTGTTGGCGCAGATCCAGGGCGGGCAGTTTCGTTATTGATTCTGGCTATGGCCGCTTTTGGCAAAAAAGGCATGACAGTGGGGAACTCCGTCGCGACACTGGGCGCCTATAAAGCACACCAGACAAGGAGCCCCCACATGTCAGACCAGCCCAAACAAATGACCGAAGACGAAGCTGCCGAATTTGCCGAACAGGTCTTTGACGTGGCGCGCCGAGGCGACGCCGCCATGCTCGCTGCGCTGCTGGCCAAAGGCTTGCCGCCGAACCTGCGCAACCATAATGGCGATACCTTGCTTATGCTTGCGGCCTATCACGGCCACGCCGATGCGGTCAAAGTGCTGCTGGAGTTCAAGGCCGACCCGCAGATCGCCAATGACAAAAACCAGCTGCCGATCGCCGGTGCTGCATTCAAGGGCAACCTGCCCGTGGTCACCGCACTGATCGAAGGGGGTGCGCCGGTTGATGCATCATCCGCGGATGGGCGCACCGCGCTGATGATGGCCGCGATGTTCAACCGCGTGGAAATGGTCGACTACCTGCTTGGCAAAGGCGCCAACCCCAAGGCCACTGACGCCCAGGGCGCGACTGCGTTGGCGGCGGCGCAAACCATGGGGGCGGCGGATACGGCGGCGCAGTTGCAAAAACTGGTGTAGGCTACGCGCCCTTAAAAACCCGCCCGCCACAGGACCTTCCCATGCAAACCGCCCTCGTCGAACTCATCAGCAAAATCAGCGCCGGCGTCATGGGGGAGGACGAAGTGGCACGCATCGCCGAAGAAGCGGCCCAGGCCTACGCGGACCCTGCGGCCTTTCTGGCGGCCAATCCGGATATCAACTACGACGACTCGTTCCCTATCCCATTGGGTGAGTGGGTGGTGGTGGGCAGCCTGCCGGACACCGTCTTGTTCCAGGCCGACACCTATGGCGATCTGTTTGCGCAGATCGTCGCGTCCTTCGGCCCGGGCGTGGCGTTCAATCTCAAGCCCAAGCAGTTGGCCAAGACCGAAGACCTTACCGCACTCAATCGTATCCAGATCCAGATGAGCGCCCTGAGCCCGGAAGATGGCGGCTATGTGCTGCTCAACTTCAGCCAATTGCTCGATGACGAGATTCAGGCCGTATTGGTGTATGGCAACGACCTGCCGCGCGTGTTGCAACTGTGCGCCGAAGTAGGGATCAAGGCCGAGCCGTCGCTGGAAGCCCTGAAAGTCGCCGTTCATGTCTGAAATAAAACGGAACCCCTGCCAGGGCTGACTATCCTACAAGTGCATGCCCTCACTTAGGAGCGACACCATGGGTTCCACTTTCAACGGTCTTATCGGCCTGATCATTCTGGCGCTGGATATCTGGGCGATCATCAACGTGTTCAAAAGTGGCGCCAGCACTGGCGCCAAAGTGCTGTGGATCCTGCTGATCCTGTTGCTGCCGGTATTGGGCCTGATCATCTGGGCGATTGCCGGGCCGCGCGGTAACGTGCGGATCTGATCGATCACTTGATTTGAAGTGAGCACAATCCCTGTGGGAGCGGGCTTGCCCGCGATTGCGATGTATCAGTATCAGAAGTTTTGACTGACACACTGCAATCGCGGGCAAGCCCGCTCCCACATTGGTTTCCAGCCTGTTCAGGATTTTGTGTGTCGAAACTATTCGCTGCACGAAATTTTCACACCTCGTCCAAGACAATCCGCCGGTTTTAGGCGCTGCCAAGGCTCTATATCCAGTGCCGTTAACCGCACGGCCGTGGCATATGTTCAGTAATTAATGGCGTTGCTGCCGTTGATCGGGCACCATTTGCGCCACCGCGCTAACCGCCTACCCCAGCCAGCCTGGGCGAGGGACGGGCGCCACTGCATGACTTCTAAACTTAAACTTCCAATGGGTCCTGAAACGACATGGCTAACCCGGACGCCCTGAGTCAGCAGCGAGCTTCTAATCGCTTGCTGCAACCGACCGTCAAATCCCATCTGGCATACACGCTGCTTTGCGCGCTGGTCATGATGGTGATGTTTTCCCTGCTGCGCCTGGCGCTGCTGGTCTACAACCGCGAGATGATCCTCGACACGCCGGCCTCGACCTTCCTCGAAGCGTTCGTCAACGGCACGCGCTTCGACATACGCTTTGTGATGTATGCGCTGGTTCCGATGCTGCTGGCGTTGTTCAGCGTTCGGGCCATGGCGGCGCGCGGTTTTTTCCGTTTGTGGCTGACGGTCGCGTCGAGCATTGCGCTGTTCCTGGGCTTGATGGAGATGGACTTCTACCGCGAATTCCACCAGCGCCTTAACGGTCTGGTCTTTCAGTATGTAAAGGAAGACCCGAAAACCGTGATGAGCATGCTCTGGTACGGTTTCCCGGTGGTGCGTTACCTGCTGTCCTGGGCCGTGGGCACGCTGATCCTGAGCATGGCTTTTAAAGGCGCCGACCGTGCGACGCGCCCACGTGGCCCGTTCAGCGGCGGCACCATCGGCACACGCCAGGTGGCACCGTGGTACACGCGCATCGCCGTATTCGTGGTCTGCCTGCTGATCGCCGTGGTCGCCATCCGTGGCACCCTGCGCCAGGGCCCACCGCTGCGTTGGGGTGATGTCTACACCACCGATTCGAACTTCGCCAACCAGTTGGGCTTGAACGGCACTCTGTCGCTGATCGCCGCCGCCAAGGCGCGCTTCTCCGAAGAGCGTTCGAATATCTGGAAAGCCACCCTGGACCAGCCGCTGGCGACCCAGACCGTGCGTGACATGCTGGTGCTGCCACAAGAGAAACTGGTGGATACGGCGTCGGCTGCCGTGCGCCGTGACTACACGCCACCGGCGGAAAAAAACCTGCCGATCAAGAACGTCGTCGTGATCCTGATGGAAAGCTTCGCCGGTCACTCGGTCGGTGCACTGGGCCGCCCGGGCAACATCACGCCGTACTTCGACAAGTTGTCCAAGGAAGGCCTGCTGTTCGACCGTTTCTTCTCCAACGGCACTCACACCCACCAGGGCATGTTCGCGACCATGGCGTGCTTCCCGAACCTGCCGGGCTTCGAATACCTGATGCAGACCCCGGAAGGCAGCCACAAGCTGTCGGGCCTGCCGCAGTTGCTCAGTGCGCGCAAGTTTGACGACGTGTATGTCTACAACGGCGATTTCGCCTGGGACAACCAGTCGGGGTTCTTCAGCAACCAGGGCATGACCAACTTCATCGGGCGTAACGACTTCGTCAACCCGGTGTTTTCCGACCCGACGTGGGGCGTGTCCGACCAGGACATGTTCAACCGTGGCCTGGAAGAGCTGAAAGCCCGCGAAGGCGGCAAGCCGTTCTACGCACTGCTGCAAACCCTGTCCAACCACACGCCGTACGCCTTGCCGACGCCATTGCCAGTCGAGAAAGTCACCGACCGTGGCAGCCTTAACGAGCATTTGACGGCCATGCGCTACTCCGACTGGGCGTTGGGCCAGTTCTTTGAAAAGGCCCGTAAAGAGCCTTACTTCAAGGAAACCCTGTTTGTGATCGTGGGTGACCACGGCTTCGGCAACGAACAGCAAATCACTGAAATGGACCTGGGCCGCTTCAACGTGCCGATGCTGATGATTGCACCGGGCATGCAGGAGAAGTTCGGCGAGCGTGACCACACTGTGGGTACCCAGATCGACATCGTGCCGACCATCATGGGCCGCTTGGGTGGCGATACCCTGCACCAGTGCTGGGGCCGTGACCTGCTGAACCTGCCGGAAGGCGACAAGGGCTTTGGCGTGATCAAGCCGTCGGGCAGCGATCAGACCGTGGCACTGGTCACCGCAGACCGCATTCTGGTACTGCCCAAGGAAATGCCACCGAAGCTGTGGGAATACCAATTGGGCGCTGAGCCAACGGGTAAAGTGATCGCCGAGTCACCGGACGAAGCGGCCCTGAAACAGAAGCTTGAGTCGTTCCTGCAAACAGCGACCAAGAGCCTGTTGGATAACACCGCGGGTGTTATCGACGGCAAGCCGGACTAATAATCCGGCGATAAAAAAAGAGGCCTCAATGAGGCCTCTTTTTTTGTCCGGAGTTTATATCCGGCCGAGCAACAGCAGCACCAGCAATACCACCAGCACCACACCCAGGATGCCCGACGGGCCGTAGCCCCAGTTACGCGAGTGCGGGAATACCGGAAGGCCGCCAACCAACAGCAGGATCAGGATAATGATCAGAATGAGGCTCATGGTTTTTTTCCTTATAGGCCTTCTGAAAAGACCGGTGATTAAACAATAGGCCTGTCAGTTTAAGGACAGACGCCTTATAAACTCCGACTGTGCCGTTGGGTAAAAGATTCCGTGTTTTTTTAAAGCATTTTGCAAACTCGCTTATTTCTTTTAATGCGCTCACTTCTGCAGCGTATTAGTTAAAAAAGATTGAACTTACGCGCTAGGCCGCTCTGTGACCCGGCCTCAAGTTTGCCCGAGGCATTCATCAATTGGATGGTGCGTGGGTCGCGCAAAAACCTTCGCTACACTGCCGATCACTTCTTCCGTGAACCACAAGGCAGCTTTCCTATGCAAAATCGCATGATGATCACCGGCGCCGGGTCCGGCCTGGGTCGCGAAATCGCTCTGCGCTGGGCCCGCGAGGGTTGGCAATTGGCCTTGTCGGATGTCAGCGAGCCGGGCTTGCTTGAAACCCTCAAGCAGGTGCGCGAGGCGGGTGGCGATGGGTTTGTCCAACGCTGCGACGTGCGCGACTACAGCCAGCTCACCGCCTTCGCCCAGGCCTGTGAGGTGAAGCTGGGTGGCATTGATGTGATCGTCAACAATGCCGGCGTCGCCTCGGGCGGCTTCTTTGCTGAGTTGTCCCTGGAAGACTGGGACTGGCAGATCGCGATCAACCTGATGGGCGTGGTCAAGGGCTGCAAAGCGTTTCTGCCACTGCTGGAAAAAAGCAAAGGGCGGATCATCAATATTGCCTCGATGGCCGCATTGATGCAGGGGCCGGCGATGAGCAACTACAACGTGGCCAAGGCCGGTGTCGTGGCGTTGTCGGAGAGCTTGCTGGTGGAGCTCAAGCAGCAGGAAGTGGGCGTGCATGTGGTGTGCCCGTCGTTTTTCCAGACCAACCTGTTGGATTCGTTTCGCGGGCCTACCCCGGCGATGAAGGCGCAGGTGGGCAAGTTGCTGGAAAGCTCGCCGATTTCGGCGGCGGATATCGCCGATTACATCTACCAGCGCGTGGCGCACGGCGAGTTCATGATCTTGCCCCATGAGCAGGGACGTATGGCCTGGGCGTTGAAGCAGAAGAACCCGCAGTTGCTGTATGACGAGATGACCCTGATGGCCGACAAGATGCGAGCCAAGGCGCAGGCGGTCAAGGGCTGACGCCGGTACCAAGGTAAGAGGCGGATTGCGCCCGCTGGCGCCGTGATCGTCAACCTGTCAAGGGTTGACCCACCGCTGGCGGCAGCCAGCCCCTCCGACCTGTTTAAGCGTATTTGGCTTGGGATTTTTATGTGGTCTGTCAGGCAAGTTACCCGTTTATGTAGGTCTCGCCTGATTTAGATGCGAGCCATTGCTGCTCCCCGCTCAATCACGCATGGTCAAGGTCCTGTCACTCCACAAGGATACCCCGCCATGCTGGTCTTAAGCCGCGCCCTGGGCGAAGTCATCTCCATCGGCGATGACATTACGTTGCACATTCTCGAGTTGAACGGTTCCCACGTGAAATTTGGCATAGACGCGCCGGCCGGGGTGCACGTCCATCGTTCCGAGGTTTACCAGAAGATTCGCGACCGCCAGGGCGCCGCCGCCCCTGCGCTGGCAACCCCCAATCCGTGAACCCGGCTCAGTCGAACAGATGCTTGGGCACGTCGTGCTTGAGCATCAACTGGCATTGCTCGCTGTCGGGGTCGAACACGATCAGCGCCTGGCCCTTGGTGAGCGCCTGACGCACGCGCAATACGCGGGTTTCCAGCGGTGTTTCGTCGCCATTGTCGGTGCCGTCGCGGGTAACGAAGTCTTCGATGAGGCGGGTCAGGGTGTCGACTTCAAGTGCGTCGTAGGGAATCAGCATACAAGCCTCAGAGGTAGGAACCCGGCGATCCTACTGCGCCGGGACCGTAGTTGCCAGTGTCAGGACTTCTGGCCGACCAGGCTGTCCACCGATGGCACGCGTGTGTCGCTCTCCATCTGCGTCTCATGCTCGATCTGATGGCTGAAGCGGTCCAGTGAACCCTGCGCCGGTTGCGCGTCGCTGGCGAATACCGGCGGGCTGAGAATGTAGGCACTCAACAAGCGACTCAGCGCCGCCAGGCTGTCGATGTGCGTGCGCTCGTAGCCATGGGTGGCGTCGCAGCCAAACGCCAGCAGGGCTGTGCGAATGTCGTGGCCGGCGGTGACGGCAGAGTGGGCGTCGCTGAAGTAATAGCGAAACAGGTCGCGACGCACGGGCAGGTCGTTATCCGCAGCCAGGCGCAGCAGGTGACGGGACAGGTGATAGTCATACGGCCCGCCGGAGTCCTGCATCGCCACGCTCACAGCATGCTCGCTGGAGTGCTGGCCGGGAGCGACCGGGGCGATGTCGATGCCGACAAATTCGCTGACATCCCAGGGCAGGGCGGCAGCTGCGCCACTGCCGGTCTCTTCGGTGATGGTGAACAACGGGTGGCAGTCGATCAGCAAGGGTTCGCCGCTGTCGATGATGGCCTTCAGTGCGGCAAGCAGGGCCGCGACACCGGCTTTATCGTCCAGGTGCCGAGCGCTGATATGCCCGCTTTCGGTGAACTCGGGCAGCGGGTCAAAAGCAACGTAGTCACCGATGCTGATGCCCAGGGAGTCGCAATCGGCACGGGTCGCGCAGTAGGCATCCAGGCGCAATTCCACATGGTCCCAACTCACCGGCATTTCATCCACGGCGGTGTTGAACGCGTGCCCGGAAGCCATCAACGGCAACACGCTGCCACGGATCACGCCGTTATCGGTGAACAGGCTGACGCGGCTGCCTTCGGCAAAGCGGCTGGACCAGCAACCCACCGGGGCCAGGGTCAGGCGGCCGTTGTCCTTGATCGCACGCACGGCGGCGCCGATGGTGTCCAAGTGTGCAGACACGGCGCGGTCGGGGCTGTTTTTCTGGCCCTTGAGGGTCGCGCGAATGGTGCCGCGCCGGGTCATTTCAAAGGGGATGCCGAGTTCTTCCAGGCGCTCGGCGACGTAGCGCACGATGGTGTCGGTAAACCCGGTGGGGCTGGGAATGGCGAGCATTTCCAGCAGCACTTTTTGCAGGTAGTTGAGATCCGGTTCGGGGATGGTTCGGCTCATAAAGACTCCTGATGAAGTGTGGCGAGCGGGCTTGCTGTGGTGAGCGGGTGCCCAGCGTCGGGTCGCGAAGCGGCCGCACACGGTCAGGGCTGCTGCGCAGCCCAATGCGGGGCAAGCCCGCTCACCACAGAACACCGCTCGCCACAGGTTATTGAGCGGTCGGCTGGCTATGCGGAAACAACAAGTCCACGAACTTCTCAGCCGTCGGTTGCGGCTCGTGATTGGCCAGCCCGGCCCGTTCGTTGGCTTCGATAAAGACGTACTCGGGTTGGTCGGCGGCAGGCACCATCAGGTCCAGGCCCACCATGGGAATATCGAGTGCGCGCGCGGCACGCACGGCGGCGTCCACCAGCGTTGGGTGCAGGATCGCTGTGACGTCCTCCAGGCAACCGCCGGTGTGCAGGTTGGCGGTGCGGCGCACGGCCAGGGTTTCACCGCGCGGCAGGATACTGCTGTAGTCATAACCCGCGGCGTGCAGGGTGCGTTGGGTTTCGGCGTCCAGCGGGATTTTGCTTTCGCCGTCGGTAGCGGCTTGGCGGCGACGGCTTTGCGCTTCAATCAACGCGCCGATGGAGTGCTGGCCGTCCCCGGTCACCTCGGCAGGGCGGCGAATCGCGGCGGCGACCACCTCAAAGCCGATCACCAGGATGCGCAGGTCGAGGCCGGTGTGAAAGCTTTCGAGCAGCACACGGCTGTCGAACTGGCGGGCCGCTTCGATGGCTTTCTGCACGTCTTCGATCGTCTGCAAATCCACCGCCACGCCCTGGCCTTGCTCGCCGTCCAGCGGCTTGACCACGATGCGCTGGTGTTCGTCGAGAAACTCCAGGTTGTCATCGGCGCTGCCGGCCAATTGTTGGTGTGGCAGTTTCAAGCCGGCGGCCTTGAGCACTTTGTGGGTCAGGCTCTTGTCCTGGCACAGGGTCATGCTGATGGCGCTGGTCAGGTCGCTCAAGGATTCACGGCAACGCACGCGACGCCCACCATGGCTGAGGGTGAACAGGCCGGCAGCCGCATCGTCTACGTGCACATCAATACCGCGTCGATGGGCTTCTTCGACAATGATCCGCGCATACGGATTGAACCCCGCCTGGGGCCCAGGGCCAAGAAACAGTGGCTGGTTAATGCCGTTCTTGCGCTTGATCGCAAAAGTGGTCAGCGCGCGGAAACCCAGCTTGGCGTAGAGGCTCTTGGCCTGGCGGTTGTCGTGCAACACCGACAGGTCAAGGTAGCTCAGGCCACGGCTCATAAAGTGCTCTACCAGGTGGCGCACCAGCACTTCACCCACCCCGGGGCGCGTGCATTGCGGGTCGACGGCCAGGCACCAGAGGCTGCAACCATTTTCCGGGTCGTGAAAGGCTTTCTGATGATTGAGGCCCATCACACTGCCGATTACCGCGCCGCTGTCTTCATCCTCTGCCAGCCAATACACCGGGCCGCCTTGATGGCGGGGCGTCAAGCGTTCAGCGTCGACCGGCAGCATGCCGCGTCCTTGATAGAGCACATTGACTGCGGCCCAATCGGCTTCGGTCTGCACGCGCCGGATACGAAACCCGCGAAACACCCGCGTCGCCGGCCGGTAGTCACTGAACCACAGGCGCAGCGTGTCGGACGGGTCGAGGAACAACTGTTGCGGGTCAATCCCCAGGATCTGCTGGGGCGCGGCCACGTACAGTGCGATATCACGCTCGCCGGGCTGCTCGTTCAGCAACTCCTCGGCCAGGCTCGCAGGGTCGGGGAAGGTGTGGCCGATCAACAGCCGGCCCCAGCCGCAATGCACGGCAATCGGCTCGGCGCCCAGCGGGCTGCCGTCTTCAGCCAGGCGGGCTTGCAGGCGTTCGTAGGTCGGCGCCTGGCCCTTCAGCAAGCGTTGGCTGTAAGCCGCTGCAAGAGGTTTCATCAATCAGATTCCTTGTTCGCTGAGCCACAGGTTCAGCGCCGCCAGTTGCCACAGCTTGGAGCCGCGCAGCGGGGTCAGTTGGCCTTGCGGGTCGGTCAGCAAGCGATCAAGCATGGCGGGGTTGAACAGGCCGCGATCCTGGCTCGGGTCCAGCAGCAGCTCGCGCACCCAGTTCAAAGTGTCGCCCTGCAAATGCTTGAGGCCCGGCACCGGGAAGTAGCCCTTTTTGCGGTCAATGACTTCGCTGGGGATGACCCGGCGCGCGGCCTCTTTCAACACCTGCTTGCCGCCGTCGGGCAATTTGAATTTACCCGGCACGCGTGCCGACAGTTCGACGAGGCGGTAATCGAGAAACGGTGTGCGCGCTTCCAGGCCCCAGGCCATGGTCATGTTGTCCACGCGTTTGACCGGGTCATCGACCAGCATCACCGTGCTGTCCAGGCGCAACGCCTTATCGACGGCGGCGTCTGCGCCTGGCATTGCAAAATGTTCACGCACAAAGTCACCGGCAGCGTCATTGGCCGTCAGCCATTTCGGTGCGACGGTGGCGGCGTAGTCGTCGTAACTGCGGTCGAAAAATGCAGCGCGGTACGCAGCATACGGGTCGCTGGCGCCGTCGACTTGCGGGTACCAGTGGTAACCGGCGAACAACTCGTCGGCACCCTGGCCGCTTTGCACGACCTTGCAATGCTTGGCCACTTCCCGTGACAGCAAGTAGAAGGCGATGCAGTCGTGGCTGACCATCGGCTCACTCATGGCGCGGAACGCGGCCGGCAGTTGCTCGATGATCTCGCTTTCGGCGATGCGCAGTTGGTGGTGACGGGTGCCGTAGTGCTTGGCAATCAGGTCCGAATACTGGAACTCGTCGCCGCGCTCGCCACCGGCATCTTCAAAACCGATCGAGAACGTCGACAGATCCTGCACGCCGACTTCCCGCAACAGGCCGACGAGCATGCTCGAATCGACGCCGCCGGAAAGCAGCACGCCAACATCCACGGCGGCGCGTTGGCGGATGGCCACGGCTTCACGGGTGCTGTCGAGTACGCGGTCGGTCCAGTCTTCCAAGGTGAGATTTTGCTCATCCTCACGAGGGCCGTAGGGCAAGGTCCACCAGGTTTGCTGTTCGGTCTTGCCGTTGGCGTCGATGCGCATCCAGCTCGCGGGCGGCAGCTTTTCGATGCCTGCCAGCAAGGTGCGCGGTGCAGGCACCACGGCGTGGAAATTCAGGTAGTGATTGAGCGCCACCGGATCGAGGATCGGGTTGATATCGCCGCCCTTGAGCAGTGCCGGCAACGCCGAGGCGAAGCGCAGGCGCTGGCCGGTGCGCGACAGGTACAACGGCTTCACGCCCAGACGGTCACGCGCGATAAACAGGCGCTGGGCGTCACGTTCCCAGATCGCAAAGGCAAACATGCCGTTGAGTTTGGGCAGCAGGGCTTCGCCCCAAGCGTGGTAGCCCTTGAGCAGCACTTCGGTGTCGCCACCGGAATAGAAAGCGTAGCCGAGGGCTTCCAGCTCTTGGCGCAATTCCGGGAAGTTGTAGATGGCGCCGTTGAACGCCAGCGACAGCCCAAGCTGCGCATCGACCATCGGTTGGGCCGAGCCGTCCGACAGGTCCATGATCTTCAGGCGCCGGTGGCCCAGGGCAATCGGCCCTTGGGCGTGGAAGCCCCAGGCGTCGGGGCCGCGAGGGGCCAGGTGATGGGTGATGCGCTCAATGGCCGCGAGGTCGGCAGGTTGGGCATCGAAACGTAATTCTCCAGCTAATCCGCACATAAATTCCTTACCGGTTTTTCCGTTGGGGAGGGGTCAATATCCAGTGCGCCAACAGGGCGCGTACCCAGAAACTGACCCAGTGCTATCCGTGGAGTTTTAGACCGATAAGTTATAAGGCAAATAGCCGTGATGGCTTTAAAGCCGCTTTTTGCCTGCCGCTGACTTGCCTTTCACCAGTGCACGCAGGGCAAACCGATTCGGGTGGCAGGCCTCGGCCACACTGGCCGGAACCGGCAACGGCTCATCCGTCAGCCAGGCCGCAATCAGCTCGCCGCACAGGGGCGCTGTGATCAATCCGCGTGAGCCGTGGCCGCTGTTGATATACAGACCCGGCAGCCAGGGGCAGGGCGTATCCGGTACTTGGCGGGCGTCTTTGCCGAGCACCGCATACGCCTGTTGGAAGGCTTCGTGGTCGGCCAACGGCCCGACGATCGGCAGGTAGTCAGGGCTGGTGCAACGAAACGCCGCCCGACCCTCCAGTTGCTCGGGTGCCAAGTGCTCGGCGCCGAGGCGTTGCGACAAGTCTTCAGAGATTTCCCGCAGCATTGCCAGGTTGCCGGCATGTTCGGTGGCGGTGGGCGTGAGGTCTTCGTTGGTGAAATCAAAACTCGCGCCCAGGGTGTGTTCACCCAGCCGGGCGGGGGCGACGTAACCCTCGGCGCAAACCACAGTGGCCAGCGCCTCACTCGCTGCCGTTTGCGTCAGCCGGGTGATTTGCCCGCGTATGCGCTTGAGCGGCAAGTCGGCGCTGGGGGCGAATCGCTTGATCTCGGCGGCCCCGGCGAGCACTACCACGCGAGCGCTGGCCAGCACGCGGTCGGCATCGCGGGCCTGCCACTGGTCATTGACCCGGTGCAGCTCAAGGGCGTCGTGATGGGTGAGCACGTCAATCAACGGATGCGCCGCCTGCCATTGGCACAGTGCCGGTGGATGTACCCAGCCGCCTTGCGGAAAAAACAGGCCGCCCTGTGCGAGGTCGATCCCGGCGCGTTGTTGCGCCTGCTCACGGTCTAACAGGTGCAACAGGTCTGGTGCAAAGGCCTCGGCCAGTTGCGCCTGGCGCTGAGCTTCCTTGGCATCAAACGCCAGTTGCAGCACGCCGCAGCCATCCCAATCAATGCCGCGGTGCAGATGTTCCAACAGGCGTCGAGTGTGGCCGAAACCACTGAGGATCAGCTGCGACAGTGCCGTTCCATGCGCCGAAAGCTTGAGGTACAACACGCCCTGTGGGTTGCCCGACGCTTCCTGGGCCAGGGCGGTGTGGCGCTCCAGCAGGCTGACGCGCCAGCCACGTGCGGCAAGGCTCGCGGCGGTCGCGCAACCGGCCAGGCCGCCACCGATGACCATCGCGTGGCGTTCGCCCTCGATGGCCGCCGGGCGGGCGAACCAGGGTTTGGCTTTGGCGGGCGGCGGCGTGCCTTCGGGCCAGCCGAGGAACTCACCGCGCAGGATCTCCCACTTGTGGCCGATGCCCGGTGTGCGTTTCATCTTGAACCCGGCGGCATTGATCAGGCGGCGTACCCAACCGGTGCTGGTGAAGGTGCTGATGGTCGAGCCCGGCGCCGCCAGGCGCGCCAGTTCGGCAAACAGCTCGGCGGTCCACATGTCAGGGTTTTTAGCCGGGGCGAAGCCGTCGAGAAACCAGGCGTCAACCTGCGCATCCAGTTGCGGCAATTGCTCCAGCGCGTCGCCGACCAGCAGGGTCAGGATGACCCGGCCATTAGCCAATACCAGGCGTTGGAAGCCTTGATGGATCGCGATGTACTGCGCCAACAGTTGCTCGGCGTAGGCACTGAGTTCCGGCCAGAGGGCCAGGGCGCGTTGCAGGTCGGTGTGGCTCAGTGGGTACTTTTCCACGCTCACAAAATGCAGGTGCGCACTATCCGCCGCGTGTTGCTCGAACAGCTGCCAGGCGCAGAGGAAGTTCAAGCCGGTGCCGAACCCGGTTTCTCCGATCACCAGCCGGCCACCCGCCGGCAGGGCGGCAAACCGCGCCTGCAAGCGGTTCTGCTCAAGGAACACGTAGCGGGTTTCTTCAAGGCCCGACGTGTCGGAGAAATACACATCGTCGAAGACCCGCGAGTGCGGGCGACCTTGGTCATCCCAGTCGAGCTGGGCGTGGGTTACGGGGTTCATGGGCGGCTCATAAAATAACAGCGGGCAAAGGCAAGGTCGCCATTCTAGCCGAAGGGGGTAGCCCGATAGTTTTTACATGGAAAAAACTGCTGCGGGCACCTATCCACCCATCAACAATCAGCGTTAATGCTGCGTGGGCCGCTGCGCTATCGTAATGCTTTGATTTATAGGCAATAAAGGATATTGCTGATGCGCACACAGGATGATTTGAACAACAAGCTGAACCAGTTGACCCAAAGCCAGCTGCAAGCGGCCTTACTGGAAATGACCGGGGATCTGGACAAGGCCCAGGTCCTGCAAAAGAAGCTGCCGGGCTGGATGGTCAACGCACCACCGGGCGTGCTCGATGCATTGACCAGAGATGCCGTGCGGGTTGCAGAGGCCCAGGCAGTCGTCACCGAGTGCATGAAGCCATTGCGGGGGCTGGATGAGTTTTGCAATGAGCGGCTCAAGGACTATTGCCTGACACGCTGGCAACTGAGCGTGGAACCGAAAAAAGATGTTTTTATTCGTGCGGTCAACGAATACGAAAAAGAGCTCTTGCCACTCAAGTATGTGAAAACGGTGAGGCTGGTGCAGGACAGCCTGCTGCATGTGGCGATGCAGAATTTCTCGGCGGATGAAGCTCGAGCAGAATACTTTCCGGCCGGCTCGCTGTTGCAGTCGGGGTCCGCCGCGCGTGGGGTGATGGGTATTACACCGCTCGAGTTTGCCCAAGGCTGCCGTGCCCTGGACCTTGGCCGCTTGTATCAGCGGCACATCAGTGACGTGCTCAACCTGAGTGATGAGCAGACCCGTGACAAGCCCTACGTCAATGCTGTCGCGACCGATATCGGCCGGATGAAAGTCCTGGACATGAAGATCGACGCCCATATTGCCGTGATGCGCGCCGATATTTCAGCCGACACCTACAGGATGTTGTGCACATTGCTGGACCGCCAACTGACACCGTCGCAGGCGCAGGCCGCCGGGGTGCTGTTCCAAGGACGGCCGGTCACCTGGCAAGGGCTGAATACCGAGGGCGGTTGTCTGTGGAGCATCCTGGTGTTTTCCGGCCGGTCGATTGCGCAATACCCGCAGGAGCCCTGTGTGGTGTACATGCCCAACGAACCGGAACGGCCCCTCTTCGAGTATTCCTCGCTGGATGACCTGCAGGCCTACCTCAAGCGCAAGCTTGGCGTGGCTGCGTATCGTGCTTTTTTTGCTCGCTACTTGAGCCAGGGCGACCGGGTCGGGTTCTTCAGCCGTTTGGATCAGGCCAGCATGTTCGGGGCGCTGGAGGCCAACCTCCTGACGGTCAGCCTGCCCAGGTATTTTTTTGATACGTACGCCGCAAAGCTGCAAGCCGACGCGCGGGCCCTGGCGGTGCCGGTGGCCGACGTCGATGAGGAGGCACGTGAGCGGCGCTTGCAGGCCTACCTGGACGCTGGGTTGACGGTACTCAACCTCGCCGGCCTGGTTGTCCCGGAACTGGGGGTGTTGATGACAGGCGTGGCCATCGGGCAGATGCTCGGCGAGCTCTATGAGGGCATTGAAGACTGGCGCCGTGGTGACAGGGAGGAGGCCTTCAAGCAGATGGTGGCCGTCGCTGAAAATATCACCTCGATGGTGTTGTTCGCGGCAGGCAGCAAGGTTGTTGGTTCGGCAATGAAGCGCAGCGGCCTTAACCTGGACAGCTTTTTTCGCAACGTTGACGTGGTACGCCCCACGGAGGGCAACCTGCGGTTGTGGCGCCCGGATATCACGCCGTACGTCCATGCTCAGAGCGTTGTCGATGATGAGGTCGCCGACGCTTCGGGGATCTACAAGGTGGACGGTCATTCATACGTTAAGGTCAATGAGCGTGTGCACCGGGTTGTGTTCGACACGAAACTGGAGCAATGGCGGGCCAGTCACCTCGCGCGGCACACGGCTTATCGCCCGCCATTGCTGCATAACGGGGAGGGCTGTTGGCGTTTTGCGTTCGAACAGCCTGACGAGTGGGAGGATCAGGAGTATCTCTTTTCGCGGTTGAAGCCGACAGATTCCGGTTCCTCGCTGCCGCCAAGGAAACTGCTACAGATCAAGGCCATCATGGATAAACCCCATGATTGGGGGCTTCATCAGGCGCAGGAGTGCTTGCCCTTTCCCGCACGCTTTCGCGACTTGTACGAACGTTTCAGGCTGGATCAGTCCATTCGCGATCTGATCTGGCAGCTGGAAAACGGCGCGGCCCCCAGCCTCGCCAATTCGACCTTGCTGCTGCACGCCTTGCCCCTGTTAAAGGGGTGGCCGGTGGGGCGCTATTTTGAGGTGCTGGATGCGCAGCGCAGCGTCAAGGCACGCTACCCGGCCAGCCTGACGGCTCACGACGTGGGCCGGCGTTTGACGGTCACCGAGCCGATGCTCCGTGAGGGAAAAGTGGTTGACGTGCTGTTGTCCGGGCTGGATGAGGCACAAAAGACCCGCCTGCTGGGCGACGGGGTCACGGCCGATCAGGAGCACGCCGTACTGGTGCGCCAGTTGCTCGCGCACCTCAAGGCCGATCGCAAGCCGCTGTTCGAGCGGTTATATCAGGCCTATGACGCCCCCGTCCCGCCCGAGTGGGCGTTGCTCAGGCGCACTTATCCGCAACTGCCCTGTACCTCGATGCGCGAATTGATGGCCGAGGCATCGACGCTGCAACGCGAATCGTTGCGCGACAATCAACGGGTTCCCATGGCCCTGGCGGAGTCTGTGCAACGTGCCCTGGCGGCGCAACGCCTGGACCGCGCCTTGATGGGGTTTGACCTGCCAGAGTTGGCCGGCCTGGATACCGCGCTGGTTGCGGTTCGCTCAACGCCGCGCGTGGCGGGGTGGGGCAGGGCGTTGCGACTCGAATTGCGCCAGGATTCAGCCCAGGGGGACATATTGGCCCTGGGCGCGTTCGTGGAGGCCACCGTGCGCCGCGTAGTGGTCAGGTCGAGCGCCGGGTTTGAGACGTTTGATGACACGGGCCTGAGCATCGGTGGACCGTATGCCGGCCCCGACGGACTGTTCGAGGCGCTCGATTCAGCGCTCACGGACAGCCAGCGCGTGACACTCGGATTACCGCTGAACGCGCCCAGTAACATTTGGCGCCTGCGCTACATGAGCGCCTCGCAGGCCAAGGGGGAACGGGAGCTGGCTGGCGAGGCGTTTTCCAGCGGAGTCAGTGAACCTCTGGTGGAGGGGGTTCCCTGTGAAATGGCCGATTCGCCGACGGGGCCGTTGGTGCATCCACTCGCACTGGTACGCAAAGTGAAGCGTTTGTACCCGTTGTTCAGCGATGCACAAGTCGCTTCGCTGCTGATGGCGCTGGGCGCCGATGCGCTTTCACGGGCCAGGGCGGTAAAGCGTCTGCAGGCCGAACTGGGGCATTTGCGAGCGCTGCTCAAGCATTGGAAGAACGCTACCCAGGACCTGGAGAAACAACCGGGCCTGAGTGACATTCGCAACAGCCGCCAGCAGGTGGCACAGCGCATTGAAGCCTGTTGGCGGCGTCAAAGCTTTGCTCTGGATGAGCACCAGACCTCCGTCGCCAGTTTAAGCCTGGACGGAATGCGCGTGGGCTCGCTGCCAACGCTGCCGGGCGAGATTCGTTTCGACCATGTCCGGCAACTGTCACTCAAGAACATGCGCCTGGGGGATGACGTCGCTTATTTTCTGAAATGTTTTAAGGGGCTGAGGCGTCTGGAGCTGGACCGAAACCACCTGACCCGGTTACCGGAAGTCCTCTCGCGCATGTTTGACCTTGAAAGTGTATCGATGCCGCGTAACCGCTTGGCGCTGACTGACTACACGCGGCTGAAACTGGCTGACCTGAGTGCGTTGCGCCGGCTGGACCTGAGCCACAATCCGCTGGAGAAGCTGGTGGATGTCAGCAAGATGCGCGACTTGCACACCCTGTTGTTACAGGACACAAAAATCACCGACCTGCCCTTGGGGCTGGGGCGGCTGGCCCGGCTTGAGCAGGCGGATTTGCGCGACAACGCGATGACCGTGTTGCCCGAGTGGTTGTTCACGACGCCGCGCAGTTTCAGTCAGGCGATTAATGTAGGCGGTAACCCGTTATCCAGTTCGACGGTAACGGCACTCCTGCGTTATCGCGACGACGCCGGTATTGGCATGGGCTATGTGCGCGACGATCAACCGCGCATGACCGAGTTGAGGGCCAGGGCGTTATGGTTGCCGCAGGAAACGGCCAGTCGGGATGTGCACAAGCGTACCGTGTGGGCCAACCTTCGGGATGATCCGGAATCACCGCCGTTGTTCGAATTGCTGGCGCAACTGTCCGGCACTGCGGACAGTCGTTATGTGCGCGAAGACTTGACCCAGCGCGTTTGGGAGGTACTGCAAGCCACCCATGACAGCGTCGGGCTGCGCGAGCGGGTTTTTCAATTAGCTGCTCATCCGGCGAATTGCTCGGATGGAACGGCGCAGATTTTCAGCCAGATAGAAGTCTTGAAGGAGGTCGAGAAGGCGACCCTTCAGGCCGGTCGTGCGCGCAGCGATTCCAGCGCGTTGTTGAAGTTGAGTCGCGGTTTGTTTCGCCTCAGTGAACTGGAAAAAATTGCCGCGACCTACGCTGTCGAACACTTGAGCGCGGACCCACTGGAAGTCAGCCTGGCGTTCCGGGTTGGATTGGCCCAGGCCCTGGAACTCCCGGGGCAGCCCAAGCATATGAATTTTGCACTGTTTGCCAATGTGACCAGCGACGGGCTGGAGGTCGCACAGTCCCAAGTGCGCACGGCAGAGCTGTCCCCCGCATTCTTGCGCTTCATGACCCAATTGGCGTTTTGGAAAACCCACCTGAAACAGCAGTTTCCGAGTGCTTTCCAGTCGGCGACGGCGTCCTTTGATACGCAGCAACAAACACTCTTTGAAAACAGCCAGAACCTCACCGACGCGGAGTATCTCAAGCAAATGGAAGCCCTGCGCGCGCCTCGCCGGCAAGCCATCACCGACGTGGTTGAGCGCCTGACACAGCAGATGTTGATGCGTCAGGATCTGGGCATTTGCCACGTGCCCGGGAATTAGTCTTTGGCCGCGCGGATTGATCCACGGCAAGCCGGTTGGAATTCCTTGACCGGCGTGCTGCCCAATCCGCTAGTCTTGAGCCATCTTGAAACGGAGCTGCCCATGTTCGAATCCGCCGAAATCGGTCACGCCATCGACAAAGACACCTATGACGCCGAGGTGCCGGCGCTGCGCGAAGCCTTGCTGGAAGTGCAGTATGAGCTGCAACAGCAGAAGCGCTTCCCGGTGATCATCCTGATCAACGGCATTGAGGGGGCCGGCAAGGGCGAAACCGTCAAGCTGCTCAATGAATGGATGGACCCGCGCTTGATCGAGGTGCGCACCTTCGACCAGCAGACTGACGAAGAACTGGCGCGCCCACCGGCCTGGCGCTACTGGCGGCAACTGCCCGCCAAAGGCCGTATGGGGGTGTTTTTCGGTAACTGGTACAGCCAGATGTTGCAAGGCCGGGTGCACGGTGACATCAAGGATGCGCGCCTGGACCAGGCCATCGCCGGTGCCGAGCGCCTGGAGAAGATGTTCTGCGACGAAGGCGCGCTGATCTTCAAGTTCTGGTTCCACCTGTCCAAGAAGCAAATGAAGGCGCGGCTCAAGGCGCTGGCCGACGACCCGCTGCATAGCTGGCGCATCAGCCCGCTGGACTGGCAGCAGTCCCAGACCTACGACAAGTTTGTGCATTTTGGTGAGCGCATCCTGCGCCGAACCAGTCGCGATTACGCGCCGTGGCATGTGATCGAAGGGGTCGACAGCAATTACCGTAGCCTCACGGTGGGCAAGATTCTGCTCGAAGGCCTGCAAAATGCCTTGAAGCTGCCCAAGGGCAAGGCCAGCGGCATGAACCCGGCACCGTTGTTGGCGTCGGTGGACCAGAAGAGCCTGCTCGACAGCCTCGACATGACCTTGCGCCTGGAGAAGGACGATTACGAGGAACAGCTGATCACTGAGCAGGCGCGTTTCTCCGGGCTGATGCGCGACAAACGCATGCGCAAGCACGCGCTGGTCACTGTGTTCGAAGGCAATGACGCAGCGGGCAAGGGCGGGGCGATCCGGCGTGTCGCAGCGGCGCTGGACCCGCGCCAGTACCATATCGTGCCGATTGCCGCGCCGAGTGAAGACGAACGCGCCCAGCCGTACCTGTGGCGGTTCTGGCAAAAAATCCCGGCGCGCGGCATGTTCACGGTGTTTGACCGCTCGTGGTACGGCCGCGTCCTGGTGGAACGCATTGAAGGCTTCTGCACCCCGGCGGACTGGATGCGTGCCTACGGCGAGATCAACGACTTTGAAGAGCAACTGCGCGATGCGGGGGTGATCGTGGTCAAGTTCTGGCTGGCCATCGACAAGCAGACCCAGTTGGAGCGTTTCCAGGCCCGCGAGGAAATCCCGTTCAAGCGTTTCAAGATTACCGAAGACGACTGGCGTAACCGCGACAAGTGGGATGACTACCGCGCCGCTGTGGGCGACATGGTCGACCGCACCAGTACCGAAGTTGCGCCATGGACCCTGGTGGAAGCCAATGACAAACGCTGGGCGCGGGTCAAGGTGCTGCGCACCATCAACCTCGCGCTCGAAGAGGCGTTCGCCAAGTCCGACAAGCACGACAAGAAAGGCAAGAAGAAGTAGGCCTATCTATGGGGTGAATGATCGTCGCGGTTGGGAGGGCCTGGATCTATGCTCGATCCATCTCCCAACAACGACAAGATCGAGGTAGCCCATGCGTGAAGTAGTGATCGTCGACAGCGTGCGAACCGGCCTGGCCAAATCCTTTCGTGGCAAGTTCAACCAGACCCGCCCCGATGACATGGCGGCCCATTGCGTGAATGCACTGCTGACCCGCAATGGTATCGACCCGGCGACAGTCGAGGACTGTATTGTCGGTGCAGGCTCCAATGAAGGCGCCCAGGGTTACAACATCGGGCGCAATGTGGCGGTGCTCTCGCAACTGGGCACCGGTACGGCCGGCATGACCCTCAACCGCTTCTGCTCCTCGGGCTTGCAGGCGATTGCGATTGCGGCCAACCAGATCGCTTCGGGCTGCAGCGACATCATCGTCGCCGGTGGCGTCGAGTCCATCAGCCTGACCATGAAAAGCGTCAATACCGACAACCTGATCAACCCGTTGCTCAAAGAGCAGGTGCCAGGCCTCTACTTCCCCATGGGCCAGACCGCCGAAATCGTTGCCCGCCGCTATCACGTGAGCCGCGAAGACCAGGACCTGTATGCCTTGCAAAGCCAGCAGCGCACGGCCCAGGCTCAGGCCGACGGTTTGTTCGATGATGAAATTGTGCCGATGGCAGTCCAGTACCGGGTCGAGGACAAGAACAGCGGCGAGGTGCAGGTGCTGGACGGGGTGGTCGATCGCGACGACTGCAACCGCCCCGACACCACCCTGGCCAGCCTCAGCGGGCTAAAACCGGTATTTGCCGAAGACGGTTCGGTGACGGCGGGCAACTCCTCGCAGCTCTCCGATGGCGCCTCTATGACGTTGGTGATGAGCCTGGAAAAAGCCCTCGAACTGGGGCTCAAGCCCAAGGCGTTTTTCCGTGGCTTTACCGTGGCCGGTTGCGAACCTGACGAAATGGGCATCGGCCCGGTGTTTTCGGTGCCCAAGTTGCTCAAGGCCAAGGGCTTGCAGGTGGCGGATATCGACCTGTGGGAACTCAACGAGGCGTTTGCCTCACAGTGCCTGTATGCGCGTAACCGCCTGGAAATCGACAATGCCCGGTACAACGTCAACGGCGGCTCGATTTCCATCGGGCACCCGTTTGGCATGACCGGCTCGCGACAAGTCGGGCATCTGGTGCGGGAGCTGCAGCGGCGCAACCTGCGTTACGGCATCGTCACCATGTGCGTGGGTGGTGGTATGGGCGCTAGCGGATTATTCGAAGCCGTACGTTAGGTTCTTATTGGGCACACTGGGTCCATTGGGGCGCTGGCTTGCCTGCGGTGCCTGCATCGCGGGCAAGCCCGGCTTCCACACACGCCCCAGCGTTGATTTATGTGGGTAGGAAAATATCGCTCGCCAAGCCACCCCTTGGTCCCCCTAGAATGCCGGTTCCACTTCCTCAGGCATTCGGGGCACTCATGCACATCTCTTCCGGTCGCTGGGTCTATGGCTTTGGCTTGACCCTGCTGACCGCGTTTCTTTGGGGCATTCTGCCGATCAAACTCAAGCAAGTGCTGCAGGTGATGGACCCGATTACCGTCACCTGGTTTCGCCTGACCGTTGCCGGCGGCTGCCTGTTCCTCTACCTCGCCGCGACCCAGCGCCTGCCCAGCCGCAAGGTGCTCGGCCCCAAGGGCGGCTGGCTGGTAGCCATGGCGGTGTGTGGCCTGGTGGGCAACTATGTGCTGTACCTGGTGGGCCTGAAAATGCTCAGCCCCGGCACCGCACAATTGGTCGTGCAGATGGGCCCGATCTTTCTGATGGTCGCCAGTGTCTTTGTGTTCAAGGAGCGCTTCAGCCTGGGGCAGGGCTTGGGCTTGGTGGTGTTGATCATCGGCTTCGGCCTGTTCTTCAATCAGCGTCTGGTCGAACTGCTGACCTCGCTGGGCACTTACACGGCCGGTGTGCTGACGATCCTGCTCGCCACCACCATCTGGGTGTTTTATGCCCTGGGTCAGAAGCAGTTGCTGACGGTGTGGAATTCGCTGCAAGTGATGATGGTGATCTACCTGTCGTGCGCTGTGTTGCTCACGCCGTGGGCGCATCCGCTGGAGGCGCTGCAACTGAGCCCGCTGCAAGGCTGGCTGCTGCTGGCGTGTTGCATGAATACGCTGGTGGCGTATGGGGCGTTTGCCGAAGCGCTGGCGCACTGGGAAGCCTCGCGGGTCAGTGCGACCCTGGCGTTGACGCCGTTGGTGACCTTTGCGGCCGTGGCGTTGGCGGCGTGGCTATTGCCGGACTTTGTGCAGGCCGAAGAGATCAACGCCATCGGCTATGCCGGGGCGTTGGTGGTGGTGCTCGGCTCGGCCATGGTGGCTCTGGCGCCGTCGTTGCTCGCCGGGCTCAAGGCCCGGCGGGTGCGCTTGGGTGGCGCTCGATAAGGCGCTGAGTCACGTTGGCGAAGTCCCCATTGAAATAGTGAGTGCCGGGGATTTCTACTGCGCTTACCCACTCGCGAAGCGAGGGCTGACGGCATAAACCAGTGCTATTTTCGTCAGTATGCAAGCAGGTGACAGGGACCCGCCCTTTCAACTGAAGCAGTGCCGGTAATGGATCGTGGTGGGTAACTGGTTCGCGCAGATGCCGGTAGGCCTGGGTGATCCGGTTGAGCCAACCCACGCTGATGTAGTGTTCCAGTTCGATCTCCAGGAACACATCCTGGGTCGGCTCCAGCAATGTCAGTTGCGAAATGCGCGCACGGTTCTCGGGCTTAAGCTGGTTGATAAGTGATGGCAGGACATTGGCCCCAAAAGAAAAGCCAATCAACCAGACCCTGGGCGTACTCCATTGCTTGCGGTAAGCCGTGATAAGCGCGTCCAACTGTGCGGCCGAGTCTGCCACGGGTTGTTCATGCCAGAAATACGCCAGGGTACTGATGCCCAACACGCCGTAGCCACGCTGGTTAAGGTTGTGGCTGATGGCCTGCTCCAAGGGTGCCCAGCCGCCGTCACCGGAGTAGAAGATGACAAGCTCGTTCATGGCGGGTGCTGTCGAGGGCGGCGGCAGAACAACCGGAAACGCCCGCAGCGCGGAGCTGTCGGCCGGGTACCAGGCTGCCAGCCCCAAAAGCCCTGTCAGCATGAAGAGGATAATCAGGCTGCTTCGCTTCATGCGATGATCGTCCGTCCAGAGGTTTATTGGGCATTGAACCTCTGGAGGACGGGCTTACGTAACTGTGACAACTGACAGTAGACGCGGGTGGTTTCGACGACGCGTCAGTGCCCGGCTTCGAGCATGTTTTCCGGGCGAACCCACTGATCGAACTCCGCGTCGGTCAGGTAGCCCAGGTCCAGCGCGGCTTCCCTTAGCGTCAGCCCTTCGGCATAAGCCTTCTTGGCGATCTGCGCCGACTTGTCGTAGCCGATATGCGGGTTGAGCGCCGTCACCAGCATCAGCCCGCGCTCCAGGTGCTCGGCCATTTTCCCGGCGTCGGGCTCCAGGCCTGCCACGCAATGCTCCTGGAAATTATTGCAGCCATCGGCCAACAGGCGGATCGACTCCAGCACGTTGTGGATGATCACGGGTTTGTACACGTTCAGCTGCAAGTGGCCCTGGCTGGCCGCAATGCCGATGGTCACGTCGTTGCCCAATACCTGGCAGGCCAGCATCGACAACGCTTCACATTGGGTAGGGTTGACCTTGCCGGGCATGATCGAGCTGCCTGGCTCGTTGGCCGGCAATTTGACTTCCGCGAGCCCGGCACGTGGGCCGGAGCCCAGCAGGCGCAGGTCATTGGCGATTTTCATTAAGGCCACGGCCAGGGTTTTCAGTGCGCCATGCAGGGTCACCAGCGGCTCATGGCCCGAGAGGGCGGCAAATTTATTCGGCGCGGTGACGAACGGCAAGCCCGACAGGGCGGCCAATTCAGCAGCAATTGCCTCGCCAAAGCCATGCGGCGAATTGAGCCCGGTGCCGACGGCCGTGCCGCCCTGGGCCAGTTCGCACACCGGGGGCAGGGCGCTGCGGATCGCGCGCTCGGCGTAATCCAGCTGGGCGATAAACGCCGAGACCTCCTGGCCGAACGTGATGGGTGTGGCGTCCATCATGTGGGTGCGGCCGGTCTTCACCAGTTTCATATGGCGTGCCGACAGTTCCGCCAGCCCGCCGGACAGATGAGTGATCGCCGGCAGCAGTTGCTGGGTCACGGCTTGCACGGTCGCGATGCTCATGGCGGTGGGGAAGCAGTCGTTGGAACTCTGGGAGCGGTTGACGTGATCGTTGGGGTGCACCGGGCTCTTGCCGCCACGGGGTTTGCCCGACAGTTCGTTGGCGCGGCCGGCGATGACTTCATTGGCGTTCATATTGCTCTGGGTGCCACTGCCGGTCTGCCAGACCACCAGCGGAAACTGGTCGTCATGTTGACCGTCGAGCACTTCATCGGCGGCTTGTTCGATCAGGCGGGCGATGTCGGCGGGCAGGTCGCCATTGCGGTCGTTGACCCGGGCGGCGGCTTTCTTGATCAGCGCCAGGGCGTGCAGCACCGCCAGGGGCATGCGTTGCTCGCCGATGGCGAAATTCACCAGTGAACGTTGGGTCTGCGCGCCCCAGTAAGCGTCATCCGGGACTTGTACGTCTCCCAGGCTGTCGGTTTCGATACGGCTCATCGGGCACACTCCTTCAGGTTCGTTTGCGCAGTTTAGGCCGTGATGGGCCTGTGGGGTTCCATAAAAGACTTTTCATCGGGTGCAAGCCCCGCAAATCCCGGCCGAACAAGGCCTGGGGTTGAGCCGCAAGGTTTTTTAGGCGCAGAATGGTCGCCCTTGGGGTCTTACCTCGCCTGCTAGAAAGGAAACTCGATGACTCGTCTTCGTGCCATCTGTACCGCGGTTGCTCTGGTTTGCGCCAGCGGCCAAGTCTTTGCCGATACCGCCAGCCATAACGCCAGTGCCGAAGCCTTCCTTACCCTGGCCCACGCTGACAAGCTGGGTACCCCGGTGTACATGCAAGTGCAGCAAATGTTCGCCCAGCGTTTCGAACAAACCAAGGCGCCTGCCGCCAAGCAGTCCGTACTGGACAGCTACCAGGCCAAGGCCAATGCCGCCCTCGACCAGGCCATCGGCTGGCCGAAGCTGAAGCCGGACATGGTCAAGCTCTACACCACCAACTTCAGCGAATCCGAGCTCAAGGACCTGGTTGCTTTCTACCAGTCGCCACTGGGCAAGAAAGTCCTGGAAAAAATGCCGCAACTGACCCAGCAATCGGCCCAGATGACCCAGGCCAAACTGGAAAGCGCCGTGCCGGTGGTCAACAAGCTGTTGGAAGACATGACCAACGAGCTGACGCCGAAAGCCGCCGCACCGGCCAAGAAGAAGTAAGCAGGAATGACCATGCAACAGCGTATCGAAACGGCGCTCGCCGCCCTGAGCCCACAACACTTGAGCGTGCTGGATGAAAGCCACATGCACAGCCGTGGGTTGCAGACCCACTTCAAGGCCGTGCTGGTCAGCCAGCAGTTCGAGGGGCTTAACCGCGTCAAGCGCCACCAGACGGTCTATGCCACCCTCGGTGACCTGATGAGCGAATTTCATGCGCTGGCGCTGCATACCTATACGCCTGAAGAATGGGCGAAAATCGACGTAGCCCCGGCCTCGCCGACCTGCGCCGGCGGGCATAGCTGACGCACGGGTGTCTCTGACACCTGGCATTTGCTAGAATCCGCAACGCGCCGCTTAGCCGGCGCGTTTTTTTTGCATCCGGTTCACCCCTTACGAGGGTAGCCACCTGGAGAGAATACCCATGACCCAACCCATCGTCGTGGCGGCACTGTATAAGTTCGTCACCCTCGAAGACTACGTTGCGCTGCGCGAGCCACTGCTGCAGGCAATGGTCGACAATGGCATCAAAGGCACCTTGCTGATCGCCGAAGAAGGCATCAACGGCACCGTTTCCGGCAGCCGCGAAGGCATTGATGGCCTGATGGCCTGGCTGAAGAACGACCCGCGCATGGTCGACATCGACCATAAAGAATCGTACTGCGACGACCAGCCGTTCTACCGCACCAAGGTCAAGCTCAAGAAAGAGATCGTGACCCTGGGCGTCGAAGGCGTCGACCCCAACAAAAAAGTCGGCACCTACGTCGAGCCGCAAGACTGGAACGCGCTGATCAGCGACCCGGAAGTGCTGTTGATCGACACGCGCAACGACTACGAAGTGTCCATCGGCACCTTCGAAGGCGCGATCGACCCGAAAACCACCAGTTTTCGCGAGTTTCCCGACTACATCAAAGCCAACTTCGACCCGGCCAAGCATAAGAAAGTCGCGATGTTCTGCACCGGCGGCATTCGTTGCGAGAAGGCCTCCAGCTTTATGCTCAGCGAAGGCTTCGATGAGGTCTACCACCTCAAGGGTGGCATCCTGAAGTACCTCGAAGAGGTGCCTCAGGCAGAGACCAAATGGCAGGGCGACTGCTTTGTGTTCGACAATCGCGTCACCGTGCGCCACGACTTGAGCGAAGGCGACTACGATCAATGTCATGCCTGCCGTACACCGGTGAGCGTCGAAGACCGCGCGTCCGAGCATTATGTGGCCGGCATCAGTTGCCCGCATTGCTGGGATAAGCTGCCGGAGAAGACCCGTCGCAGCGCAATTGACCGGCAAAAGCAGATCGAGCTGGCCAAGGCCCGCAATTTGCCGCACCCGATTGGCTTCAACTACAAGCAAACCCCCTCCGAGGCCTGACCCATGCCCGCGCGCCTGCTCTATGTGATGGACCCGATGTGTTCCTGGTGCTGGGGCTTTGCCCCGGTGGCGCAGGCGCTGGTTGAGCAGGCCCAGGCGGCCGGCGTCGAGCTGCACCTGGTGGTGGGCGGTTTGCGCACCGGCAGCGGCGCGGCGTTGGAGCCGACGACCCGGCGCTACATTCTGGAGCACTGGCAGGCGGTCACCGAGGCCACTGGCCAGCCGTTCAAGCGTGAGGGGGCGTTGCCCGACGGTTTCGTCTATGACACAGAGCCTGCGTGCCGCGCCATCGTCACGGCACGCAGCCTGGCGCCAGACTGCGCGTGGAAGTTGCTGGGGCTGATCCAGCGCGCGTTTTATGTCGAGGGCCGTGATGTGACCCTCGCCAGCGTGTTGGTCGAGCTGGCCGAAGAGGCCGGCATACCGCGTATCGAGTTTGCCGGCGCCTTCGACCGTGCCGAGCAGCACGCCGCGACGGCCGCCGATTTCACTTGGGTGCAGGATTTGGGGATTGCCGGTTTCCCGACCTTGCTGGCCGAGCGTCATGGCCAGTTGGCGTTGTTGACCAACGGCTACCAGCCGCTGTCCGAGCTGTCGCCGTTGCTTGCCCGCTGGTTGGAGCGAGCCACCTGTGTATGACCAGCCCGACATCACCGAGCCCTCCAAACGCACAGATCGCCTGACCTGGGCGGAAATTCGCCGCCTGGCCCTGCTCCACAAGAAATCCCTGTGGATCGCCAACGGCGTTGCCGTGCTGGCGACCTTGTGCAGCGTGCCCATCCCTCTGCTGTTGCCCTTGCTGGTTGACGAAGTGCTGCTGGGCCATGGCGATGCCGCACTCAACGTGATGAACCACGCATTGCCGCTGGGTTGGCAGCAGGCTGCCGGGTATATCGGCCTGATGCTGCTGGTGACCCTGTGTTTGCGTTGCGGCGCGTTGGTGTTCAACGTTGTGCAGGCGCGGCTGTTTGCACGGCTGGCCAAGGACATTGTCTATCGCATCCGTGTGCGCCTGATCGAACGGCTCAAGCGTATATCCCTTGGCGAATACGAAAGCCTGGGCAGCGGCACAGTGACCACGCACCTGGTCACCGACCTGGATACCCTGGATAAGTTTGTCGGCGAAACCCTTAGCCGCTTCCTGGTGGCCATGCTGACGCTGCTGGGCACTTCGGCCATTCTGGTGTGGATGCACTGGCAGTTGGCGTTGCTGATCCTGCTGTTCAATCCGTTGGTGATCTATGCCACGGTGCAGTTGGGCAAGCGCGTCAAACACTTGAAGAAACTTGAGAACGACAGCACGTCGCGCTTCACCCAGGCCCTGACCGAAACCCTTGATGCCATCCAGGAAGTGCGGGCCGGCAACCGCCAGGGCTTTTTCCTCGGGCGCCTGGGCCAGCGTGCCCAGGAAGTGCGCGACTACGCCATTCATTCCCAATGGAAAACCGACGCTTCCAGCCGTGCCAGTGGCCTGTTGTTCCAGTTCGGCATCGACATCTTCCGTGCGGCGGCGATGCTCACCGTGTTGTTTTCCGACCTGTCCATCGGCCAGATGCTCGCCGTGTTCAGCTACCTGTGGTTCATGATCGGCCCGGTGGAACAACTGCTTAACCTGCAATACGCCTTTTACGCCGCGGGCGGCGCGCTGACGCGGATCAACGAGCTGCTGGCGCGTGCCGACGAGCCGCAATATGCCGGGGGCGAAGACCCGTTCACCGGGCGTGAGACCGTTGGCATCGAAGTACGTGGGCTCAACTTCGGCTACGGCGAAGACTTGGTGCTTGACCAGTTGAACCTGGCCATTGCACCGGGCGAGAAGGTCGCGATCGTCGGCGCCAGTGGCGGCGGCAAAAGTACCTTGGTGCAACTGCTGTTGGGGCTCTATACACCGCAGGCCGGCAGCATTCGTTTTGGTGGTGCGACCCAGCAGGAAATCGGTCTTGCAACCATCCGCGAGAACGTCGCCGTGGTGTTGCAACACCCGGCGCTGTTCAACGACACCGTGCGCGCCAACTTGACCATGGGCCGCACACGCACGGACCAGGCCTGCTGGCAGGCATTGGAAATTGCGCAGTTGGATGCTACCGTCAAGGCACTGCCTTTGGGCCTGGACAGCGTAGTGGGGCGCTCCGGTGTGCGCTTTTCCGGTGGCCAGCGCCAGCGCCTGGCAATCGCGCGGATGGTGTTGGCCGAACCCAAAGTGGTGATTCTGGATGAGGCCACCTCCGCCCTCGACGCCGCCACCGAGTACAACTTGCACCAGGCGCTGGCGCGGTTTCTCAGTGGGCGTACTACACTGATCATCGCCCACAGGCTTTCGGCGGTTAAGCAGGCTGACCGGGTGCTGGTATTCGATGGCGGGCGTATCGCCGAAGATGGCGACCACCAGCAGCTGATTGCTGAGGGTGGGTTGTACGCCAAGTTGTACGGCCACCTGCAACAAGTGCGTTGATTTAGCTTCGTCGGTGCTATCGGGATTGGTTTTTCGCGTGCGTATTCAGCTGTGCATGTGTAAGGGACTTCATGAAGCAAAAGCGGACTCTCGGAACGCCAAGGCTGTTGGGCATCGTCTGGCCCTTTATCGCCGTCGTATTGTTCCAGGCATTGTTAGGCTGCGTCAGTCTCTATGTGCTGTCGGCAGTGCGGGGCTATGTGGCTGGCGAGAGTCTTTGGTCCAAAGGCCAGAAAGACGCCATCTACTACCTGACGCTCTACGCTGATAACCGCGACGAAAGCACTTTTCTCAAATACCAGCAAGCGATTGCCGTCCCACAGGGCGGGCATGAATTGCGCATCGCGCTGGACCGTTCCACCCCGGACCTCGCTGCCGCACGCCAAGGTATCCTCAAGGGCGGCAACCACCCCGATGATGTGTCCAGCGTGATTTGGCTGTACCTCAACTTCCGCCACTTCAGTTACCTGGAAAAAGCCATTGAACTGTGGACTGTAGGCGACGGTTACCTGGTGCAACTGGATGACCTGGCCCAGGCGATGCACCGGGCGATCCGCAACGATCACGTCAGCCCCGGTGATATAAGCGAGTGGAAAGCGCGCATCATTGCCATCAACGACGGCGTTACGCCGGCTGCCAAGGCATTCAGCGATGCGTTGGGCGAAGGTTCGCGGATGATTTTGCGCCTGTTGCTGGTCACCAACCTGGCCACCGCCCTGGGCCTGATTGCCCTGGCGCTGCTGCGTACCCACAAGCTACTGAGCCAGCGCCACGCGTTCGCCATGGCCTTGCAGGCCGAGAAGGAGCGCGCACAGATCACCCTGGAGTCGATTGGCGACGGTGTGATTACCACGGATGTCGACGGTGCCATCGCCTACATGAACCCGGCCGCCGAGGCGCTTACCCATTGGAAGAGTGCCCAGGCCCAAGGCTTGCCCTTGGCGGCGTTATTCAATCTGCTCGATGAGGCTGCTGAACCCGACGGCTTTACCCTGATCGAGCACATCATCAAAGGCCGGCTCAGTGGTGGCAGCGAGCATTCCAAGCTGATCCAGCGCCTGGATGGCAGTACGGTTTCGGTCACTCTGGTGGGCGCGCCGATCCGCAGCGCCGGCAAGGTCAGCGGCGCGGTGCTGGTGCTGCACGACATGACGCAGGAGCGTCAGTACATTGCCAATCTGTCGTGGCAAGCCACCCACGATGCCTTGACCGGTTTGGCCAACCGTCGCGAGTTCGAATTCCGCCTGGAGCAGGTGCTGCATAACGTGGGGCGCCAGAAAGGCGGACGCCATGCGTTGATGTTTCTCGACCTGGACCAGTTCAAGCTGGTTAACGACACCTGCGGGCATGCGGCGGGTGATGAGCTGTTAAGGCATATCTGCGCGTTGCTGCAGTCGGACCTGCGTGAGGGCGACACCCTGGCGCGGCTGGGGGGCGACGAGTTCGGCATCCTGTTGGAAAACTGCCCGGCAGCGGTGGCGGAAAAGATCGCCGAGAGCCTGCGCCATACGGTGCAAAGCCTGCATTTCGTGTGGAAGGGCCGGCCGTTCATGACCACCGTCAGTATTGGCCTGGTGCATATCTCGCAATCCCCGACCACCCTGGAAACGTCACTACGCGCGGCCGATATGGCGTGCTACATGGCCAAGGAAAAGGGCCGTAACCGTGTGCAGGTCTACCATACCGATGATTCGGAATTGTCCCTGCGTTTTGGCGAAATGGCCTGGGTACAGCGCCTGCACGTGGCCTTGGAGGAAAATCGTTTTTGCCTCTACTCCCAGGAAATCTCACCGCTGGGCCACACGGATGGCGGCAACGGCCATATTGAAATCCTGTTACGCCTGCACGATGAGGCGGGCCGCATCATTCTACCCGACAGTTTTATTCCGGCCGCCGAACGTTATGGATTGATGACGTCGCTGGATCGCTGGGTGGTGGAAAACGTATTCAAAATCATCGCCGGTTGTATGCACGAACGGGCCGGGCGACCTATGGCCATGTGTGCGATTAATCTGTCAGGCATAACTATCGGAGATGATGATTTTCTCGGTTTTTTACGTGAGAAATTCGAGGCTTACAGCATTCCGCCGGAAATGATTTGTTTTGAAATAACTGAGACAAGCGCTATAGCCAATTTGGGTAGTGCAATTCGCTTTATTAATGAACTCAAAGCGTTAGGTTGCCATTTTTCCCTCGATGACTTTTGCGCCGGGATGTCCTCATTCGCTTATCTGAAACATTTACCTGTAGACTTCCTGAAGATCGATGGAAGTTTCGTAAAGGATATGCTGGACGACCCGATTAACCGCGCCATGGTCGAAGTGATCAACCACATCGGCCACGTCATGGGTAAACGCACGATTGCCGAGTTTGTTGAAACACCGCAGATCGAACAGGCTTTACTTGAGATCGGTGTTGATTACGCTCAGGGCTACCTGATTGAACGCCCGCAACTGTTTACCTTTGATAGCTTGCAGTGTCGACCTGTGCGGCCGCAGCCTCTGTTATTCAAGGCGCCCGGCACATTCCGCTGAAACATTTGCTGGTCTGTACAATCACACTTAAAAAAGGAGCCCTACAGTGATCGACACATTCAACAGAACCGGCCCGCTTATGGAAGCCTCAAGTTACCCCGCCTGGGCGCAACAATTGATCCAGGACTGTAGCGAGAGCAAGCGCCGAGTTGTCGAGCACGAACTGTACCAGCGCATGCGCGATAACACGCTCAGCGCCAAAACCATGCGCCACTACCTGATCGGTGGCTGGCCAGTGGTGGAGCAGTTTGCCTTGTACATGGCACAGAACCTCACCAAGACCAAGTTTGCCCGCCATCCCGGGGAGGATATGGCGCGTCGGTGGCTGATGCGCAATATTCGTGTGGAACTCAACCACGCCGATTACTGGGTACATTGGGCGCGCGCTCATGGTGTAAGCCTGGAAGAGCTGCAAGCGCAAAACGTACCGCCTGAGTTGCACGCGCTGAGTCACTGGTGCTGGCACACCAGCTCGGCCGATGCGTTGATCGTGGCGATTGCCGCAACCAACTACGCGATCGAGGGGGCGACTGGGGAGTGGTCCGCCGTGGTGTGTTCGACCGGTGTGTACGCGGCTGCCTTCCCTGAGGAAGACCGCAAGCGCGCAATGAAGTGGTTGAAGATGCACGCCCAGTACGACGACGCACACCCTTGGGAAGCCCTGGAAATCATCTGCACCCTGGCCGGGATGAACCCGAGCAAAGCGCTGCAGGTCGAGCTGCGCCAGGCCGTGTGCAAGAGCTATGACTACATGTACCTGTTTTTGGAAAGCTGCATGCAGTTGGAAAATGAAAAAGCCAAGGCGTCAGCTGTGGTTCGCGAACGCCCGGTTCGCATCGCCAGCGAGGCGTGATGTAAGCGTGATGGCGGGGTGTTTACCCCGCCATTGCCAAGCGGTTGCGACCTTCGCGCTTTGCCACATACAAGGCGTTGTCGGCCCGGCGCAACAGGCTTTCGGCAGACTCGGCAGCCAGCAAGGTCGAGCAGCCCAGACTCACCGTCAATTCGATCCGCTTGCCGTCGGCCCAATAATCCTGAACCTGCGCAGCCCGGCGCAGGCGTTCGCCGACCATGCCAGCCGCGTCCCGGCCGGTATTCGACAGTAAAATCAGAAACTCTTCGCCACCAAACCGAAACACCATGTCGACGTTGCGCAACTGGCTTTTGATCGACCCGGCCACGGCGCGCAGTACGATATCGCCCGCTGCATGGCCGTGGGTGTCGTTGATTTTCTTGAAGTGATCGATGTCCAGCATCAACAAGGACAGCGGGCTCAGGTGCCGCCGGGCCATGTCGATTTCGCGTTGCAGGGTCTGGTCCATCGCAATGCGGTTGCCGGTATCGGTCAAGGGGTCACGCAGGGCGCTGCGGGTGGCGGCGCGGTAGAGCAGGGCGTTGCGCATCGGGTAAAGCAAGGTTGAAAGCAGCGACTCAAGTTGGCCCAACTCGTCTTCCATCAAGCGTTGGTTGCGACGGAATATCAGCTCGCCCAAGTGTTCGCCTTCATGGCTCAAGGTGTAGCTCACTGAGTGGTGGCCGCGGTGGCCGAACTCGAGACGCAAGTCGCTGGCTTCATGGCGATATTGCAGAGCATCCAGAGGAACCAGGCGCTGAACTTCACGAAAGAACAAAGCCAGGATACGCTCCGGCTCCAGGCTGGTTTGCAATTGCTGGCTCAGTTGCTGATGAAGCTGGGCAAGGGTGGCTGGACGACGTGGAAGAAGAGCTGGCTGACCAAACCCCAGGCGTTGCAATTTGGCACTGTCGAAGTCAATTGCGTTGGTCTGGGTCGGTGATTTCATAAGCTGACGGCCTCTAAGCACATAACTGTCCTACAGGCTGCACGAGAGTGGCAAATGCCAAGCGTCTTACTGTTCCTTCAGTTCCGTAAAACATTGGAACAGTTTAAACCGCTTTGCCATGGGTTATAACCCCTGGGCAGTGCCACACGTCTTGTCATCGCTTTACCTGCTTCAACGCTAATAGAGCGAGATTCATGCCACTTTGCTCAACTTAATAAAAAGCCTTATAAATCAACGACCGTTTTTAAAGGCAAAATCGGTCGCTGAATAACTGCGTCAGTTATTTGGCTGCTTGAACCAAGGTGGTGTGGTCAATCTGGTCAATCGACGTAACGCCGGTCAAGGTCATGGCCACGCGCATTTCCTTGGCGAAAATATCCAGCAGGTTTTCCACGCCGTGCTGGCCGGCGGCGGCCAAGGCATACACGGTCGAGCGCCCCAGCAGGCAACCCTTGGCACCGAGGGCGAGCATGCGCACCACGTCGAGCCCGGAGCGAATGCCTGAGTCCACCAGCACGGTCAGGTCATCACCCACTGCCTCGGCAATCGGCGGCAGTGCTTTGGCGGTCGACAACACGCCGTCGAGCTGGCGGCCGCCATGGTTGGAGACCACGATGCCATCGGCACCGAAACTGACCGCGTCCTTGGCGTCCTGTGGGTCGAGGATGCCCTTGATGATCATCGGGCCCTTCCAGAACTCGCGGATCCACTCCAGGTCTTTCCAACTGATCGACGGGTCGAAATTGTTCGCCAGCCAGCCGATGTAATCTTCCAGGTGGGTGGGTTTGCCGAGGTAGTTGGAAATATTGCCCAAGTCGTGGGGGCGGCCCATCAAGCCCACGTCGAATGCCCATTGTGGCTTGGTGATGGCCTGCAGCATCCGACGTGAGGCCGCGTACGGCCCGGACATGCCCGAGTGCGCATCACGATAGCGTGCGCCCGGCGTCGGCATGTCCACGGTGAACACCAGTGTCGTCACCCCGGCCGCCTGGGCCCGCTCCAGCGCGTTACGCATGAAACCGCGGTCCTTGAGCACATAGAGCTGGAACCAGATCGACTGCGGGCTTTGCGACGCCACTTCTTCAATCGGGCACACCGACACGGTCGACAGGCAGAACGGTATGCCCTTGTTGGCTGCGGCCTTGGCCGCCTGCACCTCACCACGCCGCGCATACATGCCGGTCAAGCCGACCGGGCTGAGGATAATCGGCATGTCCTGTTCCTTGCCGAACAACGTGGTCTTGAGGCTCAGGTTGTCGACATTGCGCAGGATGCGCTGGCGCAGGCTGATCTCGGCCAGGTCCGAACCGTTGGCGCGCATTGTGTGCTCGGCGTAAGCGCCGCCGTCGATGTAGTCGAACAGGAAGCGCGGCAGCTTGCGTTTGGCGGCTGCGCGGTAGTCGGAGGCGGACGAGATGATCATGAAGGGATTCTCTACAGAGCTTGGTCACCCCACGATAAGCAAAAAACTGGCATGATAAAAACAACTTTTATCACTAGCATCCAGTCGCTAAAGGAATACTGATGAACCTGCGCACATTGCGTGCCTTTGTTGAAGTGGTGCGCCAGGGCGGTTTCTCCCAGGCGGCTGACGTGGTGGCATTGACTCAATCCACCGTGAGCAAGGCGGTCAAGACACTGGAGGATGAATTGGGCACGCCGCTGCTTAACCGCCTGGGTCACAAGAATGAACTGACAGCCGCCGGCGAAATTGCTTACCGCCGCGCCCTGGTGTTGCTCGCTGAGCAAAACGATTTGGTGGCTGAGATCAATGATCTGCGGGGTCTCAAGCGCGGCGTACTGCGCATAGGCTTGCCGCCGGTAGGCTGCGGTGTACTGTTCGCGGCGATGTTCGCCGCCTACCGCACGCGCTACCCCGACATCGAAATCGAACTCACCGAGTACGGCAGCAAAAGGCTGCGTGAATGCCTGGAAGCCGGGGAGGTCGACCTCGCGGCCCTGCTGCTGCCAGCGGATCAAGGGTTTGACTACCAACCCGTGCGCAATGAACCGCTGATGGCTGTGTTACCCATGAGCCACCCACTGGCGCGGCGCAAACGCATCGACTTCACCGACCTCGCCGACTCCCCGTTCATCTTGTTCGAAGCCGGCTTCGCCCTGAACGCCAAAATCCTCGCCGCCTGCGAGCTCAAAGGTGTGACGCCACGGGTAACGGCGCGTAGCGGGCAAATCGACTTTATCGTCGACCTGGTCTCTGCAGGATTGGGTGTCGCCTTTTTGCCGCGCATGCTCGCACTCAAGCATCAGCACGCCGGGATTGCCTTGATCCCCCTGGACGAGCCGCACACCGATTGGCACATCGCCCTGGCTTGGCGTGCCAGTGCCCACCTGCCACCCGCCGCCCGCGCATGGCTGGACCTGGCCAAAGAAATGGCCAGCCCTGTGCGGTGAAGGAACCCGCTGTGCAGGTTTTTGCCTGAAATGCATCGCAGTGCTTGACTTCTTCTTTTTAATCAGTAACATACGGCGCATTCCGCGATAGCTCAGTTGGTAGAGCAAATGACTGTTAATCATTGGGTCCCTGGTTCGAGTCCAGGTCGTGGAGCCAGATAGAGAAAAGCCTGCAGAGATGCAGGCTTTTTTTTGGCTTGGATTTGGCTCGCTCGTTGGGGGCGCAGCCGGGTCCGGCCGTTCAACTCAGTCGCCAGCGCTTTTCCTCCACCGGTTAAATTCCCAGGTTCAAGACGTCACCCGCGAGCGGGCGCTCTGTATTTAAGCGCGGGAGGCTGGTAAGTATGGCGGCGAACAGTGGTTTGGTAGCCCGTCATGAAGCGTCATTTTGAAGATTTGCAGCTAGGCAGCATTGAGCTGTTTTGTCTCGCAGCCGAAGCCAATAGTTTCACCGCTGCCGCGCAAACAGCGGGGGTGACGCCGGCGGCGGTGAGCCGCAGCATCTCGCGCCTGGAGGAGCGCCTGGGTTCGCGCCTGTTTGTGCGCACCACCCGCAGCATTCGGCTTACCGAGAGCGGCAGGATTTTTTTCGAGCAATGCCGCCAGGCGTTGACGCAACTGGTCGAGGCGCAACAGGCAGTCATGGGCGCGCAGTCTGTCCCGTCCGGGCTGCTGCGCATCAGTATCCCTACCACCTACGCCCACCACCGTTTGCTGCCGTTGTTGCCCAAATTTCGTGCGCTGTACCCTCAAGTCAGCGTCGACATCCACATCAGCAATCGCAATATCGACTTCGTCGCCGAAGGTTATGACCTGGCCATTCGCGTGCGTGCCCAGCCGGACTCGTCGCTGATCGCGCGCCCGCTGGAAGAGGCTGAACTGGTGGTGGTGGCAGCCCCGGCTTACCTCAAGCGAGTCGGTACGCCGCAGACCTTGGAGGATTTGCCCGGGCATGAGTGCATCCAGTACGAACTGCCGAGTAATGGCCGGCGTATTTCCTGGTTGTTCCAGGTGGACGGCAAAGCCCAGGAGTATGTAGGGGCGGCGGGGTACAGCTGTGCCGATGATGTGCTGGGTGGCGTGACCCTGGCCAAACACGGGGCCGGGCTGTTTCAGACGTACAGGTTTATTGTTGAGCAAGCGCTGGCTGAGGGCAGTCTCGTGGAAGTGTTGAAACCGTTTGGGGGACGCTCGCGGCCGTTTACGTTGCTGTATCCCCACGGGCGCTACGTGCCACATCGGGTGCGTGCGTTTGTGGATTTTTTGCTCGGGTATCGGGAGCTGTGGGCGAAGGACTCAACACTGCCATAAGAATTTCGCCGAGACGCCCGAGCAGTCGCACTCGAAAAGGTAAGCGCAACCGCCGGCGAAGTTCATCTCCGTTGTGTGGTCGGGGCCCGGTTCGAGCTGTGCGACAAAGCGCATCGGTGCGTTGCAATGGTTGCAACTCGGTGTTTGCTCGGCCTGTAACCAGGAAGGTGCGCCGCCAAGCTGGCCGAGGACGTCGCGACGGCGACCGCTAAACGCGTTGTGCGCCTGCGTGTAATCAACGGCCTGGGTCGGCTCGACCCGCGCGCCGTAGCCTGTGCCGCGGGTCACTTGGCCCGCGCTCGGCAGGGCCGCGACGTGCAGGTCCTTGACTGGCACGCACACCACCGCGTTGGCGCCGCCGTCTGCTTCCCACTGCCCGCATTCACCGGGGTTTTCATCGCACATAAAAATCAGGTGCAGGTGCTGGGCGCCGGTAGGGCGGATCTGCCCAAGAAATTGCAGAGGGCTCGCGCAACCCTTGCAAGTGGGCCAGGCAAAGCCTTCGTTAACCGATGGCGTGCCACCAAACCGTGTGTCGGCACAGGCGCCCGGTGTGACGGTGGGCTCGGCAATCAGCAAATGGATGGACGGCGAGGTGCCCATCGTGGACGTCGGTGTTTTCAAGCCGCCGAACAGTTTTTTGAAGAGCTTCATGCGCATGCCATCCGTTTAAACGGTTTCGTTGTCTGCGACTCTGCGGCCCACCCTCGCAGAAGCAATCTCCCACGTCTGCATGAGCTGTGTGATTGCGGCATCAAGGGTGGCGTGTGCCACATCATCGCGCGCCAGGATCGAAACGCCCTGCAGGAAACTGTCGAACACCGTTGCCATCACCGGCGCATCAAGCGTGTCCGGGAGTTGCCCGGCACGGATTGCACGCTCAACACACGCCACGATGCCCGCCCGCGTTCGTGCGCGCGATTGCGTCAAGGCATCCGCCACCCGCGCATTTTCAGGGCTGGGTGCGCTCATCACACCCAGTGCCACCATGCAGCCCTTGGGGTGCCCGTCCTCACACTGCATGCGTGTCGACTGGCGCAGCGCGGTTTCGATGGCCTCGCGCGGTGGCAAGGTGTCGTCCCACAAGCATTCGGTAACCTGGGCGTAGGTCGCGAGGTAGCGCTGCACGCACTCATCGAACAACGCCTCTTTGGAGCCGAACGCCGCATAAAAACTCGGCGCGGAGATACCGCCGCCCAGGCCCGCCTTAAGCTGGGCGAGTGAGGTGGCGTCGTAGCCGTGCTCCCAGAACAGGTGCAGGGCCTGTTCCACGGCGTGGTCACGGTCAAAATTACGCGGGCGGCCCATTTGCGCCATATCGAGACTCCTCTGAAGAACGAGATAAATACTAGTCGATACATAAGTCATTGACAATGCAGCACGCCCACCTGCAACATTTGTATCGATCAGTATTTAAGTGGCTCAAAAGGAGTTTCCCGTGACCCCCTCACTCAGCGTATCCGCGTCGTCCGAGCGCTTGCCCATTGGCGCCTTGCTCGCCCTGGCCATGACCGGCTTTATCTGCATCGTCACTGAAACCCTGCCCGCCGGCCTGTTGCCGTTGATCAGCACAGGCCTGTCGATTTCGCCGTCGGCAGCCGGGCAGATGGTCACCGCCTACGCCTTGGGCTCCGTGCTGGCGGTGATCCCGATGACGATCGCCACCCGTGGCTGGCGGCGGCGAAATGTGCTGTTGCTGACCATTGTCGGCTTCCTGCTGTTCAACTCCATCACGGCGCTGTCGTCCCACTATGGCGTCATCCTGGTGGCGCGTTTCTTCGCTGGTGTGGCGGCGGGTTTGGCCTGGAGCCTGCTGGCGGGTTACGCGCGGCGTATGGTCGCGCCGGAGCAACAGGGCAGGGCGCTTGCCTTGGCGATGGTCGGCACACCGATTGCGCTGTCGTTGGGCGTACCGCTCGGCACGTGGCTGGGTGGCCTGGTGGGTTGGCGCACCACGTTCGGCCTGATGTCGGCGCTGACCCTGGTGCTGATCGTGTGGGTGCTGGTGAAGGTCCCGGACTATCCGCCGCAGGCGGCGCATCAGCGTGTGTCGCTGGGTAACGTGCTGACCACCCCCGGCGTGCGGCCGGTGCTGGCGGTCGTGATCAGTTGGATGCTGGCGCACAACATTCTGTACACCTACATCGCACCCTTCGTGGCGCCTGCGGGCTTGAGCGATCGCGTCGATCTGGTGCTGCTGGTGTTCGGCATCGCCGCGTTGGCGGGGATTTGGCTGACGGCAAAACTGGTCGAGCCGCTGTTGCGCACGACCGTACTGGCGAGCCTCGCGACGTTCGCGGCGGTCTGCGTGGTGTTCGGCTTCTCGGGCCGTGTACCCAGCGTCATCTACCTCGGCATGGCCGTGTGGGGGCTGAGTTTCGGTGGCGCGGCAACATTGCTGCAAACCGCGCTGGCGGATGCCGCCGGGGATGGCGCGGATGTGGCGCTGTCGCTGAACGTGGTGGCGTGGAACAGTGCGATTGCCGGCAGCGGTGTGGTCGGCGGCGTGCTGCTGGATACCTGGGGCGTCGCCTCGTTTCCCTGGGCGATGGTGGTATTAATAGCGGTATCGTTTGTGATCGCCTGGGGCGCTCATGCCCACGGGTTCAAACCGGGTGCACGTGAGACAGAAAAACCGGCCGTGGCCGGGCACTAATCTGACTTAGTTGGGTCAATAATCCTCGCAATATCATTCACTTGGCTCCGTTTTTCGGAGCCTGCCGCCTCACTCCCTTTCGAAGAAGTCATGCATGCACCTGCGCAAAATTGCAGTTGGGCTGTCGGCCCTTGTTTTGCTATCCACTGGCGTACAAGCCCGTGGCCTGCTGGACCTGATCAAGTTACCCACCCCGGAACACACTGCTCGCTCCGGCTCGATCAGCCAGCACGCGGCCCTCGACCTTTATTCCAGTAAAGAAAAACAGCTTTCATTCGACGCCTGCGTCGACCTGTTCCCAGGCGCCACGCCGATCAACACGGCCAGCGTGCCCGCCACGATGAAACCCCTGGCGTTGTGTTCGGATAACTTCGCGGTGCTCTACTCACAAACCAGCAAGACGCCGCTGGTGGTGGTCGAACGCTTGAATGCCGCCCAGTTGAAGGACGCCAAGGGCGAGGAGCGCACCAACCAGTTCTACGCGGACCCGCGCATTCCCAAGGGCGCGCGCGCAGAGTTGAGCGACTACCGTGGCCAGCATCCGGCGGTCGACCGTGGTCACCAGTCGCCGGCCGCTGATGCGCCGAATGCGAATGCCATGGCCCAATCTTTCGCGCTGTCGAACATGGTGCCGCAAGACCCCACCAACAACCGCAAGATCTGGAGCAAGGTCGAGGCGGACGTGCGCAAGTTTGCCGTGCGTGCCGGCGGCGATGTGTTTGTGTTTACCGGCCCGCTGTTTGACGCGGGCTACAGCACCATCGGCGACAACAAGGTCTGGGTGCCGACGCGTCTGTTCAAGCTGGTCTACGACACCTCGTCGAAACGCGCCTGGGCCTATGTGCTGCCCAATGCGGAAACCCGTGTCCAAAAGCCGATGGACTACGACACCTTTGTGAAAAGCACCGGGCTCAAGTTGCTGGGCAATCTTCCGGTCACCGGGTCGGTGGGGCGCACCTGATGTGACACCCCCAAGGCTGGCAGAACCGCCAGCTTTACCTGGCCTTCTTCAGCGCCTTCAACCGTAACGTCGCGCGCTGTACGGCGGCCATTTTCTCCGGGCGCTTCATGCGCTTCCACTTACGGATGTCGTCCTTGCTCCGTCCACAGCTGACGCACAGATCACCACTCAGTTGGCAAGTGGAGATGCAGGGGTTCTCGATATCTTTAGCCAAGGGTTCACCTGGGTTTGCTAGGGGGCGCGCGGCTAGGCCGCACGAAATTCAACGGTGAGGTGGCTCACTTCATGCACCGGTTTGAGGCGCTCGCGAATGCTTTCGGCATCGGTGGTCGAGCGGCCCACCACGCTGACGATGGCCGCGTGCGCGTCGGGGCCGACGCGCCACACGTGCAGATCGGTAATCGTCGCATCACCGGGTTGTTCGACGAGTTCACGAATTTCTGCGGCGACGTGTTCATCGGTTTGATCCAGCAATACGCCAGCGGTCGTGCGCATCAAACTCCAGGACCACCGCGCAATCACCACCGCGCCGACGATACCCATCGCCGGGTCCAGCCACACCCAGCCCAGATAACGGCCGGCCAGCAACGCGGCGATGGCGAGCACAGAGGTCAGCGCATCGGCGAGCACATGCACGTAGGCTGAGCGCATGTTGTTGTCGTGGCCATGATGGTCGTGGTCGTGGTCGTGATCATGCCCGTGGCTGTGACCGTGGCCCAGCAACAGCGCGCTGACGACATTTACTGCCAGCCCCACCACCGCAATCAGCGTGGCTGTACCAAACTGCACTTCAGCCGGCTGCAGCAAGCGCATCACCGACTCGACACCAATGCCCAAGGACACCAGCGCCAGGATAAGCGCCGAGGCGAAGCCACCCAGGTCGCCGACTTTGCCGGTGCCGAAGCTGTAGCGTGAGTTACTCGCATTGCGCCTGGCGTAGGCGTAGGCCGCAGCAGCAATGCCCAGCGCCGCCGCATGGGTAGCCATGTGAAAGCCGTCCGCCATTAGCGCCATGGAACCGGTCAAGGCCCCGGCGGCAATTTCTGCGACCATCATCACCACCGTCAGCATCACCACCCACAGGGTGCGTTTGGCGTTTTCGTCATGGGCCGAACCGAGGAAGACATGTTCGTGCGTGTGAGCACTAGGGAGGGCGTTCATTTGGAGTACCGCCGAATGGCTTCCAGCAGTTCTTCAACGCCGCGTGCGCGGGCCTCCTCGCTGAGTGAGGGATCGGCCACATGCGCCCTGGCATGGTCTTCGATAATTTCTTCCATCAAGCCGTTGATGGCGCCGCGTGTGGCGGCCACCAGGTGCAGCGTCTTGGCGCAGTCGAGGTCTGACTCCAGCGCTCGCTCAACCGCCTGGAGCTGCCCGGCGATGCGTTTGACGCGCTTGATCAGGCTGTCTTTGTTTGCGGCGATGTGGCCCACGATATACCCCCCCTACCTATGAGGGTGCGGATCATTGCATACCCCGCCCCCCTATGCAATGTTGCGCGTGCGGCGACATGCTCAAGGCGGCTACCTGGGCTTATCCAACTGGCGCCTGAGGGTGTAGAGCGCCACGCCAACCGCCAGAATGCCGGACACCGCGCCGACCACCAGCGCCCAGCGCGGGCCCAGGTGGTCGGCCACCCAACCGACGATGGGCGCACCCAGCGGCGTGCCACCCAGTGCGACGGCGACGCGCAGGGCGATCACCCGGCCGCGCATGGCCGGCTCCGTGGTGAGTTGCATCAAGCTGTTGGTGGTGTTGCTGAACGTCATCGCGCCCACGCCGATGATCACCAGCGCAATCGCGAACATCCAGTAATTGGGCGCCAGGGCCGCCAGGAAACAGCCAAACCCGAACACCGCGGCACCAATCAACAGTGACTTGAACTGCGGTCGTTCACTGCCCGCGGCAATCAATGCCCCGGCGATGGTGCCGATGGCCATGGTCGAGGTCAGCAGGCCGTAGCCACGCGCATCGGCCTGGAACACGCTGACGGCCATGGTCGAGATAAAAATCGGGAAGTTCATGCCGAAGGTGCCGATCAGAAACAGCATCAGCAAGATTGCCTTCAGGTCCGGCCGCGCCCACACATAACGCATGCCCTCGGTCAGGCTGCCTTTGGTGCGTGGGGCTCGCACCTTGGCGTGCAGACGCGAGACGCGCAGGAAAAACAGGGACGCCAGGACCGCAAAAAAACTCGAACCATTGAGCAGGAACGCCCAGCCGGTGCCGACCGAAGCGATGGTCACGCCCGCCACCGCCGGGCCGATCATGCGCGCCATATTGAACGACGTTGAGTTGAGTGCGATGGCATTCGACAAGTCCTTCTCACCCACCAGCTCCGCCACAAAAATCTGCCGCACCGGTGCATCGAAGGCCGAGGCACACCCTGATAGAAATGCAAACACATAGACGTGCCAGAGCTGCACGAACCCGGTGATGGTAAACACCCCCAGTGTCAGCGCGAGTACGCCCATGACCGCCTGGGTGGCGATCAGCAGTTTGCGCTGGTCGTAGTGGTCGGCGGCAAAACCGGTCCAGGGCAGCAACAACAGCTGCGGCCCGAACTGCAACGCCATGACGATGCCCACGGCCGCGGCGTTGTGCGGCGTGAGCTGGGTGAGCACCAGCCAGTCCTGGGCGGTGCGCTGCATCCAGGTGCCGACGTTGGACACCAGGGCGCCGGCGGCCCAGATGCGGTAGTTGGGGCTGCGCAGGGAGCGGAAAGTGCCGAGGACACTCATGACGGCTTCAGTTACCCCCGTTGCCGAGCGGCCCGAGCAAGGTCGGTGCCGTGCCCGATTTACCGCGCGTGGGGAATACGCGCTGACGGTGGCAGGCGTGCGCTTCGATGATCAGGGCGGTGGTTGCGTCCAGCGAGGTGACAGCCATGCTACTTCCTCAATCGGGTCGTACAACAATCAGCAAGGCGCGCCAGCGATTTCACCGCAGCGGCGAGTTCGTCGTGTGCCTGGGGCGACAGGTGTTGATGCAACGGTGCAAGCGTAGGCGGCATGAGCTGAATGTTACCAGTCTGGGTTTATACTTGCCGTCATCCCACCCACCCGATTCAAACAGACTGAGATTCGCCATGAGCACCTCGCTTCCCCTGACGCCCGCGCGCAAGCCCTTCGCGCCGCTGGTGGCCTTTATCGTCCTGGTCGTCGGCGCCGTATTCCTGCAAAACAGCGTCGGCTCGCGCCAAGTGCTGTTGCTGGTGGTCGGTGCCGCGCTGGGCTTGACCTTGTACCACGCCGCCTTCGGCTTCACGTCGGCCTGGCGTGTATTTATCAATGATCGGCGCGGCGCCGGTTTGCGTGCGCAAATGGTGATGCTGGCCGTGGCGGTGCTGTTGTTTTTCCCGGCGCTGGGGGCCGGCACCTTGTTCGGTCAGCCGGTGGTCGGGCTGGTGGCGCCGGCTGGCGTGTCGGTGGTGTTTGGGGCATTTATTTTCGGCATCGGCATGCAGTTGGGCGGCGGTTGCGCATCGGGCACGCTGTTCACCGTGGGCGGCGGGAATGCGCGCATGCTGGTGACACTGTTGTTCTTTATTTGCGGTTCGTTGATCGCTACGCACCATGTTGATTGGTGGTTTGCGTTGCCCGCGTTCCCGGCGGTCTCCATTGTCAAAAGCTTTGGCGTGTTACCGGCATTGCTCGTCAGCCTGGCTGCGTTCGGCCTTATCGCCGCCCTCACCGTACGCCTGGAAAAGCGCCGTCATGGCCAGCTTGAGGCGGGCGTAACCAGCGAACACCTCGGCTTGCGCCGCTTCCTGCGCGGGCCATGGCCATTGGTGTGGGGCGCGATTGGCCTGGCACTGCTCAACTACGCGACCCTGGCATTGGCCGGGCGGCCGTGGGGCATTACGTCAGCGTTCGCGCTGTGGGGCGCCAAGGTGGCGAGCGGGTTGGGTATCGATGTGGCCAGTTGGACGTTCTGGCAACTGCCCGGCAATGCCAAGGCTCTGGCGGCGCCGGTGTGGGCAGACATCACCAGTGTGATGGACGTGGGTATCATCCTCGGCGCGCTGTTGGCCGCAGGCCTGGCCGGGCGGTTCGCCCCCAGCCTGAACATCCCGGCGCGCTCGCTGGTGGCGGCGGTTATCGGTGGCTTGATGCTGGGTTACGGGTCGCGGCTGGCCTACGGTTGTAATATCGGCGCGTACTTCAGTGGCATCGCCTCGGGCAGCCTGCATGGCTGGGTATGGTTGGTGGCGGCGTTTATCGGTAACAGCGTGGGCGTGCGGTTGCGGCCATGGTTCTTCGCCGGCGAACGGCCGCAGGTGGCGTTGAGCGGTTGCTGAGCGCACAACAATCGATAAGGTACCCGCATGATTCGAGAACTAAGGACCTTTGTGAGTGCCGCGCGGCGCGGCACGTTTGCCGCTGCCGGCCAGCACGTGGGGCTGACGCAATCGGCCGTGAGCGCGCAGATCAAGCACCTTGAGGACGCGCTCGGGGTCAAGCTGTTCGATCGCACCGGCCGCTCTGCCACGCTCAACTGCGCAGGGCAGCGGGCGGTGCCGCTGGCGGAAGAGATCCTCGATATCTTCTCGCGTATGGGCACCCCGGACAGCGCGAACAACTTTCAGGGCGCGTTGCGTATCGGTGCCATCGGCAGTGTGCAAACCGGCCTCCTGCCTCAGGCGCTGGTGGCCCTCAAGCAGCGTGCACCGTTCATTGAAGTGAACCTCGTGCCCGGCGTTTCGCTGAACTTGCTCAGCCAGGTCGATGCCGGTGAGCTGGACCTGGCGATCATGATCCGCCCGCCGTTCAACCTGCCCAAAGACCTGAGTGTCGAGGTCATCGCCCGCGAGCCCTTCGTATTGATCGCCGCCAGGGACGTGCAGGGCGATGACCCGTTGCAACTTCTCCGCGAGCAGCCCTTTGTGCGCTATGACCGCGGTTCGTTCGGCGGGCGCCAGGTCACGCAGTTTCTCAAGGAGCAACACATCCACACTCAACCCGCCCTCGAACTCGACGAGCTGGACGCCATCGTTAAGATGGTCCGCAGCGGCCTCGGCGTTTCCCTGGTGCCCATGGCCGGCATGTGGCTGGAACACGGCAGCGACGTGCGGGTTTTGCGCTTGGAGAACCTCACGTTCTTTCGTGAAATCGTGCTGCTGAGCAAGTACGCCCAACGCCAATTGCCGCTCTTCGAGTTATTCAGGGCGTGCGTCATGGACGTGCTGGACGCTGCGAAGTAGGGCGCGAGCATCGAAAAAATTGAGGCTCAGGGCGCAAGATATCCGCTTTATCGCCCCGTCGTTCTAGTGAAGAATCGTGCGCTAACCAACAGCCCTTGCAGGTAGCCACCGTGAGCCTTTCGCCCTTTCATTTAGCGATTCCCGTCTACGACCTCGCCGCCGCGCGCCACTTCTACGGCGACGTGTTCGGGCTCTGCGAAGGCCGTTCCAGCGCCCAATGGGTCGATTTCGACTTCTACGGCCACCAGTTGGTGATCCACGAACACCCCAAGACTGAATCCCAGGCATCGGTGCACGCCAACTCGGTTGACGGCCACGACGTACCGGTCCCGCATTTCGGCATCATCCTGCACTGGGACCAGTGGGAAGCCTTGGCGGATCGGCTCAGGGCGCGCGAAACCCGCTTTGTGATCGAGCCCTACATTCGTTTCCAGGGCCAGGTGGGCGAGCAGGCCACCATGTTCCTGTTCGACCCCTGCGGTAACGCGCTGGAGTTCAAGGCGTTCAAGGACATGAGCCAGCTGTTCGCCAAGTAATTGCACACTCGTTGCCGGCCGTCACTTATGTCCGAATCGGTCCTGAAGTGGTCCGCCGCGCGTCTGTTGCACAGTCGCGTGTGTGCCTACCATGGCTTGCATCACTTACCGTAGTGCAAGCCCAGAGGACACGTCATGAGCCGCAAAGCCCTTATCGTAATCGATGCGCAACATTCGTTTCGTCATTCAACCTACTGGTCCGAAAATGACCTGCCGGGTTACCTTGAAAAACAGCAGGCGCTCATCGACGGGTGTGTTCAACAAGGCATCCCGGTGATACAAGTCTTCCATGTCGAAGACCAGGGGCATTTCTCGCTGGCCTCGGGCAATGTCAGGGCGTTGAGCGAGTTGTCGATCAACCCCGACGTGATCATTCACAAGCGCTACCACAGCGCCTTTGCCGGAACGCCGTTGGCGGCCCGGCTCACGGAGAGGGGAGTCACCACGGTGATCATCAGTGGCATTCGGACCGAACAGTGCTGTGAAACCACCACGCGCCAGGCCTCGGACAGTGGCCTCAGTGTGGATTTCGTCAGCGAGGCGACCTTGACCTTCCCCATGACCCACGCCCGCAGCGGTCGGGTTTACACCTCGGCAGAGATTCGCGAGCGTACCGAACTGGTGCTGGACGAGCGTTTTGCCCGCATCGTGACGGTGGCCCAGGCGTTGGAGGGGTGAACCCATGACCGTGCCGGTGCTGTTCGTGCTGCTGCCCAACGTGCTGATGCTGGACCTGGCGGGCCCTGCCGAAGTGCTGCGCCTGGCCGCTCAAGCCGAGGACCCGGCGGCCATCGACTTCGATTTGCAGTACGTCAGCCCGGTGCAATCCCTGCAAACCTCCATCGGCTTGCCGCTCACGGGGTTGGCGCCGCTCCCGCCAACCCTGGCGCCGGGCACGTGGGTGGTGTTGGTGGGCTCGACGTCAAAGGTCACGGCGCAGCGCCGGCAGGCGTTCGAGTCGGCCAGCGATACGCTGACCCAGTGGCTGCAAAATGTCTTCGCCGTGTCGGGCGAGCGGCTGATGTGCGTTTGCGCAGGCGCCTTGAGTGCCGCCCGTGCAGGCCTGCTCGACGGGCGCCAGTGCACCACGCACCATGCGTTGTGCTCGACGTTACAAGGACTGGCCCCCAAGGCGCGGGTGTTGGAAAACCGCCTTTACGTCACCGACGGTCCGGTCAGTTGCAGCGCCGGTGTGACGGCGGGCATCGACCTGATGCTGCACCTCGTCGCGCAACTGGCCGGGCCCCGGCTGGCCTGTGCCGTCGCGCGGGATATGGTGGTGTACATGCGGCGCAGCGGCGCCGACCCGCAGCTTTCGCCGTGGATCGCCGGGCGCAACCACCTGCACCCGGCCGTGCATCGGGTGCAGGACGCAATCGCCGCGGCGCCCTGTGAGGTGTGGACCGTCACGCGCATGGCCAGCCTGGCCTGCACCAGCAGCCGGCACCTGGCGCGGTTGTTCCACGAGCATGTCGGCAGCAGTCCGCTGGACTACCTGCACACGCTGCGGTTAACCGTGGCCCGTGAGTTGCTGGTTGAGTCGACCCTGGACATTGAAACCGTCGCCGAGCGCGCAGGCTTTGGTTCGGCGCGCCATCTGCGGCGCATCTGGGGCAAATATGAAGCGGGGACGCCTTCAGCTGGGCGTGTCGCCGCCGCTGGTTGAGGCTTGCTCAACCTCAGCGTCCAGTTTCGCGCGGTCGGCTTTGCTGATGTACTTATCTTTGCTTTTCGGCGCCAATTTGGCGCTGGCTTTTTTGGCTTTGGCCTTAAAGAGCTGCTGGAGTTTTTTCTGGCGATTCATGACGTGCTACTCAGCGGGTAATTGCTGGAATGATATCAGCTTAAGTCACTGACTCAGGTGTCGGCGTCAGGGCCTCGATACGGGCATACGTTCACCCGCGTTGTTGGCCTGCCTTGGTGTACCGCGCTCTGACAGGGCGGGGTGCGGGTGCAGACGCGTTGTTGGCACCTGATCGCCCGATGAATCTTCAGGGGCAGGAGGCAGGGTCGGGCGGGAATGCTACAGTCGGTTCGCCCAGTGACCTTAAGGTAAGCCTGGGCCTCATTATTCTCATGTCGATTCAGGAAGGCACGCCCATGCAAACCACTCCTCCCGAAGGCTTACCTGTTTACCGGTTACTCACCGGTAAAGATGACGCATCGTTCTGTCATCGAGTCTCTGAAGCCCTCGCGCTGGGCTACCAGCTGTATGGCTCGCCCGCGGCCACCTTCAATGGCGAACACGTCGTGGTGGCTCAGGCTATCGTTTGGAACCCCGTCAAGTAGGCCGTGGTGGCTCACCTCGATAACAGCGAAGGCCGGCCCGGCGCGGTTCATTCGCCCAGCGCCGCAGCGACCTCCTTGGCCACCTGCATAAACGCTCGAGACGCGGACGACTGATAAACCCCTTTGCGCTGCATCAGCACCGCCGTGCGCTGCAGCCGCTGCGGCCCAAGCTCAATCGCCAGCAACTCCGGATGCGCTCGCGCAATGGCCGCCGGCAACAGCGTCGACAAGGTGGTCCTGCGCACCACCTCAGTGAGCGCACCGATCACATTTGCCTCCATCACCACGCGCGGGCGGATACCGTGTTGCTTGCAATAGCGGTCAATCTGCTCACGCGTGGCAAACTCGGCGCTCAGCAGAATCAGCGATTCTGCATTCAATGCTTCCAGCCCAATAGCCTGCGCCGCGGCCAGCGGGTGCTGATTGCCCACCACCAGCGCGAGTGTTTCGACCAGCAGGGGATAGGCGTCGATGTCTTGGGCGTGCCGCTCATCAAACGCGATGCCCACATCCAGCTCATCGGCCAGCAGTTGCAGCTCCATCTGTTCCTGGGCGACCTCACGCACGTTCAGCGTGATGTTCGGGTACCGGCGGTGAAAGGCTTCGACCAGTGGCCCGACCAGGTACGTGGTGAAGGTCGGCGTGACCGCAATCCGCAGCGTCCCTCGGCTCAGGTCGCCGACGTCATGGATCGCACGTGTGCCTTCCTGCAGTTCCTGCGCCGCTCGCAGCGCATAGTGCAGGTAAACCTCCCCGGCATCGGTCAGGCGCGTCTTGCGCCCTGAGCGATCAAACAACTGCGCGCCAAGGCTTTCTTCCAACTGCCGCACTTGCTGCGACAGCGCCGGCTGTGAGACATGCAGCGCCGCTGCGGCTTTGGTGAAACCTTGATGCTGCGCGACCGCAAGGAAGTATTGGATGTGTCGTGCCAGCATGGCTGTATCCATAAGATTATCTGATGTACTTGATCATATATGAGACTTTTACCTTATTAAATGGGCTGGGTAACCTTTGCTTCATCGCATCGCGAACCCAAGGAGTCACCCATGCAAGACATCATCGACGGTTTCCTGAAATTTCAACGTAACGCCTTCCCCGAGCGTGCCGGCCTGTTCAAAGACCTGGCCAACCAACAGAGCCCACGGGCGCTGTTCATCTCCTGCTCCGACAGCCGCCTGGTGCCAGAACTGGTCACGCAGCGCGAGCCCGGTGACCTGTTCGTCATCCGCAACGCCGGCAACATCGTGCCGTCCTACGGCCCCGAGCCGGGCGGCGTGTCGGCTTCGGTGGAATACGCCGTCGCCGCCTTGCAAGTCAGCGACATCGTGATTTGCGGGCACTCCGACTGCGGCGCGATGACCGCCATCGCCACCTGCAAATGCCTGGACCACATGCCCGCCGTGGCTGGCTGGTTGCGCTACGCCGACTCCGGCCGAGTCGTGAACGAGGCCCGCCAGCACGTCGACCCGCACGCCAAGGTCGCCTCCATGGTCCGCGAAAACGTCATCGCGCAGTTGGCCAACATCCAGACGCACCCTTCGGTACGCCTGGCCCTCGAAGAGAAGCGCGTGACCTTGCATGGCTGGGTCTACGACATCGAGAGCGGCTGCATCCAGGCCTTCGATGGCCGCAACGGCAAGTTCGTGGCCCTGGCCGACAACCCGACCGTACGCGCTGTTTCGTACTGACCCCGCAAGCGAAGAAAGTTGAAGGTGGCAGCTGGCTTGCCTGCGATGGCATCCACCCGGTCTGCCTGGCACACCCAGTTGCCTGCATCGCAGGCAAGCCAGCTCCCACACTTGATCTTCGGCGCTGTCCCGATTGGCACTAGCCGTTTCACCCTTAATGTTTACCCACGGAGATAACCCCATGATCCAGTCACAAATCAGCCAAAACACTCGCCTTGCCCTGGCCGACGTCATCCTCCTGGCCAAAGCCCGCAAAGACCTGTCGTTCGCCCAGATCGCCGAAGGCACGGGCCTGCACGAAGCCTTCGTCACCGCCGCCTTGCTCGGCCAGCACCCACTGCCGGCCAACGCCGCCCAAGTGGTTGCCGACACCCTGGGGCTCGACGCCGATGCCGTGCTCCTGCTGCAAACCATTCCGGTGCGCGGCAGCATCGGCAACGGTATCCCCACCGACCCGACCATCTACCGTTTCTACGAAATGATTCAGGTCTACGGCACCACGCTCAAGGCGCTGGTTCACGAGAAGTTTGGCGACGGCATCATCAGCGCCATCAACTTCAAGCTCGACGTTAAAAAGGTCGACGACCCGGACGGCGGCTCCCGCGCCGTGATCACCCTGGATGGCAAATACCTGCCGACCAAACCGTTCTGATCCCGCTACCCGTGAGCCCGGCGCTGCACAGGCGCCGGGTTCGCCTTTCCTCACGCTGCCGAAGAGGTCATCTGAAAATGAAAGCGTTATGTGTACTGATACTCGGCGTGTTTTGCGCCGCAGCGATGGCCGACGAGCCACTCCCGGTCGAGCAATACAGCTACTCCCAGCACCTGGACATCGCCCGTGTGATTTCCACCAGCGAAGTGCCGGACGTCTGCGCGGTGGTGCCCGTGCGGATGACCTATGAAGACGCCAAGGGCCAGCGGCACATTCTCGAATACCACGTGATGGGTAACGGCTGCTCCAACGGTTGAGCCATCCATTGTTTGTTTTTTAGCGTTGCGCCCGGTGCGCCTGAGGGCTGCAACAGTGAGGGTCGGTTTCATGGATTTAATCTTTCGCAACGTACGCATTGATGACGCACAACCGCTGATGGATGTGGCGGTGCACAACGGCCACATCGTCGAGGTTGCGCCGAACATCGCAGCCCAGGCCCGCCAGGAAATCCAGGGCCACGGCAACGTGCTGATACCGGGGTTTGTCGAAGGGCACCTGCACCTGGAAAAAGCCCACGTCATGCATCGCCAGGCCAATCGCTCCGGCACATTGAAAGAGGCGATCGCGGTCACCGCACAACTCAAACCCACCTTGACGCGCGACGACATCCTCGAACGCTCCACCCAGGTACTGCGCGCCCTGGTGCAGGCGGGCACCACCCACGTGCGCGCCCACGCCGAGTTCGACCCGGTACAAGGCTTTACCGGGTTTGATGGGGTGCTGGAACTGCGCGAAAAATTTCGCGACGTGATTGATATCCAGGTGGTCGCTTTCCCGCAGGAAGGCATCTTCAAGCTGCCCGGCATGCAGGCGATGATGGTCGAGGCCATGGAAAAAGGCGCCGATGTGGTCGGCGGCATTCCCTACAACGATGTCTCGGCGCAGGAACATATCGACTACGTGTTCAGCCTGGCCAAGCGTTACGGCAAGGACATCGACTTCCACCAGGATTTTGCCGACGACGCCGAACACATGAGCATTGACTACCTGGCACGCAAGACGATTCAGGAAGGCTATCAGGGCCGTGTGTGTGTCGGGCACTTGACCAGCCTGGGCGCCGTAGCGCCACACCCACAGCGCGAGATTATTGAGCGGGTTCGCGACGCTGGCATCAGCGTGATGTGCCTGCCGGCAACCGACCTGCACCTGGGGGCGCGCAGCGACACCCACAACGTGCGCCGCGCACTGACGCCGGTACGCGCCCTGCGCGATGGCGGCGTGAACGTGTGCCTGGCCACCAACAATATCCGCAACGCATTTACCCCGTTTGGCACCGGCGATTTGCTAAATATCGCGCAACTGGCGATTCCTGCCTGTCACCTGGGTGGGGCGGATGACCAGGCCACGGTGTTGTCGATGCTCACCACCAACCCGGCGCAAGCGCTGGGGCTCAAGCACTATGGGTTGGCGCCGGGTAAGCAGGCCGATTTGGTGTTGCTGGACACGCGCTCGGTCGGCGATGTCATCCTCGATCTGCCGACGCGCCTGATGGTGCTCAAACGCGGGAAAATCGTGGCAACCTCGACCTGTCAGCGTTCGCTGGTTTTTTGACCCGGGGTGTTTGCGCGGGTCAGAAACTCGCTGATCAGCGTCACCACCTGCTGCTGAATCACCGCCCGTGGCCGAGCCCCTTCACCGTCCCGGCAAATCATGCCGTCGCCCGGCGAGCTCTCTTCAATCAGCGCCATGCCGCCCGGCTTGCAGATCGACATAAAGCTGAAGTGCGTGGCGTCGCTGATCTCCACGTACTGCGTCGAAGTTTTAGGCAGGCGCTTGACCATGTCGGCGGATTCCAATTCGGGGGACATGTCCTCCGTGGGCACGCCACCTGCAATCACCAGCGCCGGTACCGGCAATGCGCCAAGGCTTGCGCTGGTCAGGCCGCGTGACAGGCCCAGGTCCAAAGACACAATCGCGGTGACGCGTTTGTCGCTCAAATCAGCCGCCAGTTGCGCCTTGCCGGCTGGCGTGCCGGCAGGGTTCATTTGCTGGTAGCCGATGCAGCCGCCCAACTTAGGGTGTTCGGCGCAGTCACGGCTGAACAGGTCGGGGTCGAAACGCGCACCGGCGATTTCCAGCACGGTCCAGCCGCCGAGGGAGTGGCCCACTGCGGCAATCTGATGTTGCGCCACCGCGCCAAACAGCTTCGGCTGAGCCAGCACCGCGTCAATCGCGCGGCTCAGGTCGGCCGGGCGTCGCCATAACTGGGCGGCGGCTTGCGGGCTGCGGTCCTGGGTGGTGGTGCCGGGGTGGTTGACCGCCGCCACGATGTAACCCTTGTGCGCCAACGCGCTGGCCAGCCACACCAGCTTGCCCCAATTGCCACCGTAACCGTGGGAAAGCACCACCAGCGGATGCTCACCGGCAGCCGGTGCCGCGTCGGGCACGGCGAGGGCGCCGATGAACACCGCGTTGTCGGCGATCAGCTCGGGTTTGGCGGCGGTGGCGGCGGGGTACCAGACCGCCAGTTCCAGTGGACGCTGGCTTTTTGCATCCGGCAGGGTCGCGGTTTTGAAACCGACGGGGCTTTCGGCCGCCAGGGCCGGGGTCGCCAGGCACAGCAGGAACAGGGCGCGCAGCAGTGTTTTCATGGTTTTAATCTTCCTTGATTGGGGGGCGCATCATCACCTGAAATCCCCTCGCAATGCATCCCCCTTTCCTGCAAATACGCCGCCTGTTCCGACTGCGTTGGGCTGCGCGCCTATGGCGCTTCGAAACCCTCGTAGTCCAAGGCAATAGGGTCGGCCTTCGGGTAGCTGACATACACCACCACGGCGTCGCTGCTGACAACCAACGCGTAGGGCCATTTACCGTTGGCCTTGCGCATCTCCTCATAAAACGGCAGGAAAAAATCCTTGGTCTGACCACGTGGGTCGTAGGGCGCTTGCACCTGGAAAATCGGGTAGTGGCCGCCGTTGCAGAGCTGGACGCGTTCGAGCTGGAAGTTGTTCTTCTCCAATAACGTGCGCGTCGGGTGCTGCCAGGCGGCGAGGTCCACATCGTGGCAGTCATGGGCGGTGGTGGTGTAGAGCGTGGTGTCGTTGAGGGCGGGCAGGGCGTAGACCAGCCCGGGAATAAACAGCAGCAGCACGGGGAGATGGCGTCGCATGTCGGGGTTCCGAACAGGATAGGCGCGAGAGTGTAGAACGTTTTACAGCGACAGTTTTCAGCGCGATCCGCAACTTGCCGATCCGTTGAACCTTGGTATTCGCCAACACAGCCCCATAACTACCGGTGTATCCACTAAGCGCTAGGACAGACCATGACCAACCAAACCGAAACCGCCATCCTCGCCGGCGGCTGCTTCTGGGGCATGCAGGACCTGCTGCGCCGCTACCCCGGCGTGCTGAGCACGCGAGTCGGCTACACCGGCGGCGATGTGCCGAATGCCACTTATCGCAACCATGGCAATCATGCGGAAGCGATTGAAATCGTGTTTGACCCCGCAGTGATCACGTACCGGCAGATCCTGGAGTTCTTTTTCCAGATACACGACCCCAGCACGCCTAACCGGCAGGGCAATGACGTCGGGCCGGGCTATCGGTCGGCGATTTATTACCTGAGTGAACAACAACGCGACATCGCTGAAGACACCGCTGCGGATGTTGATGCTTCTACGTTGTGGCCGGGCCGTGTGGTGACTGAAATTGAGCCGGCGGGGCCGTTCTGGGAAGCGGAGCCGGAGCATCAGGATTATTTGGAGCGCATACCCAACGGCTATACCTGCCATTTCATTCGGCCGAATTGGAAGTTGCCGAAGCGTACGTGAAGGTGAGTGACGTCAGGGAAGAACAGGGCAGGCCAGGTTCGGGAAACCGCCTGAACGTGGCCTGCTGCAAGTGTTCGGCCGCTACTGTGTTCAGAAGGATTGAGTTATTTAGAGCCTTCGCTTAATGCGCGAATGGCGACGGGTTTTTAGAAACTTTGCGTAATAGCAACCAGGCCACGTTAATTTTTAAAGTGGCCTGATCCCTGTTGTTCAGTTTTTATTAGAGTGAGGGCCTATTCACCGGTTTGAGTGAAAAATCTGGGTGGGCGCTTTTAGGCTGTTTTCTCATGCTACATCGGTTTCTTATAAGCGAAACACAGCCTGCATGCTGTTTCAGCGGCGGCGATTAAATGGGCATCTGTTCGATGCGCATGGCCTCTGGCTTTAATGATTTTAAGCGCTTACTCTCAAGCCGGAATGTGTTTGCGGCCGGCCTCGCTTTTAACGCTTACGCGCCGTGTAGGCCGTGTAATTATTCTCGCGCAGGGTGTTGTGCATAATCACCGACGCTACTCGCGCTTTCCACTTTCACCCCGAGTTTGCATGACCCGGCCAACTTGTAGGGAAATCCCTACACACTTCGTAAATCACCACCGTCCTGTCACGCTTGAGTGATGGCACTTTGCCATTTGTCGAGCTAAGCTGGTTAAAAGATTTAAAGAAATCTTAGTTTCTGCGGCTTCAACTCAAGCCGAGGACACTTCATAAATGTGGAGTGCATCATGAAAGTTTTAATTGCCGATGACTCATCCATGTCCCGCAAAATGGTGTTGCGGGCGCTGCCAGAATCACTGACTGAAGATGTTCGCCAAGCCTGTAATGGTGCCGAGGTGATGGAGGCCTATCACGCCGGTTTGGTCGATCTGCTTTTTCTCGACCTCACCATGCCCGTCATGGACGGTTTCCAGACGTTGGAGGCGCTCAAACGCGAAGACGCCAACGTTATCGTCGTGGTGATCAGCGCAGACATCCAGCCGCTGGCCAGGCAGCGAGTCAAGGAACTGGGCGCTGCTGCATTCGTCGCCAAGCCGGTTACGGCAGAAGCCGTACTCAATGCTTTGCACGTCATAGGAGTGCTTTGATGGAAACCTTGGCCGAGCTCACCGAAGACCAACGCGATGCCCTGCAGGAACTGATGAATATCGCCATGGGACAGGCGGCCGAGCGACTGGCGCTGCTGACCAACACGATCGTGACGCTTTCGGTGCCTTTCATTCATCCGCTGATCCGGGAACAGAACAAGCTGGCGATTCCGGACCATCTGCGCCGAAGCTTCATGATTGTCACCCGCCAGTCTTTCCTGGGTGAGTTACGTGGGGAAGTGTTCGTGTGCTTTGGCGCCATGGGCGCCGATAAATTGGCCGAACTGCTCGGCTACAAGGGCAGCGGGCTGGCCCAGCAGGACGAACTGATGCTCGATGTGACCAACATCCTGACCGGCGCCTGCATCAGTGGCTTGGCAAAACAGGTGGCGACGCAAGTGAGCTATGACGCGCCCTCCATTCTCGTCCACAGCGAAGAGGCCGCGAACGCGCTGGATGAATTGAACCTGAATGAACACCTGGCGATGGTGCTGGAAATTCGCTTCGAGGTTCAGGCGCATCAATTTTCCTGTGACTTGTTGATCTGCATTACTGAACGTACAGCGAGCGTTGTCGTTCGCGCCATTGATCGTTTGCTCGACGAGCTTTGAAGGAGGCTCTTCATGACAGACAACAAGGCAATTTCCCGGGAAACCCTTGAGTCGATGCTCAAGGCCATCAATATGGGCGTGCTGCTCGTCGACGCTGATTGCAAAATATTGTTCTCTAACCACTTCATGTCCATCAACAGTGGCAGCAGTGCTGAACAACTGATCGGCCGTACGCTGTTTGACGCCTTTCCCGAGCTGCCCGAGGTCTGGACCCGACAGAAGATCAACAGCGTCATCACGCTGCAAAACTTTGCGTTCACTTCATGGCAGCAGCGGCCGCACCTGTTTAATTTCGAAAGTACCCGGCCCATCAGTGGCATGGTCCGGCTGATGTATCAGAACTGCACGTTCTTCCCCGTACAAGATGCCGATGGCAGCACGCTTGGCGTGGGCCTGGCCATCAGCGATACGACCGACACGGCTGCCCGTCAACTTGAGCTGACGCACCTGAACAAGTTGCTGGAAGAAGAAAAGAGCGCCCAGGCACTGCTTATCGCCCGGCTTGAAGATGCACAGGCGCAGTTGCTGCAGTCCGAGAAGATGGCGGCGATCGGGCAGCTTGCCGCGGGCGTGGCCCATGAGATCAATAACCCGATCGGTTTCGTTTGTTCCAACGTCAACAGCCTGCGTCGTTACCTCGTAGACATCTTCGCACTGCTCGAAGCGCATGAACGGGCGACCGACGACCACCACGCCAATGCGCATCCCGAACTCGTGGTCATGCGCGACAAGATGGATTACGCCTTCATGCGCCAGGACATCGACGAACTGCTTGCCGAGTCGGTTGAGGGCCTTGACCGAGTCACGCGCATCGTCAAAGACCTGCGCGAGTTCTCCCACGTTGACAGTTACGAGTGGCAGCTGGCCGATCTGCACAAGGGGCTCGACAGTACCCTCAACGTCATCTGGAACGAGATCAAGTTCAAGGCTCAGGTGAACAAGTGCTACGGCGATATCGAGCCCATCGAATGCATGGGCTCACAGATCAATCAGGTTTTCCTGAACTTGCTCATCAATGCCAGCCATGCGGTGGGGGCCGACGGCGAAATCACCATCAGCAGTGGCCGGGAAGACGGCGGCGTGTTCGTCGAGATCGCCGACAACGGGCATGGCATCCCCCTGGAAATCCAGAACCGCATATTCGAACCGTTTTTTACAACCAAGCCGGTGGGCATGGGGTCGGGCCTTGGCCTGTCGTTGTCGTACAGCATTATCGTCAAGCACCATGGAAGGCTCACCGTCGACAGTGAGCCGGGCAGGGGCAGCCGTTTCCGCGCGTGGCTACCCTTACAGCAGCCCAAGACACAGACCGTCCCAACGTGCGCCGCTGAAGGATGCTGATCATGGAAACCGTCTCTGCCTGTGTAAAACGCTACACCGTCATGCTGGTGGATGATGAAGAAAGTATCCTCAACAGCGTCCGCCGGTTACTGCGCACACAGCCCTACGACTTGCTCCTGGCCACGAGCGGGGCCCAGGCACTGAGCCTTTTCGAACAACACGCTGTAGACATGATCGTCTGCGACGCGCGCATGCCTCATATGGACGGCCCGTCCTTGCTGCGCGAGGTGCATAGGCGCGATCCGCACTGCATGAATATACTGCTGACGGGGTATGCCGATATGAGCATGATCAATCAGGCAATCGACGACGGGTATATTTTCCGCTACGTCAGCAAGCCCTGGAACGATGAAGAGCTCAAGCTCACCCTCGATCAGGCCCTGGAGGCGCAGAGAGTCCTTCGTGATCGTGAAAACCCTCAGGAACTGATGGGGGCGTAGGACCAAAGCCTGTGCAGGGGCTGACGTATTGCGCAAACGCCGTCAGGTTTGTTCTCAGCCAAAGCAGGTGGCAACGGGTGTTGGGCGGGGGTGGCAAGCGGGCATTGAGGAAACAGGCGATGCCCCATTACATTGGCCATCCGAGGAGCCTACACAGAGTGCAAAAGATGCCCCTTTCACGCAGTCAATACTCGCCTGTCACGTTGGTGCTCGCTCAACACAGCGACATCGACGACCTCGTCGCCATTCGAATCCAAGCCATGCGCGAAAGCCTGGAGCGTGTCGGGCGCTTTGATCCCGTGCGCGCCCGTGAGCGCTTTGTTAGCGGTTTTCAAGCGCACAGCACGCGTTACATCGAAGTATCTGGAGACCGCGTGGGTTTTGTAGTGGTCAAGCAGCACCGCGATGAACTCATGCTCGACCACCTATACGTGATCCCCCGCGTGCAAGGATCAGGAATAGGCGCTGCGGTGCTCACGCAGATTTTCAAGGAAGCGGATGCGGCCGCACTCCCTATTAAAGTGGGCGCCCTCAAGGAAAGTGCCTCGAATCGTTTTTACATGCGCCATGGGTTCCAATTCGTCGAAAGCAGCGAATTCGATAATTACTATGTGCGGCAGAGCGGTACAGCGGCTCAATCGTGACGATCTACTGGGTGCCAAGGCGATCGCCAACAACGTGATAAAGGGATTTAGTTGTGAACCTAATGGATGACCTAACGCTCAGGTACCCCGGCGCCACTGCAGGGGCCTTTGGCGATACTCCGGAAATGGCCGATGAGCTGGCTGATCTTGTGGCCAAAGGCATAAAAACAGCCAGCTGTTGCTCACTCTCATCTTTCAAGCATGACGATCAATCATCAGCCATTGGCGGTTACAGCATCGTGCTCAATAGTCAGGGCGAGCCGGTATGTGTCATTCGCGTTATTTCGATGCGTATCACGCGTTACTGCGACGTCGATCAAGACTTTGCCAGGAAGGAAGGCGAGGGGGATCTCAGCCTCAGGTACTGGCAGCAGGGGCATAAAGCTTTTTTCCAAAGAGAGGGCGCATTCGACGCGGCGATGGAGCTGGTGGCCGAAGAGTTTGAGTTGGTGGAAGTGGTGAAGGACAAGGCGCGCTAGTCGAACGGATACAGGGGGCTGACCCTGAGTGATCCCGTAGCTCATCTAGCGCAATGCTCTCTCGGCGAGCGCGCGCTTGTTGAGGATATGACCTTCGAAGGGCTTGCGTCGCGCATGCATAACCCGGCCTTTGCAGGATTTTGAGTAGAACCGCATATTTGCGCGCTTAGGCTTTAATAACGGTGGGACTCTGCCGATAAAGTGATGGGCAACGCTTGCACGGTTCGATTTTAAATCCGGCTCTCTGGGTTAAAGGGTGACAAGTATGACGATCAAGCTTCGCTTATTTCTGTTCATCGCGACCGCACTGGCCACCGCATTGGTAATGAGCCTATCCAGTTATCTGGGAAATACCCGGACGGGCAGCGCCATGCAGGAGAATGAGATCAGCACGATTGCGCTGCGCAATCACATGGAAGCCGACATGATGCACGATGCGCTGCGCGCCGATGTGTTGTCGGCGATGTTGGTGGGGCTGGGTAAAAACATCAGTACCAAGGCTGAGGTCAGCACTTCGCTGAAGGAGCATGCCGAGCACTTCCGCCAGGCGCTAGGGGACAATCTCAAGCTGCCTCTGGACGATACCCTCAGGATGAGCCTGGATAAGATCCGCCCCAGCCTTGAAAACTACATAGGTGCCGGTGAACGCATCGTCGCGTTGGCGCTGGACAACCCCGACGCCGCTCGCGGGGAACTGGAGCGCTTCAACGCGGCGTTCAGCCTTCTTGAAGATCAGATGCAGAGCCTGAGTGAGCTGATCGAAAACAAAACCCAACAAACCGGTGTGCAAACGCGGGAGGCTATCAGCAACGCCAACGTCATCTTAGGCGCGGTGCTGATCGTCAGTCTGTTGCTGCTCCTCGCCCAAGGCCGCTGGGTAATGTTGAGCATCATGGGGCCGCTACAGGTCGCCAGCCGCATTGCCGCCAGCATCGCCCGTGGCAACTTGAGCGAGCCAATCGTTGAAACCAGTCGCAAAGACGAAGCCAGTTCATTGATTCGCAACCTTGCCATTATGCAGCGGGACTTACGCAGCATGATCGAAGTAGTGCGCAGCAATGCCCAAGGCGTCAATGGTATGAGCGAGCAACTGAGCCATGGTTGCCATGAGGTGGCCAGCAGCAGCCAGCAACAAAGCGCCGCCGCCAGCACCATGGCCGCCGCAGCGATTGAAATGACCGCCAGTATTGAGGAAATCACCCGGCATGCCAGTCGCGCACTGGATATGGCCAATCAGGCTGAAGCCTTGGCCAAGGACGGCGGCCGAGTGATCCACCAAGTGGTGAGTGACATGGATGGCATTGCTCGTTCGGCAAAGCAATCTGCCCAAGTCATCCGCACGCTAGACAAGGAGTCCGAGGCGATCTACAGCATTATTCAGGTGATCAAGGGGATCGCCGACCAAACAAACCTGTTGGCTTTGAATGCCGCGATTGAAGCCGCTCGTGCCGGCGAACAGGGGCGTGGTTTTGCGGTGGTCGCGGATGAAGTGCGCAGCCTGGCTGGACGCACCAGCGCGTCCACGCAAGAGATCGCCAGCATGGTCGGGCGCATCCAGCAAAGCACCCGGGAAGCGGTCATCAGTATGGAGGAGGGTGTTGTTCAAGTGGACAAAGGCATGGTTGTAACCGCCGATGTCGAGCGTGCTATTCGCGATATTCTCCAGGCCACTCTGAACACCACTGAGTTAGTCAACGATATCTCTCGCACCATCAGTGAGCAGAGCTTGGCAAGCAACGAAATCGCCCATCAAGTGGAGATGATTGCGGGTGCGTCGGAGGCTAATAGCAAAGTGATCGGAAAGACGGCATCGACGACGGACGAGTTGTCCGCGTTGGCGGGGATGTTGTCGCAGTCTGTGGATCGCTTTCGACTTTGACGTTCATTTGCGCAAAGCGTCATGCCCCGCCTGCGGTGTTGGCGAGCATGGCGCGGGACGGCTTCGACTTGCTCGGATGGAACTTGCGCAGGTACAACGGCCGGCTCCTGGACAATTCTGGCGCTGGGCGATGAGACGGCATGTGCGCAAACCAACACAGCGTAGATGACTTGGCCGGACGCTTACAACGGACCTCGCACCGTATCCACCTTCAGCCTCTGCCTGGGCCAATCAGGCTGTGTTAGGGGCGACTCACGTTCACTTATACAAAATCGCTTGATGAATATCCTCCAGTGCCAGGATGCGCTGAGCGGCGTTGAGTTTGATGGCTTCCTTGGGCATGCCGAACACCACGCAACTGGCTTCGTCCTGGGCGACTGTCGCGGCGCCGGCCTCGAGCATTTCTTTGAGTCCGCGCGCGCCGTCGTCGCCCATGCCGGTCATGATGATGCCCGTGGCGTTCCTGCCCGCGAACCTGGCCACTGAGCGAAACAGCACATCCACGGAAGGGCGATGCCGGTTAACCAGCGGTCCGTCGATAACCTGGGCGTGATAATAGGCGCCGCTGCGGGTGACCATCAGGTGCTTGCCGCCAGGCGCGATCAGGGCCAGGCCCGGCAGGATGCGGTCGTTGTTGCGCGCCTCGCGCACCTCGATCTCGCAGACGCTGTTGAGACGCTCGGCAAACGAAGCGGTGAACTTCTCAGGCATGTGCTGCACGATCACCATCCCAGGGCATACCCGCGGCAGTGCGGTCAGCACCGCTTCCAGCGCTTGGGTGCCGCCGGTGGAGGTGCCGATGGCGACGATACGCTCGGTGGTCTGGGCCATCGCATGGCCATTGGCGGCGGGCAGGATCGCATCCGCAGTGAGCTTGCTGGCCGGGGCCGGGGCCGGTGACGGCGCCGGCCTGGCGCTGCGCTTGCCCAGGTTCCTGACGTTGGAGTTCGCGGCGGCACGGATGGCGGCCACCAACTCGGCCGCCGATTCGATCAGGAAACTCTTCAACCCTGTGCTCGGCTTGGTGATGATTTCCACCGCGCCCGCCGACAGCGCCTGCAGCGAGGTTTCTGCGCCTTTTTGCGTCAGCGAGGAACAGATCACCACCGGTGTGGGGCGTTCGCTCATGATTTTCTTGAGAAAAGTGATGCCGTCCATGCGCGGCATTTCGACGTCCAGCACGATCACGTCCGGCCATTCCCGGGCAAGTTTATCCATGGCAAAAATCGGGTCGGAGGCAGCGCCCATCACGTGAATATCTGGCGTATCGCTGAGAATCGCCAGCAGTACCTGGCGCACCACGGCCGAGTCATCGACCAGCAGCACACTGATTTTTTTGGTAGGCATCTTCTTGAAGTGTTCCCATTGGTTGGTGCCGAACCCAGACGTTGCCGTTCCATAGGTCGAACATGATCGTGCGGTAACCGGTACTGCCCATGTCCTGGGCCGTCAGGTGCAGGTGATGACGCTCGGCCAGGGCCAGCGCTGCGCGGATATTCTGGCTGGCCACGTTCTGCGTGGGCAGGTGGTGCCGCTGGTTGGGAAACATCTCGCCGCCGCCGAACAACTTGACCTGGTAATCGAGTGCCTGGGTGCCATTCGCCTGGGCGTGGCGCAGCAGCAGTTCCAGGGCTTCGTCGGCATACCTGCCGTCCAGGCACTGATGATTGCGCAAGCGCCCTGGCAGCATGAAGTGGCACATGCCGCCAATCAGCCGTTGCGGGTGCCAAAAGGTGATCGCCACGCAGGAACCGAGCAAGGTCCGCAGACGCGTCGGCCGCGTCGCAAAACACACCTGGCCAGGGGCCAATACCACTTCGGCCGCACCGATAGGCTTTTTCATGGCTTGCGGTAAATCGACGGCGCCACCAGCTTCAAGGTGTCATTGACACCGTGGAGGCTTTCCGAGTGACTGATGATCAAGTAGCCGCCGCGTTTGAGCAGCGGCAGCAGGCGTGCGACCACCTGGCGCTTGGTCTGCTGATCGAAATAAATCATCACGTTGCGCAGGAAGATCACCTCGAACTCCCCCAGGGCAGGCAACGCCTCGTTAAGGTTGACCTGGACAAAATTGACGCGGCTACGCAAAGCCTTGTCGATCAGGAAGGTGCCCGCCTGGCGGCCAATGCCCTTGAGGCAGTACTTGGCGAGCAGCGGCTGGGGCAATGTCTCGGTGCGTTCCATGGCGTAATGGCCCGTGCGCGCTTTGGCCAGCACTTGGGTGCTGATGTCCGAGCCGGTCACTTCCCAAGGCGTGGTGCCGAGGCTTTCGGCCAGGGTCATCGCCAGGCTGTAGGGCTCTTCACCCGAGGAACTGGCTGCGCTCCACACGCGAAACACTTTGCCCGGCGCGGCGTGGGGCAGGACCTGCTGACGCAGGAACTCGAAGTGCTTGGGCTCGCGAAAAAAATAGGTTTCGTTGGTGGTCAGCAAATCCAGCGCAACCTGCAGTTCGCTCTTGCGCTGGTCATTCATGATCAGCTTGAAATACTCACCATAGCTCTGCAGCTCATAGTGCTTGAGGCGCTTGAACAGGCGCCCGGCCACCAACGCTTTTTTGGCCGGCGACAGGTTGATCCCGGCCGCGCGGTACAGCCAGGTCTGGAACTGACCGAATTCACGATCATCGATGGTGGCGGTGTCTGGCATGGTCGGGGCCTCAACGCGGGTCGAGGTCGAGGGCCGGCGCCTGGCCGGCCTCGGCGAGGCTGGACATCTCATCGATGGACAACACCTTGTCCACCTCCAGCACGATCACGAACTTGCCGTCGACCTTGGCCATGCCACTGATGAAATCGGCACGAATTCGCGCGCCGAAGTTGGGTGGCGGTTCGATCTGCGTGGCCGGGATCTCCCGCACCGCAGACACCGTATCGACCAGCAGACCGATGTCTTGCGGCTGACCATCGGCGGTACTTGCTTCGATGATGATCACGCAGGAGCGCCGGGTGATCGCCGAATTGGCCCGCCCAAAGCGGGCCGATAAATCCACCACCGGCACCACCGCGCCGCGCAGGTTGATCACCCCGCGCACGAAAGCCGGCATCATCGGCACCACGGTCAGGCTGCCGTATTCGATAATTTCCTTGATCCCCAGAATGCCGATGGCGAACATTTCGCCGCCCAGCATGAAGGTCAGGTACTGCGCATCCTCATCGACCGCCACCGCGGTCTGCCGAGTCGTCATTACTGCGCCCATATCACTCTCCCTAGTAGGCCCACCTTGATCGTGCGATCAGAAGCGGGTGAAATCCGCTTCGTCCGGGGCACTGGCCATGGTGTAGGCGAACGCCTTGCGCGGTGCCTGTGGTTTGGGGCGTGGCTGCTGGCGGTTGGGCTTGCTGCCAGGGCTGTCCACGCTGCTGCTTTGCACTGCGGCCTTGGGCGCTGAATCCAACACGAAGAAGCTCATGGCCTGTTGCAGTTGCTCGGCCTGGCTGCTCATTTCTTCGGCCGTGGCCGCCAGCTCTTCGCTGCTCGACGCATTTTGCTGGGTCACCTGGTTGAGCTGGGTCATCGCAGTGTTGATCTGCGCGACACCGGCGGCCTGCTCCTCGGACGCAGCGCTGATTTCCTGCACAAGGTCGGAGGTCTTGTTGATGGACGGCACCATTTCGTCGAGCAACTTGCCGGCTTTCTCGGCCATGTCCACGCTGCTGGAGGACAGTTCACCGATTTCCTGGGCGGCGACCTGGCTGCGTTCAGCCAGCTTGCGCACTTCGGCGGCGACCACTGCGAAACCCTTGCCATGCTCGCCGGCCCGGGCGGCCTCGATGGCGGCATTGAGTGCGAGCAGATTGGTCTGGTAGGCGATGTCATCGATGATGCTGATGCGCTGGGCGATTTTCTTCATCGCCACCACCGTCTGCTGTACCGATTCGCCGCCCTCGGTGGCTTCCTTGGCGGCCTTGCTGGCCATGCCATCGGTGACCTTGGCGTTTTCGGTGTTCTGGTTGATGCTGGCGCTCATCTGCTCAACCGACGCACTGGTTTCCTCGACGCTCGCGGCCTGTTCACTGGTGGCCTGGCTCATCGATTGCGCGGTGGCGCTGACCTCCTCGGAGGCGCTGGCCAGGTTGTCGGCGGCATTGCGCACTTCGCCGATGATATGTGCCAGCTTGCCGACCATGTTGCGCATGGCGTTGAGCACCATGCCGGTTTCATCTTTGCCACCGGGCTCGATATGCGCGTTGAGGTTGCCTTCGGCCAATTGCTCGGCGGCGCTTGCGGCCTGGCGCAACGGGCGGGAAATGATCCGAGCGATGAAGACCGCCAGGCCCAGGCCGATCAGCAGGGCCGCGACCAGTACCGCGATGATCGACACGCGTGCGCTTTCATACAGCGCCGAGCCTTTGTCGCCGGCGGCACTCGCGCCGGCGTCGTTGAACTCGACCATTTTCTGCAGGCGGGCGGTCACCTCATCGAAATGCCCCTTGGATTCTCCCCTGAGCAAACCGCGCGCCTGGGCGTCCTGGTTCTGGCGAGAAAACTCAAGCAACTGCTTGCTGCTTGCAAGGTAGGCGTCCCAAGCGCTTTTGACGCTGGCCAGGAGTTGACGGTCTTCATCGTTGGACAGCAATTGCTCGTAGGTGCCCATGCGGGTTTCGAACTGCTGGCGCGCGTCGGTGGCTTCGCGTTCGGCCTGGGCCTTTTCCTCGGGGATCTCGGTAGCGATGTGGCGGTTTTCTTTCAAACGGTAGTTGGCGGCAAAAAAACGCATGCCGGCGGCTGCGCGCAGGGAGGGCATCCAGTTGCCCTTGATGTCCTGCGCTGCCTGGTTGACCGCACCGAGCTGGTGGATGGCGAAGCCGCCCATCGCCCCGGTGAGTGCCAGGACCAGCAGGAACGAGCTGATCAACTTGGTGGAAATCTTAAGATCGTAGAACCATTTCATCGGAGAACCTCCATGGAATTGCAAATGCGTCAGCGGGCAACGACCGGTGGCGACTGAGGCGCCTGGGGTGTGCGGGCTTCCAGTTGTACGATTTGGTTGAGCAGTACCGGTACATCCAGAATCAAGGCCACCGCGCCGCTGCCCAATATGGTCGAGCCGCTGATGCCGCGCAGTGCGCCGAACAACTTGCCGAGGGGTTTGATCACGGTCTGGAACTCGCCGAGCAGGTCATCCACCACCAGCCCGGCCTTATGCTCGGCGTTGCGCACCACCACCACATTCTGGCGTCGGGCTGCCGGGCCCTCGTGGCTGAAGTGATCGCGCAGGTGCACCAGAGGCAATACTTCGCCACGCAGGTCCAGATAGCCCGTGTCACGGCTGGACTGGCGCTGGTGTTCATCCAGCTCGATACACTCCTGGACCATGTCCAGCGGAATCACATAGGTGGATTGGTCGATGCCGACCAGGAACCCATTGATGATCGCCAGGGTCAGCGGCAAGCGAATGCGCACCACGGTGCCCTGGCCGGGGCGGCTGTCGAGGTCGACGGTGCCGCGCAACAAGGTGATATTGCGCTTGACCACGTCCATGCCGACGCCGCGCCCGGACAGGTTGGTCACGGCCTCGGCGGTGGAGAAACCCGCTTCGAAGATCAGGTTGTAGATCTCCTGATCGGTGAGCAGCGCACCGCTGGCCACCAGCCCGCGTTCCTGGGCCTTTTGCAGGATGCGTTCGCGGTTGAGCCCGGCGCCGTCGTCGGCGATCTCGATGACGATGCTCCCCGAGTCATGGTAGGCATTGAGGCTCAGATAGCCCTTGGCCGACTTGCCGGCCGCACGCCGCGCATCGGCGCTTTCGATGCCGTGGTCCATGGCATTGCGCAATAGATGCATCAGCGGGTCGCCGATCTTCTCGACCACGGTTTTGTCCAGTTCAGTTTCCGCACCGCTGATGATCAGTTCGATGTCCTTGCCCAGTTCCTGGCTGATATCGCGCACCACGCGGCGGAAGCGGTTGAACGTGTCGCCGATGGGGATCATGCGCAAGTGCAGGGCGCCATCGAGGATCTCTTCCACCAGCCCCGAGACCGTCGACGCCGCCTCTTGCAACGGGTCGTTGTTAGAGGAGCGGGCCAGCAGGTTCGCGCCGGCGCTGGCGATCACCAACTCGCCGACCAGATTGATCAACTCGTCGAGCTTGTCGGCGTTGACGCGCACGTAATTGCCGTCACGGGTTTTCGCCTCGCTGGGCGCCACACGCTGCGGTGCGGCAGGCATAAAGGCTGGCTCGGCCTGGGTGACCAGGTCGCCAGCGATGGCCGCCGTGCGCTCCGGCGCTGCGTCGACGGCGCTGATCTGCACTTCACAGTCATCGCGCACAAAGTCGAATACCTCGTTGAGGGTGGCGTGGCTGGCCGTCGAGCGCAGGTCAATCTCGAAGCCCAGATAGCAGCTTTCCGGGTCCCAGCTGGCGGCGGCCGGAATGCGCTCAGTCAAGGTGGTGACCTGCAACAGCGTGCCCAGGGTGTCGAGGTACCGCAGGAACGACAACGGGTCCATGCCGTTGCGGAAGACATCCACGCCGAAGCGCAGGGCAATATGCCAAAGCACTTCGACCGCCGCGTCGTCGTTCACCTCCGCGGTCTCGACGCTCACAGGCGTGGTTTGCAACGGCTGATAGGCACTCAGTGCCTCGCGCAATGCCTCACCGCGCTCCAGCGCGGCGGGCGTCGGCGTCTCACCGCGGTCGGCGACCACTTCGATCAATTCGAGCATGTGGTCGCCGCACTTGAGCAGCAGCGCAATTAATGCGGCATCCACCGCCACACTGCCTTCGCGCAGGCGGTCGAGCACGTCTTCGACGATATGCGTGAACCCCACGATCGACGCCAGACCGAAAAGCCCCGCCGAACCCTTGATGGTGTGGGCGGCGCGGAAAATCGCGCCAATCGCATCCTGGTCGCCGGGCTCGCTTTCCAGTTGCAGCAGGGATTGCTCCATGGCCTGCAACAGCTCGCGTGCCTCAACGATGAATGTCTGCTGTGCCTGATCGAGATTGATGCTCACCGGGACTTTCCTTGTCGATCAAAAAACGTGGGAAGCGCTGACTACGAGGCCTCAGTGCGACACAGTTGGAGCGCCTGCATGACCACCTGGCTCTGGCCGGTCACGCTCAAGCCGGTACCGCTGATACCGGCCTCACGCCGGATAACCGCGAGCAACTGCAAGCCGGCGCCATCCATTTCCGTGACCTGGGACAGGTCCAGCTCAAGGCGGGGCGCCGCGCCGATCTGCGGCAGCAGCGCACCTGCCAGTTCCGCAACGGTGTAAATCGTCAGCTCACCGTCAATGCGCACGCGGGCAGTGTCGTCGAAGGTTTCGATGGTGATCGGCATGGGAGCCTCCCTGGCGCCGGGGTTTAAGGCAGTATCAGTTTGGACACCGCTGCCAGCATCTGCGCCGGCTGGAACGGCTTGACCACCCAGGCCTTGGCGCCAGCGGCCTGGCCCTCGGCCTTCTTCGACTCCTGGGACTCAGTGGTCAGCATGATGATAGGCGTGAACTTGTAATTGGCCAGCTTCTTGACCTCCTTGACGAAGGTGATGCCGTCCATGTTGGGCATGTTCACATCGCTGATGATCAGGTGCACCTTCTGCCCGGTGAGCTTGCCCAGGGCATCCCGGCCGTCGCTGGCTTCGATCACGTCGTAACCGGCACTTTTCAAGGCAATACCGACCACCTGCCGCACACTGCTGGAGTCGTCGACCACTAATACATTCTTCGCCATGAGGTGCTCCTAAAAGAAAGTAATGTCTTGAGAGTTGTGCTGCACGGCCGCTTCACCATGGTGGATGCGCCGTTGCTCGTCGGTGGCATAGGTGGCTTCCATGCGCGCCAGCCACTGCCGGGCGTCGACGGCAACCGCCTGGTCGGGGGCCTGGCTGGCTTGCAGGAGGTGGTCATGCAACGCGTGCATGTTGTCGCGCACGTGACTGAGGATCTGGCTGACCCGATCCTGGAATTGCAGGTTGACCAGCACCTCGGTCATCTCATCGCGGATGCCGTAGCTTTCCTGCTTGAGCAGGTCGGCGGAGTCGGCCAGACGCCCGGTGATGTTCTGGAAGCGCTCAAGCACCACTTGAATACTGTTTTCGGACTCGGCCACCGAATGGCTGTCCTGGTCGGCATTGCTGGACGCAGCGTGCACCAATTGCGTAATGGCGTTATTGATGATGTCGACCTTGGCCGACATCTGCTGGCCGGTTTCACTGGATTTGCTCGACAGGCTGCGCACGGCATCGGCCACCACCGCGAAGCCACGCCCGGCCTCACCGGCCCGCGCCGCCTCAATGGCGGCGTTGAGGGCCAGCAGGTTGGTTTGTGCAGCAATCGCCGCCACATCAGCGGCCATGGTGCGCAGTTCACCGGTGTAGGCGGTCAGGCTGCGGACCTGGGCCAGGGTTTGGTCACGGCTGCTTTGCGTGGCCTTGAGTGAATTGATCACCTGGCTCAGTTCGCTGTCGCTGCGTGCCAGCGCCTCAAGCGGCCCATCGGCGGCGTGGCCATCCAGTTCACCGGCGGCATGCTGCGAGGCGTGTACCGTTTCCTGCAAGCGCGTGGCGATCCCGGTAAACCGGTTAGCCAGGCTCACAATCGCTTCTTCGGTCTGATGGCGCGAGCTTTCCACCTGCTTGGCCCAGATCGGCATGGCGCCCAGCAATACCTCATCCAGCTGTGCCCGCGAGGCCATACCGTTGCGCGCCGCGTCCGCCTCGGCCTGATCCGCCTGCGCCCGCGCAATGCCTAGCTGCACGGCGTTACGCTGCGAGCTCGCGCTCCAGGCGCAGGCACCAAGGCCGATCAGCACCAGTACCGCGCAGGCCGCCAGGTTGGCCGCAGAGCTTGATTGCAGCAGTGTCCACACCACGGCGGGTACCACCGGGATCAAAGCGAACCAGCGAAAACGCGGATGACCGAGAGGGGGAGTGTGGCTGGATTGACGCTGGGTCATGAGTTCGATCCTTGAACTGTGTTGCGGGTGGAAATGACATAGGAGTTATCTGCGCGGTGCGTCACAACTTTAGACAACCTAACTGCCATCTGTCTGATTTATGACCAGCAGACGACTGTTTCTCGGGTGTGCCCACCGCGTCCATGTCTTGCATGAGCCCAACCAACCGCACCGGCAGGGACAGCGTGCTCAGCAACGGTATTTTTGGCGGCCAAAGGCGCCAGTGTCTTAGCGTAGATCGCAATCACCAGGCGCGCTCAACGCCCGAGCGCTCGACCGCCTAGCGGTCAGCCACGCGACCGGGTGCCTTGGTCTGATGGCCAAGCCTGCGCGGGGCACCGCGTGGCAGGTTCGGCAGGCCTGGGCCGCGTCCGGCCTCAAGCGTCATCACCCGTTCGGTGCATCAAGCGAGGCCGAGTGTGATAAAAAATCAATGCATTAACCGCACAGGCCACTCGGCCTTTACTTGGCTCAGGAGGCACTATGATTCCTTTCAAAGTAAAACAGCTGGATCACGTCGTCTTGCGTGTACAGGATATTCAACGCAGCTTGGCCTTCTACAGTGAGACCCTCGGTTGCGACGTGGCAAAGCGTCGTGATGACCTGGGCATGATTCACCTGCGTGCGGGAACCTCGATGATTGACCTGGTGGATGTTGCCGGCCCCCTTGGGCAACAGGCCGGGGGCGCGGCAGATCCCGAGCATCGTAACCTTGACCACTTTTGCCTGCGGATAACGCCGTTCATTGAGGCTGACATTCTCACTCATCTACGTAACCACGGCGTGCGAGCCGACAAGGCGGCCAAGCGCTACGGTGCGGAAGGCGAGGGCCCTTCACTCTACTGCTTCGACCCAGACGGAAACCAGGTAGAACTCAAAGGCCCACCTGAGGCATGACGAAGGTCGGTGGGGTGAGTTTGAGTCGTCGTTGGGTGTGTCTGGGCTGAAAGTTTCGACGGAACATTCGTGACGCCACCCCAGGGACTAAACCTGCAAGGAAATCAGGGCGTCGTTTGTAACGTGTCGATGGGGCTGTTTGGGGAGGTTGCCACTCGTGGAAGCGAGGCGTCAGCCATTTTTACGAGGGGGTGCTATTGGCCGGTTGCTGCCTGTCACGAACGGCAGAAATCGGCCAGAAGCAGTCATTCAACACTCTACAAAATCAGGGGCGATTCAATAACAGCCAGACATAGAATTCAGCCCCATAATTTTTTCCGTCCGAGAAGCCTGCGTGCTCTATGACGGCGAGACTGAGACAACGTTTTGTCCTCGGCGCAATGAGCCAAGAGCGCGTTCAGCGGAATGTCTATAGGAAAGCCATCCTCCAGCCATTTAAGCGCCAGTCCCGACCAATATTCGGAATGCGACATCAAAGCTGTGATCACCAGCGGCTGCAACGCTATGTCGGCAGGTAGCATATATTTTTTGCTAAGGGCTCTTACCGCATCATGCAAATCGAGTGCAGCTGTTTCGAAAGGTTTCTCAAGCAGCGGCAATAGCCAGACATAGCTGAATTCTTCGTTCATCTTCTCCCCCGAGGCGGCTATCAACACCAATGCGTTCATCAAATTGAGGTAACGAAGCGGGTTTCGAGGCCAACGCTGACTGGCGGTAGCGCATTAATCAATACGACGGCGTCGTCTCCCTGGTTAAGGTAGATCAATGAGTCACCGGTCTCGAACGTAACTCTGAATCCGGCCAGCCAAGGCTCTTGCCCGTTGAAAGAGTCAAGAATTCCCTCAACCGCGCAAATTTTTGTGTTCTCGAGGTGGGTTGCCGATAGACCTGTAAGTAGGTTTTCCCTTTTCCAGAAGCAGGTCACGTTCGGCTCTATCTCGAAGGAAGTCGGCGTATCAGAAGGCAACAAGTCCGCGCCTACTCTCTCGCCATCACTCAATAGATACATGGATAGTACTTCTCGCCCGCCAAACCGCCATTCTAGAGAACCTATGTCTCCCAGATATTTCTCGGCGTTGAAATAGTATTGGTCGTGCAGCAGCACGCTCAGTTGCTTTCCCAAAAGCGAACGGGCGTTTTGCAGATCTAGGGCAGCTCTTATAGGGGATGGGGAGTGTCGGTTAGACATCGGGCACCTCATACAGGTGGGAAGAGAGGCGGATACTACACAAACGCCATTACGTCCACTTCTGGCCGGTAGCGGTCTGTTGTCGGGAAGCAAACGCCAACCACGCCGCAAGCGAGCATAACGGCCGCTTTGGTTAGCGTGGCGCGTGATTGCTGGCCCCGCATGAGTGATGTCACAATGACTCGCCACGCTTTGCACGCTCAACGATAAGCGCGTTTCACGGACTATCACCATGCCTAGCCACTGTTGCTGTTCTAACACGCCAGGCCCGCCGAAGAGAGTTCTCCTGGTTCGGCTGCGTCGACTGCTGTGTTTTGTGCTCGTCTGGGGTCAGGCTGTGTGGGCGGGTTCTGGCCCTCAACAGAATGGCGCCGAACAGGTGATTGATGTACAGCTACGTTGGAAACATCAATTCCAGTTCGCGGGCTACTATGCCGCCATCGCAAAGGGCTATTACCGCGAAGAAGGACTGGACGTGCGCTTGCACGAAGGTGGCCCCAATGTCACACCGGTCGAAGAAGTGCTCTCTGGGCGCGCCCAATACGGCGAAGCCAATAGTGAATTGCTCTACGCACGTCTGCATGGGAAGCCGTTGGTAGCGCTGGCGGTGATTTTTCAGCATTCACCTTCCGTGCTCGTGGCTCGCACAGACCAAGGTGTTCGCACTGTGCACGACCTGATCGGCAAGCCGTTGATGCTGATGGATGCACAGACCGATGCCGATTTTCTGGCGATGTTCCGTAGCGAGGGTATCCCCCTCGAAAAACTACAACTGCTACCCAGCAGTTATCAAATTGGGGATCTCGCCAGCGGTAAAGTGACGGCGTTCAACTCGTACCTGACCAACGAGCCCTTCTACCTGCAACAGCGGGGCGTGGAATACAACATCATCTCGCCCGTCACCTACGGGATCGACTTCTACAGCGACATCCTGTTCACCACCCAGGCCGAGATTGACGAACATCCACAGCGGGTCGAGGCTTTCCGCCGCGCTACCCTGCGCGGCTGGCGCTACGCGATGGATAACCCCGAGCAAATCATAGACCTGCTGCTCAATCAGTATTCGGTGAAGAAAAGTCGCGCGCACTTGCAATTCGAAGCTCAGGCCATGCGTCCGCTGGTGATGTCTGACCTGATCGAGATCGGGCATATGAACCCAGGGCGCTGGCAACGTATGGCTGAAACCTTCCTCGAACTGGGTATGGTCGACAATATCGCCGGTCTGGAAAACTTCATTTACGATCCCAACCCGCCACAGCTCATCGAGCGGCTGCGCAAGACCATTGTGCTGATCAGTATCGGCTGTGTGCTTGTCCTGATGTTCGCTCTGGTTCTGTTGAATGCCCAGCGCCATCTGCGCAAGGAGATCAAGTTGCGCAAACTCGCCGAAGAGGAAGTACACAAGCTGGCCTTCTATGACAGCCTGACTGGCTTACCCAATCGCAATAGTTTTATTCCCTTTGCTAATCAGAAGCTGCTGGCCGCAAAGAGCCGTGGAGAACATTTGGCCCTGTGCTATATCGACTTGAATCACTTCAAGCAGATCAATGATCGTTTTGGCCACCAGGCAGGCGATGCCATCCTGATCCACGTAGGCACGGCCATCAAATCCAATATTCGCGAGTTCGAAATAGCCGCGCGCATGGGCGGTGACGAATTCGTAGTGCTGCTCGACGGCGCGCATCACCGAAGCGATATCCAGCGCATCACCCAAGAAATCTGCAAGGCCATCGACCTGCCCATTCCATGGAAAAACAGCCAGATTAAGGTCAGCGCCAGCCTAGGGGTGGCGTGGTATCCGGAAGATGGCGAAGGTCTGGACGATCTGATTTTCAAGGCCGACACCGCCATGTTCAAAAGCAAAGCCAGCATCGCTGCGCAGGTTTGAAGCGGCTTGCGTGGTGCCCCTGCGAAAAGACTTGGTAGTTAGAAACCCGTGCGCCACTGCGGTTTGCGTGCGTGTCGTCCTTCGCATGACGCTTCTGGTCAGGGCCGTGACTGACCTGGATTGTAGAAGCTGAATGATCTATAGCCGCCCACGCTAATCCTCCGTCCGCTCCTGGCCCAGAGTATGTAAAAACGCTTGGTCAAAATTGAAGTGCGCGCGTCTACGTTCCATCTGAAGTTTATCGGCACGTCTGCAGAGGTGGGTTTCGCGTAGAAGCGCGATTTCCAGTCCGGTTTTGAACACCTGGCGCGCTCAAAAACGGTTTTACACAGCCTCGACCTTAAGCAGACGTTAGAGCAGGGTAAATAAAGTCGTCCCCTTTCTCCGCATACTGAAACAGCACGGCGTTCACATGCCTACTGGCGCCGGGCAAGACAGGATTGATTGAAGCTCAGTGTGATGACACGAATGGCGACGGGGTTGTCGGTGCAGGCAACGCGTACGTCTGTTTCATCCACGCCACCTCCGCTATCGGTGTGCGGCCGAAGAGGCGCTTGAAGTCGCGGCTAAATTGCGAAGCACTTTCATATCCCACCAGAAAGGCCGATTTGGCCGCTGTCAGGTCGTTACGCAGCATCAGTAATCGCGCTTGATGTAACCGCGTCGACTTGAGGTACTGCATAGGCGAGGAATCCGTCACCTTGCGAAAATGTAGATGAAAGTTAGGCACACTCATCTGCGCTTCCTGGGCCAGGTCTTCTACATCCAGATGCTCGTGGTAACAGCGGTGAATTTTGTAAATGGCACGTGTCACCTTGCCGAACTGACCCCGCTGGGCGATGGCCGCGCGTAGGGTGCCGCCTTGTTCGCCGGTGAGGATGCGGTAGTAGAGTTCGCGCAGCATCGCCGGGCCAAGGATTTGCGCGTCGGTGCGGTCGCCCATCACTTCCAGAAAATGCAGGGTCGACTGGCGTAGCGGTTCATCCATGGGCGAGGCGTACATGCCCATCGGCTGAGCCACTCTTATGTTCCATACCTTATCGACCTGCTGAATCAGCTCGCCGGCCAGGGCGAAATCCAGACGCAGGTAAATCGCCAGCATCGGCTCCGCCTCGCTGGCATCGGTCTCTATTGTAAACGGCACTGGCACCGACACCACCAGATAATGCTGGGCGTCATAGACGTAAATTTCATCACCCAGATAACCGCGTTTCTGCCCCTGACAGAGAATGACAATTCCCGGTTCATACAAAACCGGCGTGCGCGTCAGCGGCCGGTTGGAACGCAGAAAACGCACATCATCCAGCGGGCTCAGGTTGTAACCCTCCAACGGTGCAAGCTGGCTCATCAACTGCACGATACGCGCTGTGCTCGGGCTCTCGGGTTTCGGCATCGACATTACGTCCTCCCCTTTCATGCTCAGCCGTCCGTAGAACAGCTAAGCGTCTCCCATTGCTCAATACTCTCCGCCGTCCGGTGCAGCTTGTCACGCACCAGAGCCAGGGCATCGCTGCCCAACAGTAAGTGAGCCGGTGGGTTGGGGCTCGCGATAATCGTCAGCATCGCGCGTGCGGCTTTTTGTGGATCGCCCAGTTGATGGCCGCTTTTTTCCTCACGGGCTTTTCGTACCGGGTCGAAAGTCGCATCGTAGTCACTTATGCTGCGCGGCGTACGCTGCATCGAACGACCTGCCCAGTCCGTTCGGAACGACCCCGGCGCCACAGCCGTGACAAAAATATTGAAGGGTGCAAGCTCCTTGCTCAACGTGTCAGAGATGCCCTCCAGTGCAAATTTGCTGCCGCAGTAATAAGCAATGCCCGGCATGGTGATATAGCCGCCCATGGACGTGATATTCAGGATATGCCCCGCCCGCCGCTGGCGAAAATACGGCACGAATGCCTTGGTCATCGCCACCGCGCCGAATACATTGACGTCGAACTGGCGGCGCATTTCCGCCAACGACGACTCCTCGAAAATCCCCTCGTGGCCATACCCCGCGTTGTTAACCAGCACATCCACAGGGCCATACTGATCCTCAACAGCGGCGACCACTGCGTCAATGGCATTAAAGTCGGTAACGTCCAGCACCACACAATGGGCCCGACCAGGCGAGAGCGCCTGGAAGATTGCCAAAGAGGATTCGCTGCGGACAGTGCCGATCACTCGATGGCCTTGGGCGAGAGCTTCCTTAGCCAGGGCCTGGCCGAAGCCGCTACTCACGCCGGTGATAAAAATGGTTTTTTCTGCACTCATGGGACGCACTCCTGAAGATATAAGGTGAGGCCATGCTAGGGCGGAGAGCGGTTGGGGGACTATGCCGGATTGGATTTTAGTATTGCCTGATTCTATCGGAGTGCTCGGTGAGCAACCTGAAGTCTGATGACAGGAAACGAGACCAAAGAAGGAGATAGGGGGCAGACCACCATTATTGAAAACGTGGTCTGACTACTATTCTCTTATTCTCCGCCTCAAACTGGCAGAGAGGCTTCAAAGTTTTCTTCTCCGTCGAGCCATTGTTGGGCGTTAAGAATGAGACGCTCCATTTCCTCAATAGCATCGTATTCCGCCTGATCTTCGTCAAAACCGAAGTAGGCGCCCCAACTGTCATTCCCCTCTCTGAGATCTTTGATCCTTCTGCTAAATGTGTCCTCTCCTAACATTCTCCCCATATAATCTATTTTGAACGGCTTCATGCCGCCGAATTTCAGATGAGATAATAGGCTTTGTATAAAAAAACTCGACTGACTTTCTAGTTCGGACGCGCTGCTTTTGGAATACAAGACTGGTACGAGTCTCTTATTTTCATTTCTAGTGTATCGAGTGTATGCAAACGCCCTGTTTATAACGCATGCACAGGTTAAATGCTGAAATGGCCGCATTATCAGTTCACCTGGTGCGCCTTGAGCTTGTGCATTATAGTCCGTGTAGAAGTTTGCTATTTTCTCATAAATTGCGTCGCTCTTTAATGCGCTTTGAAAAGCGAATATACCTTTAAAGAACGGAGGCTCATAATCGTCTAAATAGGACGTTGAATGTAACAGCTCCAACGCAGACTCAAGATTGCTAGAGGTTAGCTCGGTCTTGACTTCAATGACGGCACGCACCGACTCTTCAGGTACAATTACAAGGTCCCCTTCGCGGAATATAGGTGCGTAGTCAACGCGATCATATATCAATATATCGATTTGCCGAGAGAGTCCGAAAATGAAACCTGTTGCAACGTGATAGCGCTCAGGCAAGTGCTTTCTGAGTAAACTTTGAAGTAGGTTTTCACGATAAGTCCCCACGGTGGGGCCATGATCAATGATGAATCTGACACGCTGGCTCAACGATGCTAGTTCCCCAGCGATCGTCGCAGAAAACTTTCGCTGTTTTTCTCGAGTTCGCTGAGCGGGAGAAAGAGAGAATGAAACACCATCTTTTTTACATGATGCAATTACGAATTCAGCAGCAGTAAGGCAGCGTAATATCCAAGGGACCTGAGCATCACTATCGAATCCGTATTTGTTTCTGTGCTCGAGTATCGCCTGGGTGAGTGCGTCGAGTGTTAATGTTTTTTGGCTGCCGAGTAATGCGCAAACCAAATCGCCCACACGTCGCATTGATGCTGCAAGTTCTTTGTGGTGTTCAGGTGTGAAGAACGAAAAGGGATAGATCAATAATGTATGCTGCTTGGTTATTGGAACCCAGCGAAGATTTTTATCACTGATAAATTCATTTTGAGGCGCTAGCACATAGTGAAGATTTGTTATTTGTCTGATTCTATAACAAGCTATTTTATCCCAGGGGTCTTCCGTAGAGACGCAAATATCGGAGACTTTCAGTTCCATCGACTATTTTCCTTAATCAAAAAGCGTGTCTCGTAAACGTATGCGGCTGCTGTTGGTAGGTTTGCTGGTAATGTTTTTTGTGTGATGGGTACGTTAATTACCAGCTCTAAAAAAATCCGCCACTGTGCCATCTAGCAAGCCAGTCAGCGTAGCCCTTGCCCGAATGAACTCTTGGTTAAGCTCTACGGAAGTTTGAAATCGCTGCTCGAAACTGTCGAATATCGCGTTGGCTTTTTTTGGGCAGGAGGGCATGGTAGGCGCAAAAAGTTTTAGAGTTGTAATCGCGTCGAAATATATGACCTCGGTGTCCGGCAGGAATTTAGTTGCCTTGGCCTCAATCAACCTCCCAAAAGATTGGTTCGCGCCCGATATTACGGGGGCTATCATTACCCATGCCTCAGGCAGTTTGTTTAACGATTTTCTATTTATTACGTGGTCGGCATCTAAGGTCTGATCCAACTGAAAAAGCAAGTGTGCGCTTTTGATTGCTGTCTGCTGGCTTTGTGCAGCATCCATGAAGTTAGAGGCTTGCTGATGAAACTCCTGTGACAGTCGTTTGCGCTTCGCGTCACTAATATTTTTTCGAATGTCTTTTGCTTCAAGTGCCCTCGCCAGCCCAGTACAGTACTCGGCCGCCAACTTATGGTGTTCCAGCAGGCTCGTTGAGCGATGAGTATTGATCCATGCAATGATGGCATTTCTGTACAGGTTTGATTTTGCTCGAACCCAAACGAATTGTTGGCCCCTTAAGAGCTCGCAACCCTCCTTGCTCCCAATCGTTATGAGCGCTTGAGTTTTTGACAGGCCCGGAATAGGGCAGATCTCTTGTTTTTTTGTATCCGCCCACGCCAGTAGTTCCTTCTGTGACTTGAACGCTGCTGGTAAGGCTCTAAATGTCTTGCTCATCTCAAACGCTACAAGTAAGGACATTTGAAATTGTAAGTAAATATAGTTTAGAAAGGACCATCTGGCGTTGTCCTTAGATACCGCGACTAGCTCTTCGTACTGCACCAAAGCGCTTCTGTTTAACTTGAAATTCATTGCCTTCCTTGTTTGCGGTTTTTAGGTTGGAGTGTTGTCGCGTTACATAATCTGTCGCTTTTCACGATAGGGGCCTTTTACTTTCCCCCTCAATAGTGGTCGAACAGTGAGCGTTGTACACGGCATGCGTCTTACACTGATAAGTCGGTAAAAGGTAGCTTAAGGCCATCATTGGCGTCTACCTCGGAGCAATCCTGTGCGCCAGCTTTTCTCTTCAGGCAGGTCCTGGGGAATGTTTGCTTTGGATTGTTTTCAGTGTTTCAACGCCAAAAAAAATGGTGGTCAAGCACAGTCCTGTTCTTTCATGCCTTCTTGCCCCGTGGCTTTCAGCACCAGGGCGCGCGTGAATACCCCAGCAAAACCAAAAAAATCGCCGATTCGCCATCAACCTCATCACAACAAATCGGCGATTTTTCCGGCCGTACTGCTGAGCCTTTAGCCGCCAGCGACAGCGGCCTCGCGCTCCATCAGTCTATCCATCAACAACACCCCCAACTCACTCAACTGGTGAATCGCCAGCGCCACATCGCGCTGTTTCCCGGTCAGGTCTTCTGACAGGTCGAGCAGCAAGGTGGTGACGGAGGAAAAGGTTTCATAGCTGTTGGTGATCAGGGTTTCGCTGCTGGCGTCGGCGGCAACGCTGAACAAACCCGGTGGTGATGACGGTGGGGCGGTTTCTGGATTCAGGTAGTGATCAATCGCACGATGCGCAGCCTGATTGAGTTTCAGGTCCGGTTCGTTCGGAGGGTTGGGCGTAACTTTGAACATACTTGGAATTTCCCACTTTAGGGCCGCCACCTCTGAGCTACTAAACAAAGGGGTGGCAGCTGTGCGCAGGTTAGTAGACCGGGGAATTCCAAGAAAGCCGGCGCGCCCGAGGACGCCCTGCACACAGCCACCATCAAGCACGGACTAGACCGTCCGAAAGATGATGCTTATGCACTGACTGGAATAACCCCAGGCTACTAAACCCGATCACTGAGTGTTCAGCGACCGAGCAACCTTAGAGACGCCCACTCAAGCGCACAAGCCGGCGGATTCTGACGCAAGCGTAGGCAAGGGAGCAAGGCGCTGTCGCCTCGGACCTTGCTGTTTCAGGGCTTGTTGTAGGACATGTACGCATTCTGCAAAACAATATGATCGGCCACGTACTTCGCGTCGTGCCAAACCCCATAGATAAACGACGACGCGCGGTTCACCAGGTTCGGCAGGCCGAGGAAATAAATCCCGCTTTGTGCCGAGATCCCGCGCTTGTGAAACGGCTCGCCTTTTTCGTCGAACGCATCGACCTTCAACCAACTGAAATCGAACGTGAAGCCGGTGGCCCAGAGAATGCTGGTCACGCCGGCCTCGGCGAGGTCCAGGCTCAGGATCGGGTTAACCAGGCAGTCCGGGTCGGGCAGCAGCTCCCAGGCTTGCGGTTCGAGAGGGAACGCCAGACCGTTGGCTTCGATGTAGGCGTCGGCGTCGCGCAGTACATCAAAGTAGGCGCGGTCGCCTTCCGCCACGTTGTCGGCCAGGCCCGGTGCAAAGGTCATCACGCCGTCGTCCCAGCTGCGCGTCACGCCGACCAGGTTGATGCCTTGGTGCGCCAGGCGGCGGAAGTCGACGGTCTTACCGCCTTCGTAGCCGCTGACGGCAAAGGCCACGTGCTTTTTCTTCGGCTGTATTTTGACTTCGTCCCACAAGCCCAGGGCGCCAAGCCACCAGCAGTAGTCGCGGCTGCGGTAGGCGCGGGGCGGGCGGTAGTGTTCGCCCACGGAGAGGTACACGGTCCTGCCGGCCTTTTGCAGTTCTTCGGCGATTTGTGAGCCGGAGGCGCCGGCGCCTACCACCAGCACTGCGCCTTCGGGTAACTGAGCAGGATTTTTGTAGGCCGAGGAGTGCAGTTGGTGCACCGGCGCCGTGGCGGGAACGATAGCCGGCATCGACGGGCGCTGGAACGGGCCGGTGGCGGCCACGACATTATTGGCCTCGATCACGCCTGCGGAGGTGGTGACTTTGAAGCCGGGGCGGCCTACGTGGCGTTCCACGTGTTGGACTTCCACACCGGTGCGCACGGGGGCCTGCAATTTTTTAACATAGGCTTCGAAGTAGTCGGCCATGCGCTCTTTGGGCGGGAAGGCTTCGGGCGAGATGCCTTCAAATGTCAGCCCCGGAAAGCGGTCGTGCCAGGCCGGGCCGTTGGCGACCAGCGAATCCCAACGCTCCGAGCGCCAGCGTTCGGCGATGCGGTGGCGTTCCAGCACGATGTGGGGCACACCCATCAGGGACAGGTGTTCGCTCATGGCGACGCCGGCCTGGCCTGCGCCGACTACCAGCGTGTTGATTGTTTCGACGGACATAGGCGTTTCCTGAGAGTAAGGGGTTGTCTGTAACACCGAAGATCCCGTGTGGAAGCTGGCGGTGTTTTCGAGCCGGTATTTACGGTTTGAGCAACGCGGCCAGCGCCGTCAGTGCCAGTTCATAACCCAACGCCCCCAACCCGGCGATCACGCCGGTGGCGGCCTTGGACACGTAGGAGTAATGCCTGAAGTGCTCGCGCTGCCAGATGTTGCTCATGTGCGCTTCGATGATCGGGCCGTCGAACGTCAGCAGTGCGTCGAGGATCGGCACGGAGCTGTAGGTGAGCCCGGCGGCGTTGATCACGATGGCGTCGGCGTGCAGCCGGGCCTCTTGAATCCAGTCCACCAGCACGCCTTCGTGGTTGCTTTGGCGAAAGTCCAGGGCCAGGCCCAGCCCGGCGGCGTGGTGCTGGCAGCGCGCTTCGATGCTGGCGAAACTCTCGCTGCCGTAGGTGCCGTGTTTGTCCAGCCCGTAGAGGTTGGCGTTCGGCCCATTGAGGAAAAACACGCGATGGGGCATGGGGCTCTCCCGATTAATGGGCGACGGTCAGCAGCACTGTGCCTGCCTGGGGCGTCAGCACCCGGCGCTCTACCTGGTGCAGCACGTCAGGCCCGCCCGGCTCGCGGGCAATCATCGCTTTCATACGCTCCAGTCATCCGGCACAACGGCGATCACATCGATTTCCATCAACCATTCCGGCTGGCCCAGGCCGGAAATCACCAGGCCGGTGGAAATCGGGAACACGCCTTTGAGCCATTTACCCACTTCCTGATACACCGGCTCGCGGTAACGCGGGTCGATCAGGTAGGTGGTGGTTTTGACGATATGCGACAGGTCGGAGCCTGCCTCTTCAAGCAGTTGCTTGACGTTTTTCATCGCCTGTTCGGCCTGGGCGCGTGGGTCGCCGAGGCCGACCAGGTTGCCGTCGAAATCGGTGCCGATCTGGCCGCGCACATAAACGGTGTTGCCGGCGCGCACGGCCTGGCACAGGTCGTTGTCCAGCGCCTGGTTAGGGTAGGTCTGGCGGGTGTTGAACATGCGGATGCGGGTGTGGGTGGGCATGGCGGGCAACTCATCGAACGCGGGATGAAACAAGCTTCACATCGCCCTCGTTCTCGCGAAACCAGCATTTGCGCGGGGTAGTGCTTAGGAAAAACCGAAGCCTGTGCCCCTCATCGGCACAGCGCAGGGCCGGCGATGACCCGGCACGAACCCTGCAACGCGACCCCTACAGTCATTGTTGAGGGGCAGGCGTAATGCTCAGTCGGATTACTCAGCGTCAACTGGAGTATTTTGTGGCGTCGGGAGAGGCCGGCAGCATCAGTGCTGCGGCTGAACGCATCCATGTGTCGTCGCCTTCCATCTCGGCGGCCATCACTCATATGGAGGCCGAGCTGGGCATTCAGCTGTTTATTCGGCACCACGCGCAGGGTATTTCCCTCACGGCGGTGGGGCGCCAGGTGATGCAGGAGGCCAAGCTGATTCTGGAGCAGATGACCAACCTCTACACCATCGCCTCGGAGTCGTTGAACACCGTGCGCGGGCCGTTGCGGGTGGGCTGCCTGGAGTCGCTGGCGCCGATGATCACGCCCGAGTTGGTGTTCGGGTTTGGCCGTGCGTTTCCTGGCGTGCGGCTGACCCAGGCCGAAGGCAACCATGAGGAACTGCTGGAAAAACTGCGCAGCGGCGAGCTGGACATCGCGCTGACCTACGACCTGGTGACCAGCCCGGACATCGACTTCCAACCCCTGGCGCACCTGCCGCCGTATGTGATGGTCGGCGAGTATCACCCGCTGGCGAACCTGCCGGCGGTGAGCATGCAGGACCTTGAGGCGTATCCGGTGGTGTTGCTCGACACGCCCTGGAGCCGCGACTATTTCCTCAGCCTGTTCATGCAGGCGGGCACCACGCCAAACATCATCATGCGCTCCACCAACCTCGAAACGGTGCGGGCGATGGTGGGCAATGGCATTGGTTATTCGTTTGCCAATGCACGGCCCAAATCGAACCTGTCCCAGGATGGCAAGCGCGTGATTCGCCTGCGCCTGGCCGGCGCCCATCGGCCGATGCGGCTGGGCTACGCCACGGCGAGCAACACGCAGCTGTCGCGCGTGGTGGCGGCGTTTGCCGAGCGCTGCCGGCTGTTTGTGTCCGACCAGTACATCCCCGGCATGGCCCCGCCGAGATTTTTTGACCCGCATGCGGTGCGGGTGCTGGGTGGTGTGAGCTGAGTTTGCACCAAAAGGTGGCGGGCGCGGTGTGGCGCATCCAGGCGCGCACTGTTTCGGGCAGGGCGTAAACCTTCCAGCACCACCTGTTCAGTGTGGGCGCTGGCTTGCCTGCGATACAGGCACCGAGGTGTGGCAGGTCCACTCAGGTGATGCCATCGCAGGCAGGCAAGCCAGCGGCCACATGGGAATGTCGGTGTTTCCTGGCTGCATAGGTTCTGCCTACCCAGTGGGCCGGGTTTTACGAATTGACCCCAAGTGCCTCCCCCCACGACTCTCATCCCATCGATGCAGATCAACTTCTTTTGAGTTCAAGGCACCGCGACGATGACATTCGACTGGAACTACCTGTTTGGTTTGCTCGGCGACGCCGAGTTCTGGCGAGCCACATGGACGGTGATCAAGCTCAGCACCCTGACCTGGCTCTTAAGCATTGCCCTGGGCTTTCTGTTGGCGCTGGCCAAGCAATCCAAACAGCCGCTGCTCAGCCTGCCGGCCCGTGGCTATATCTGGTTGTTCCGCAGCTTGCCGTTGCTGGTGCTGCTGATCTTTATCTACAACTTGCCCCAGGCGCTGCCGGGTACGTCGGCGGTGCTCGCCGACCCGTTCTGGTCCGGCCTGTTGGCGCTGGTGATTTGCGAAACGGCGTATGTGGCCGAGATCCATCGCGGCGGTTTGCTGTCGATTCCCAAAGGGCAGGGCGAGGCGGCGCGGGCGCTCGGCTTGAAGTTCTTCGGCACCCAGTGGCGCGTGGTCATTCCCCAGGCCTTGCGGGTGGCGTTGCCGTCGCTGGCCAACGAATACATCTCGATCGTCAAGCTCACGTCGCTGGTGTCGGTGATCTCGCTGACCGAAATCCTGATGGTCGGCCAGCGCCTGTATTCGCAGAACTTCCTGGTCATCGAAACCATGGCGGCGGTGGCGTTCTTCTACGTGTTGATCGTCACTGTGTTCGATTTTTTGCTCAAGCGCCTGGAGCGCTTTCTCGACGTCAACCAACGCAACGTGTCCCGTGTGCCGGACGCGGCGGTGCTGGCCCTGGCCACGCAACAGGGCCCAGCGTTGCAGCGCCCGGCGAGCACCGGTGCATCGGCGTTGCAAGCCACGCGGTTGCACAAGGCTTACAACGATATTGAAGTGCTGGGCTCAGTCAATTTGCAGATTCAGCCGGGTGAAGTGGTGTCGGTGATCGGCCCGTCCGGCTCCGGCAAGACCACGTTGATCCGCCTGCTCAATGGCCTTGAACAGCTGGACAACGGCGAGATCACGATCAATGGCCAGCCGTTCATTCACCTCAACAAAGTCGGTGCGCAGAAACCCGAGTACGTCGAGCACGCCGAGCATCGCCTGAACATCGGCATGGTGTTCCAGAGCTTCAACCTGTTCCCGCATTTGAGTGTGCTCGACAACCTGCTGATGGCGCCCAAATACCATCGCCTGGGGCGTACCGACGCGCTCAAGCAACAGGCCTACGCGCTGTTGCACAAGGTGGGCATGCTCGACCACGCCTGGAAGTACCCGCACCAGTTGTCCGGCGGCCAGCAACAGCGTGTGGCCATCGCCCGCGCCTTGATGATGCGCCCGCAAATCATGCTGTTTGACGAGCCCACCTCGGCGCTCGACCCCGAAAAAGTCAACGAAGTGCTGCAGGTCATCGAAGCCCTGGCCGGGGAGGGCATCACCATGGTGATCGTCACCCACGAGATGAACTTCGCCTTCAAGGTCTCCGACCGCATCGTGTTCATGGAGAAGGGCCGTGTGGTGTGCGACGACACCCCGCAGGCGTTGCGCAGCGGCCACAACCCACGCGTGGAGGCGTTCCTCAAGGACGTCTCGCTGGCGTGATCTCGTTAACGTTCAGGACACAACACTATGATCGAGCAAGCTCAAATCGAACAGTTCCAGCGCGACGGATTCCTGGTGGTAGAAGGCGTGCTGTCGCTAAACGACGTGGCCGCGTTGCAACATGACTTCGACCAGTGGGTGGAAGAGAGCCGCAGCCACGACCAGGGGTGGGGCGCCACGCTGGACGGTCGCGCCCGCTTTGACCTGGAAGGCGACCACCGCCCGGATCACCCGTCATTGCGCCGGGTGAGTTCGCCTACCGAGATTTCCCCGGTGTATGAGCGCGTGGCGTTGCACTCGCGGATGGCCGCGATTTCCGCGCAGTTGATCGGCGCGGGCGGCGCGCGTTTTCATCACAGCAAAATCAATTCGAAACTGCCGCACACCGCGACCCAGGTGAAGTGGCACCAGGACTTTCTGTTCACGCCCCACAGCAACGACGACATTGTGACGGCCCTGCTGATGGTCAGTGAAGTGACCCCGCAAAACGGTCCGCTGAATGTGATCCCCGGCAGCCACAAAGGCCCGCTCTGGTCGCACTGGCAGAACCAACGGTTCACCGGTTCGGTGGAGGATGCGGTGGTCGAAGAACACTGCCAGCAACCGGTCGCCTGTTACGGCCCGGCCGGCTCGGTGTGCTTCATGCACACGCGCCTTTTACATGCATCGAGCCCTAACGAGACCGAACTGCCGCGCACCCTGTTTATCAGCGTATACGCCGCTGAAGACGCGCTGCCATTTGGCGAAAACCCGCTGCCCAGTGCACACGCCGGCCGGTTGGTGGCCGGTGAAGAAAGTGGTTGGGTGCGCGCCACCAACAACCAGATGCGCTTGCCGCAAAAACCCCGTGGCGCGTCCTTTTTTGTGCAACAGGCCGGCCAAGATTCCGCGACTGCCTAACCCCCTGAAACCCTTGCAGGTAATGACCATGACAGCATCCAAACAAAGTGTTCGCCCTCTTGCCGTGTGCCTGCTGGGCGCTGCGGTTGCACTGACCTCCTTGGCGGCTTCGGCGTTCCAGCAGGAAGGCAAGCTTATCGCCGGTTCCGATGTGACGTTCTTTCCCTATGAGTACATGGACAACAACAAACCCGCCGGCTTTGATATCGAGTTTATGGACGGCCTGGGCAAGGTCATGGGCCGCAAGGTCGAGACCCTCGACACGCGTTTTCCCAACCTGATCACTGGCCTGCAGGCCGGGCGGTTCGACCTGACCAACTCGTCGATGTACATCACGGCAGAGCGGGTCAAAGTCATCGACATGATCCCGTACCTGAAAAGCGGCGAGTCGATCCTCACCCTCAAGGACAGCGCCTTCCAGCCCAAGACCCCGGAAGAGTTCTGCGGCCACAAGATCGGCTCCATGGGCGCCACGTCATGGCTGGCGCAGATGAACAAGTTGTCGACTGACTATTGCGTGGCCAAGGGGTTGAAGCCGATTCAGATCAGCGAATACAGCACCGACCCGCAAACCACTCAGGCGTTGCTGGCCCACGCGGTGGAAGCGCAGATCACCGACGCCGCCGTGGCCCGTGGTGTGGTCGACAAGCTGGGCAGCCGCGTGGTGATTTCTTCCGACACCCTGATCTACCCGGTGCTGAACGGCTTTGGCGTGAAGAAGGGCAATGACACGGTGAAGAAAGCCCTGCTCGAGGGGCTGGAAAAATACCGCGCCACCCCGGAATACGCGGCCTTGCTCAAGAAGTACAACTTTGAGGCCCCAACCGACGCCGACATCGCGGCGCTGATGCCCCAGTAAGCCTGGCGCGCGGCCGCAGCCTTGCGGTCGCGCCTTGCGGAGACCGATTCATGGCGTTATCCCTTGAAGAACAGACGCGCATCGACCTGGCGGCGACCTTTCGCATCATTGCGCATGTGGGCATGCACGAAGCGGTGGCCAACCACTTCAGCGCCGCCGTGTCGGCCGATGGCAAACAGTTTTTGCTCAACCCGAAGTGGAAGCACTTTTCGCGTATGCGTGCCAGTGACCTGTTGCTGTTGAACGCCGACGATCCTGCCAGCGCCGAGCACCCGAATGTGGACGCCACCGCCTGGTCCATCCACGGGCAGATTCACCGCCTGCTGCCGCAAACCCGCGCGGTGTTGCACTTGCACCCGGTCTACACCACGGCAGTGGCGTGCCTGGCCAGGCCGCATGTGCCGCCGATTGACCAGAACACCGCGCGGTACTTCAACCGTGTGGCCGTGGACGAATTGTATGGCGGCATGGCGGACACCGAAGCCGAGGGCGCGCGCCTGGCCGGCTTGCTCGATGGCAAACGTCGTTTGTTGATGGGTAACCACGGTGTGATGGTGACGGCGGCGTCTATCGGTGAGGCCTTCGACGACATCTGGACCCTGGAGCGGGCCTGCCAGATTCTGGTGACGGCGTGGTCCACCGGCCAGCCGCTGCGGGTGCTGTCGGATGAAGTGGCGGAAAAAACCGCACGGGGCTGGGAAGGTATCGCGGATTTTTCCCGGCAGCACTTTGAAGAAATGAAGCAGTTGATGATCGACGCCGACCCTTCGGTGCTCGACTGAGGGCTTTTTTATGACGTTTTCCGTTGTGGCTCGCTGCGCCGAGACCGGCCAGTTGGGCATTGCGATCAGCTCTTCAAGCATTGCCGTGGGCGCGCGTTGCCCGTGGCTGCGCCCCGGTGTGGGCGCGGTGGCGTCGCAGAACATCACCTTGCCGAGCCTGGGCCCGCAGATTCTCGACGTGCTCGGGCAGGGCGTGGCGCCGAGTGAGGCGCTGGCGCAGGTCATCGCCGGTCAGGCACATAGCCAATATCGCCAGGTCACGGTGATTGATCATCACGGCCGTACTGCGCATTTCAGCGGTGCACACACCCTCGGCCTTCATGCGGCGCAGAGCGGTGAGCAGTGCGTGGCGGCGGGCAATATGCTGGCTGATGCTGGCGTGATCGACGCCATGGTGCGTGCTTTCGAACGCGCCCCCGGGCAGCTTGCCGAACGCTTGCTGGCCGCACTGCACGCCGGGCAGGCCAGCGGCGGCGAGGCCGGCCCGGTGCATTCGGCCGCCCTGGTGGTGGTCGATGACCTGCTATGGCCGATCGTCAATTTGCGTGTGGACTGGGCCGATGAAGACCCGATCGGTGCCCTCGACCAACTCTGGCAGGCCTATCGCGGCCAACTGCAGGACTACATCGACCGCGCCATCAACCCGCAACACGCACCGGGCTATGCGGTGCCGGGAGATGACCGATGAGCAACAGCCGTGAGCTGCTGGCGCACCTAGTGCGCTTTGATACCACCAGCCGTGAATCCAACCTGGCCTTGATCGACTTCGTGCGCACCTATTTGCAAGGCCACGGGGTGGCCTCTGAGCTGCTGTTCAATGAGCAAAAGAGCAAGGCCAACCTGCTGGCAACCATCGGCCCGGCCGGGCTGCCCGGCATTGTGTTGTCCGGCCACACGGATGGGGTGCCAGTGGATGGCCAGCATTGGACGGTCGCGCCGTTCGACCTCACGGAACAGGACGGCAAGTTGTATGGCCGTGGCACGGCCGATATGAAGGGCTTCATCGCGTGTGTACTGGCTCAGGTGCCGGCGCTGGTGCAGGCGCCGTTGCGGATGCCGGTGCATATCGCGCTGTCCTATGACGAAGAGGTTGGCTGCCTGGGCGTACGCGCGTTGATCGAGAGGTTCCACGCGCAGCCGGTCAAGCCGCTGCTGTGCGTGATCGGTGAGCCGACCGAACTCAAGCCGGTGCTGGGTCACAAGGGCAAGCTGGCGTTGCGCTGCGAAGTGCATGGTGCGGCATGCCATTCGGCCTACGCGCCGTCCGGGGTCAACGCCATCGAATACGCCGCGCAGTTGATCGGTGAACTGGTGCGCCTCGGTGAAACGCTCAAGGCGCCGCAGCACCTTGACCCGCGATTTGACCCGCCGTTTTCCACGGTTCAAACCGGCCTGATAAACGGCGGCAAAGCGCTGAATATCGTCCCGCAAAATTGCACGTTTGAGTTTGAAGTGCGCGCGCTGCCAGCCCAGGACCCCTGGCACGTGGCGGACGCGTTACGCGGCTACGCCGAACACCGCGTGTTGCCGGCGATGCAGGCAGTGAGCGAGCAGTGCGCGATCAGCTTCAGCGAACTGTCGAGTTACCCGGGCCTGGCCACCTCGGCCGAAAGCCAGGCGGCGGCCTGGGTTGCCGAGTTTTGTGGTTCGGCGGCGTATGGCACGGTGGCCTTCGGCACTGAAGGCGGGTTGTTTGATCAGGCCGGTATCCCGACCGTGGTGTGCGGGCCGGGCAGTATGGCGCAGGGGCATAAGCCGGATGAATTCATCAGCCTGGAACAGTTGGCGGCGTGTGATCGGATGCTCGCGCGGGTGGTGGCATTTGTCAGCCGCTGACTTCAACGCCTGCCGAAGCCATGCACGGCTGAGCACCTTTGCCCGGTGGTGTGGCTGCAACCGAGCAAGGCTCAAGCCTTGGCCACACCCACCCGCCACTGCGCCGGCGGCAGCACGCCATTGACCAGGTAATGGCCGACAATCCGCGACTTGTACACCCGTGGATTGTGGTTCGCCAATGTGCGCGCATTGCGCCATAGCCGGTCCAGCGCCTTGTTGCTCGCCGTTGCACTGGCGCCCAGCGCGTCGAACAGCGCGGTGGTCGCGGCGAGCGTTGCGTCGACCACCGGGTTCACCGCCAGGCACACCTCCAATTCCGCCAGCGCCACCTGCGGGTCGTCGTCATGCAGCGGTTGCTCGTGGGCGATCACATATTGCGCAGTCGTCTCCAGGCGCTGCGCCGCTTGCTGGCTGATGGCTTGCGCGGCATACGCCTGGCTGGCGACTTCGCCGATCACTTGCAGCAGTTGCACGTCGTGCGCGGCGGTGTCGGCGTTGCCGGTGGTGAAGGTGCGGGCGCGCTGGCTGAGCTCTTGCGCACCGCTCAATGCCGCGCGGCGGGCGATGCCGGCGAGGGTGCTGAGGTGGTAGATCTGGAAGAAGGATTGGCCGTAACCGAAGCGCTGGTGTGTGGGGCGCAGGTCGTCTTCTACCGGCACGTTGTCAAAGACGCACGTACCGCTGGCGGTGAGGCGTTGGCCGAAGCCGTTCCAGTCGTCGATGATCTGCACGCCAGGGGCGTTGAGGTCGACTACCACGCTGTACACCGTGCCGTCCTCGCCCGTGGCGATGGTGTTGATCAGGTCACTGTAGAGCGCGCCGGTGGTGTAGAACTTTTTGCCGCTGATGCGCAATCTGCCCTGTGCATCGCGGTGCAGGCGGGTCTCGAAATCGCCGCGGGCCTGGTTGCCGACTTCCGTGCTGCCGGGGGAGAGCAGCACGCCCTGGCCGAGTCGGTGCAGCCATTTGGCGCGCCAGTCGCGGTCCTTGGCGCAGAGTACGTCCTCGCAAAAACCAAAATGCCCGCGCAGGGCCTGGGTGATATTGGAGTCGGCGGCGGACAACTCGGTGAGCAGCGCGAGCAGTTCAACCAGGGTCGCGTCCTGGCCACCCTCACTCACGGGTAAGCGCCAACGGGGCAACCCGAGTTTATTCAGTTGTTGGATGACGGTGGTCAGGCTGGCGCGGGTTTGATCAGCCTCGGCGGCTTGCGCAAGGATCTGCGCAAACAGTGGGCGAAACGGTGCGGCCAGTTGTTCGTAACGGGCGGAGGGCGCACAGCCCCAGATATTCAAAGCGGGAGTCGACATGCAATGGACCTTGCAGAAAGGGATTCAGGCGCGGGGTCCAGTGGTCTGGTGGCGTCACCCTAACTCAGAGCGGGCAAAGTTTTTAATACGGAAAAAACCTATCGAGCTGCGTGGCAGTTCTATCGATAGTGCTCAACAGTATTAATCACCGCGCCTTTATTGCGATAGCTTCTAGGGGCGCCACACTCGGCGACCGACCAAACCTTTCCCTCTTCACCAGACTGCATGCACACAGATGGTTGAGTCAGCCATTAACCGTGTGGATGCCTTTCATGATCAATCGTCAAACACTGCTCGCCCTGCTGGGCCTGGCTTCGCTAACGCTGCACGGCCCGTCAGCCTCGGCGGCAGAGCCCCAGACCCTGACGGTGGGCGATCAGTTTTTCTCCAATCGCATCGTCCTGGAACTGTCGGGCGAGCTCAAAGACCTGCCGTACACAATCGACTTCAAGCGCTTTAACACCGGCTCCCCGGTGGCCTCGGCGGTTGCCAGTGGTGCGCTCGATGTGGGGATTGTCGGCGACACCCCGGTGATCAGCCTCGCCGCTAATGGGGCGCCAGTGAAAGTGGTGGCCAGTACCCAGACCAGCCTTGACGGTGTGGGCATCGTCGCGCGCAAAGGCATCCATTCGGTGGCCGACCTGAAAGGCAAGACTGTCGCGATCTGGAACGGCTCATGGAGCCAGCAACTGGCCTATAAAGCGCTGGATGAAGCCGGCGTACCGCGCAACAGCGTGACCTTCAAATTCCTGTTGCCGGCCGAAGCCAGCCTGGCACTGACCCAAGGCGACATTGATGCCTTCGGCACCTGGGAACCCTATGTGTCGTTGCAAGAGAAAGAAGGCAGCACGCTGATCCGCACTGCCAAGGGCTTGATGAGCGCACCGACCTACATCGTTGCGTATGAACCGGCGCTGGCGCAAAAAAGCGCGCTCATCAAAGACTTTGTCGCGCGCCTGACGCGTGCTCGGGTCTGGAGTAACACGCACGTTGATGAGTACGCCGAGGCATGGTCGAAGGCCAACCAGTCCGCACCGGAGATTGCCAAGGTGTGGTTCAAGCGTGACGCGATCAAGGTGCTGCCGATCTCGCCAACGATTGTCAGCGAGGCTCAGGCCACGGCGGATTTCCTGGTGGATGCGCAGATGCTCAAACAGCGGTATGACGTGACGCCGTTGTTTGATCGGGCGCTTTAAACGCGAGGGAAACAAGCGCTAATAGTATTGACCGCTTGATGGCACGGGGGCTGGGCTAGGGTTTTTTATTCCGGTAAGCGCCGGAATAAAAAATCACTGGCATCAGCAAGGAGTAGCCAGTAGGCTACAGGTGAAGCGTGACTAATTTGATCGGCAGGACGCCGGAGTTTGATACATGGCTCGACGGTACGAGGGATGTTTGGGGAAAAACTGCAATTCTGACCCGGCTGGATCGAGCCGAGGAAAACAATTTTGGCGATTGCGAACCCGTAGGCGATGGATTGAGTGAAATGCGTGTCTTCGTCGGGCCCGGCTACAGGGTGTAGTTTGTGCGCACGGGAATCACCGCTTACCTGATGCTGTGGGGAAGCGATAAAACCGATCAGAGGCGAGGAATCAAGCGGGCAAAAGAGATACTCGATGCCCTGAGAGGTCAATGAAATGAGCAAATCGACATTCAAACCCGAGGACATGCCGATCCTCGATCTCGATACATCAGGCACCCATGTCTATGAGGCTTCGCGCTTCCTGGACAGCCCCGAAATCATCAGCGCTTACCTGGCGCAAAGCCTTAAGTCCCAAGACCCGCAGATACTCATGAAGGCGCTCGCCGAAGTGGCCAAGGCCCAAGGCGTTAACAAGGTTGCCGAGGCGGCAGGGGTTAATCGGGAGAGTCTGTATAAAACCCTCAAGGGCGGCTCAAAAACGCGCTTTGAAACCATCAAGAAGCTGATGCTGGCGTTGGGCGTGGAACTCACTGTGCAACCTGTTGCAACGAGCGCACTTAAAAAATTGCCACGGCAAAACGGGCAATAGCCAGCAAAAGGCAGCGCTCAGCGTATCTTTGTGCAGGCCGTCATGTTCTTGTCACGCGCTCATGCGATTTTCCTCAGCCCCGAACCACCCCGCAACTGACTGCGCCTGAGCTGCACTTCAAGGAGATTCAATCATGAGGGTAGTGACCTCCGGCTCGGCCTATCTGGACATCGATGCGTACGCCTGCTGTATTGCGTACGCCGAACTGCTTAATCGCCAGGGCATTGAAGCGCGTGCGGTGAGCAGCGCACCGTTGAATTTCAGTATCTGCAAGAGCGTGCTCGACTGGAACGCGGCGCTGGACGAATACCGGCCCACGGCCGGCGATGAGTTCGTGTTGGTGGACGTCTCCGACTACCATCACTTCGACCCGAGTGTGGTGCTGGAACAGGTGCGGGAAGTCATCGACCATCATCCCGGCTTTGAGGTCCATTGGGCGCAAAAGCTGGGCGCGGGTGCCGATATCCGCGCAATCGGCGCAGCGGCGACACTGGTCTTCCAGCGGTGGGAAAAATCCGGCCTGATGCCGCAGATCAGCCGACACAGCGCGGCATTGTTGGCCACGGCGATTCTGGACAATACCCTGAACTTCACCGGGAAAATGACCACCGCCCTGGATATCTGGGCATACGAGGTGCTCGCGCAGCGGGCGGGGTTGTCCGCTGATTGGCCGGTGCGCTATTTCAGCGAATGCCAGGTGGCGATCGAGGCCGACCTGGTGAACGCCCTGGCAGCCGATATGAAACAGATGAGTGCCACGCGTAACGTGCCGCGGCTTATCGCGCAGATGACGGTGTGGGATGCGCAGGCGTTGATCCAGCGGCATCGCGCAGCCATTGAACAATGGCTGGCGACGCAAAGTGAAGACTGGTTGTTGAACGCCATCAGCATTCGCGAGCGCAAAAGCTATTGGCTGGCAGGGCCGTTGCTCAGCCGGCAAAAGTTGAGCCTGCTGCTCTCGCTCGATTGGCAAGGAGCGCTGGCGGTGCTGGGGCTCGCCATGCAGCGCAAGGAGCTGGTGACGCTGGCCTTGGCTGCCATGGACGAAGGGCTCAGCGTACCAGGCAAGGCTGTTTGTTGTTGAAGACCCAGCCCGGAATCAGGTACTGCATCGCCACACTGTCATTCCGTGCCCCAAGGCCCATGCCTTTGTACAGCGCGTGGGCCTTGGCCACGGCGTCCATGTCGATCTCCACGCCCAGGCCTGGCTTGGCCGGCACCTTCACGTAGCCGCCTTCGATTTTCAGCGGCTCGCGGGTCAGGCGCTGGCCGTCCTGCCAGATCCAGTGAGTGTCGATGGCGGTGATCTCGCCCGGCGCCGCTGCCGCCACCTGAGTGAACATCGCCAGGGAAATATCGAAGTGGTTGTTGGAGTGCGAACCCCAGGTCAGGCCCCAGTCATTGCACATCTGCGCCACGCGCACCGAGCCTTGCATCGTCCAGAAGTGCGGGTCGGCGAGCGGGATATCCACCGATTGCAGTTGGATGGCGTGGCCCATTTCGCGCCAATCGGTGGCGATCATGTTGGTCGCGGTTTTCAGCCCCGTGGCACGGCGAAATTCAGCCATGACTTCGCGGCCCGAGTAGCCATGTTCCGCGCCGCAGGGGTCTTCGGCGTAAGCGAGCACGTGGTGTTGATCGCGGCACAGGCGGATGGCTTCTTGCAATGACCATGCGCCGTTCGGGTCGAGGGTGATACGGGCATCCGGGAACCGTTCGGCCAGCGCCGTCACCGCTTCGATTTCTTCATCGCCACTCAATACACCGCCCTTGAGCTTGAAGTCGTTGAAGCCGTATTTTTCCTTGGCGGCTTCGGCCAGGCGCACCACCGCCTCGGCGGTCATGGCTTTTTCGTGACGCAACCGAAACCAGGCGTCATCCGCGTCGGCCTCGTTGCGGTAGGCCAGGTCGGTGGCGGTGCGATCGCCCACGTAAAACAGGTAGCCGAGCATTTTTACCGCGTCGCGCTGCTGGCCTTCGCCGAGCAAGGCGGCCACCGGCACGTCGAGGAATTGACCCAGCAGGTCGAGCAACGCGGCTTCCATGGCGGTGACGGCATGAATGGTGATGCGCAGGTCAAAGGTTTGCAGGCCACGGCCGGCGGCGTCCCTTGAGGCGAAGGTGGTACGCATCTGGTTGAGGATGCGCTGGTACTGGCCGATGGGTTGGCCGACCACCAGGCTGCGCGCGTCTTCCAGGGTTTCGCGAATGCGCTCGCCACCGGGCACTTCACCGACGCCGGTGTTGCCCGAGCTGTCTTTGAGAATCACGATGTTGCGCGTGAAGAACGGCCCGTGTGCGCCGCTCAGGTTCAGCAGCATGCTGTCGTGGCCGGCCACCGGGATGACTTGGAAATGGGTGACGATGGGTGACTTGGACGTGGTCATGGCAAGTTCCTGAATAAGCTTAAAGAGGTTTGCTGAGCGGGGCGCCCGTGGGCCCGCCGCTGTGTGACGTCAACACCGCAGAGGGCGAGGTCTTGGCGAAGAACACCAGGATCGCGGCGAGCACCGAGGTGCCGGCCAGGCCGTAAAGGCCGCCCTGGATCGACCCCGTGGTCTGTTCCAGAAAGCCGAAGGTGGTTGGGGCCACGAAGCCGCCCAGGTTGCCGATGGAGTTGATCAGCGCAATCACGGCGGCGGCGATGCGCACGTCCAGGTAACCCTGGGGGATTGGCCAGAACAGCGACGAAGCGGATTTGAAACCGATGGCCGCAAAACAAATCGCGACAAAGGCGAAGATCGGCCCGCCGGTGGTGGACATGAACATACCCGCTGCGGCAATCAACAACGCGGCGGCGACCCAGGCTTGCTGGAACTTGAACTTGCCCGACAGCGCAGCGAAGGCGTACATGGCGATGATTGAGATCAGCCAGGGGATCGAGTTGAACAGGCCGACCTGCACGTCACTCAGGTCTCCCATCTTCTTGATGATGCTCGGCAGCCAGAAGGTTGCGGCGTAAATCGTCAGCTGGATGCAGAAATACAAGGCGCAGAACAGCAGGATCTGGCGGTCTTGGAGCAGCTTGCCGAGGGTCGGTTTGACGCTGGTCAGCGCTTCACGCGCGCGCTGTTCCTGGTCGATGGCGCCCACCAGTGCGTCCTGTTCTTCGCGGCTCAGCCATTGGGCGTCGTGGGGTTTGGAGTCCAGCCAGAACCACACGAAGAACCCCAGTGCGACGGACGCCAGGCCCTCAATCGCAAACATCCATTGCCAGCCGTGGAAGCCGAAGCCTTCGATTTGCAACAAGGCCCCCGACAATGGGCCGGAGATCAGCGACGCAACCGCCGAGCCGCTGAGGAAGATCGCAATCGCTTTGCCGCGTTCCACACCCGGCAACCAGCGGGTGAAGTAGTAGATCACCCCAGGGAAAAAGCCGGCCTCGGCCACGCCCAACAGAAAGCGCAGCACATAGAACTGGGTTTCGTTCTGGATGAACGCCATCAATGTGGCGACGATGCCCCAGGTGAACATGATGCGGGTCAGCCAGATTCGCGCGCCGACCTTTTGCAGGAGCATGTTGGAGGGCACTTCAAACAGCGCGTAACCGATGAAAAACAGCCCGGCGCCGAGGCCGTAGGCGGCTGCGCCGATGCCCAGGTCATGCTCCATGTGCGTACGCACGAAGCCGATATTGACTCGGTCGATGTAGTTGAGGATGAACATGATCACGAACAGCGGGAGCACGTGGCCCTTCACTTTACTCACGGCGCACGTGAGGACCGAATCACGTTCTGAAGCGACAGATGCATGGCTTGAATTGTTCACAATTCAAAACTCCCCCTGATTTATTTTTATGCGGGTTTGCGTGTTTTGTTGATAGACATCATACAAGTTGATTTCGCGAATTCGCAATCCGCTCGGCAATGTATTTGTTCTTATAAGGCCGCTGGCTGACTGGGTTTATTGGTTATTAGCCAATAAATAAAGGGCTTTTCTGCTTTTTTTGAGAGGGTTCAGGCGGGCGAGCACCTGCCGGTACAGAAAATGGCGTGTGCCCCATTAAGGTTGGTTGTCATACAAGTTGAGTGCTTTATCAATCAACCCAGCGGCGCCGCCAAACAGGGTGTTAAGCTCCCATCAGCCCAACCCCGTGGACGCCGATGATGCCCATTGAAAACCCAAGCCTTGTGCGTAAACGCCCCAATAACCTGGCCCAGGGCGTGGTCGACGCGCTGACCCAGCGCATCCTGCTCGGGCAGCTCAAACCGGGTGAAAAACTGCCGTCGGAATCCACCATCGTGCTTGAGCACGGCGTGAGCCGCACGGTGGTGCGCGAGGCGATTTCCAAGCTGCAGGCTTCCGGGCTGGTGGAGACGCGTCACGGCATCGGCACCTTCGTGCTGGAGCCGCATGCCCAGCAGGGTTTGCGCTTGCATGTGGACACCGTCGCCAGCGTGCGTAACATGCTTGAACTGCGCCTGGGCCTTGAGGTGCAGGCTGTGGCGCTGGCCGCCCTGCGCCGGAGTGACGAGCAACTGGCGCGCATGCGCGAGGCGCTGAACGACTACCAGGCCTCGCTCGCCAACCACGACAGTTGCGTGGAAGAGGACAAACGCTTTCATCAACTGATCGCCGAGGCCACCGGCAATACCTTTTTTACCGAGATCATGCTGCACCTGGGCAATGCGATGATCCCGCGCACTCAGGTCAAGGGCGTTGAACGCGGCGGGGCGGATTTCGCCAAGTTGGGGCAGTTGGCAAACCTGGAGCATGAGGCGATCTTCAATGCGATCAAGCGTCAGGACCCTGATGCGGCGCGGGCGGCCATGGTGCTGCACCTGACCAACAGCCGGGACCGGTTTTCGGGTGAGTAAATTTGTGGTGATAAGGAACAACCGTTGAACGAACACACATTGTCCATGCGCCTGGAGCGCGTGGCGGCGCAGGTGCCGCTGGGTGCGCGCCTGGCCGATATCGGCTCGGATCACGGCTACCTGCCGGTGGCGCTGATGCGCCGTGGTGTGATCACGGCGGCGGTGGCGGGGGAGGTCGCGACCACACCGTTTTACGCAGCCGAGCGCACGGTGCGCGACAACGGCCTGGCACAGCACATCCGCGTGCGCCTGGCCGATGGTCTGGCGGCCATCGAGCCAGGCGACGGCATCACCGCGATCAGCCTCTGCGGCATGGGCGGCGAGACCATTCGCGACATCCTCGCCAGCGGCGCGGCGCACTTGAGTGGCCGCGAACGCCTGATCCTGCAACCCAACGGTGGCGAGCAACCCTTGCGCCGGTGGCTGATGGACAGCGGCTACCCGATCCTGCATGAGGAGCTGCTGCGGGAAAACCGGTTTTACTACGAGATCATCGTCGCCGAGCGCGCCGAGCCGGTCACCTACAGCGCCGAACAGCTGTACTTCGGCCCGCTGCACCTGCAGGCGCGTAGCCCGGTGTTCCTGGCCAAATGGCAGCGCACGCTGCGCCAAAAGCAGAAGACCCTGGCCGGCTTTGAGCAGGCGCGTCAAGCCGTGCCGGAGCACAAGCGCGAAGAGATCGCCCAGCACATACGCTGGATTACTGCGCTGTTGGCTTGTCATGGTTCCCAGGACTGTGCCAGGATCAGCCCATGACTGAATTTTCGCCAAGCAACCGCCATCATCATCACGGACCTTCCCTCAGGTGCCGCGGTTGCTTGTGCTCACGGATTGATCAGAACCTCTGATCACTCAATGAACCACCCCCCAAGGCGCCCACGGCGCCTTTTTTATTGCCTTGAAAAAATGGAGATTCAACACATGACCATGCTGCGCGGAACGCGAATTGTGACGGGTAAAGAAGCGCAAATGATGCGTGAAATTGAGGGCCGCTTCCGGAGCTATCTTCATCGAAGCGGGCGCTGAAGAAGCCATCGTCCCCGCGCTGTGGGGCCAGGACACGTTTATCGAAAAAGCCGGCGGCAGTGAAATCATCGGGCAGATGTGGGCCTTCGCCGACAAGGCAGGCCGCCCGTGCTGCCTGATCCCGGAAGCCACCGCGCTGTTCCAGGAACGCAGCGCCGTTTTGCTGAATGGGCGAGCAGAGGCGATGTTTTTCTACGTGGCACGGTGTTACCGATATGAACGGCCGCAAGCCGGCCGCTATCGCGAATTCACCCAGCTGGGCCTGGAGATTCTCAGCCCCGACCCTGGGTTGGCGTTGCAGCGCAGCCAGGCCCTTTGCAGCGGGTTTTTGAATACGCTGGGGCTCGACTATGAGCTGAACCTGGCGGTGAAGCGCGGGTTGAGTTACTACCTGCAAGGCAATGGCTTCGAAGTGCGCTGCCCGACGTTGGGGGCGCAACAGCAAGTCGTGGGCGGCGGCGCGTATCGAGAGGGCGCCGGTTTCGGCATCGGGCTTGAGCGGTTGGTGCTGGCCTTGATGTGAGGTTCAAAGACGCCTCCCCGGAGGCGTCTCCTCGGCGCCGGCCGGATATGCTCCAATAGCGGCCTCATTTGCCCTCCAGGAACCCGATCATGGCCGACGCCACCGACCAAGCCTTCTACGACCGTGCAGACGCCCATATCGAACTGTCGAACGAACAGCTTAAAACCTGCGAAAACCTCGGCGAGGTCAGCGCTTCAATGATGTTCGGCACCACGCGCTTCAACGCCTGGGCCAGCGCGCGCAATTTCAAATCCGGCGCTGAAATGGCCCAAGCACGGGAAGCGATGCTGAAGTATTTCTGTGATCAGTACCGGATGATGCTGGAGGATAACCTGGACGATCACATTAATAATTTCAGCCAGTACATGCTCGTTAAAGCAACGGACTGAAGCACGCGTATCGGGGCGTGCGTCAGGTGATGGCGGGGCGAGTTACCGTTTCACTCTGCCCATTGAGTGCTTTCGCCCCATTTTCGCGCACGCCTGTGCACCTGCGCCGCGCCGCATTGCCTATCTACGGCCTCTGCACCAACGGCCCGTATCTTGCTTGAGCCAACTTAATCAATGACATGGCATTTTGCTTCTAGTCATTTCCAGGTTGTTTTCGGGAGCGGTCAGCCATGCACACTCTTCTATCACCCGGTATCCGCTTGCTCGGCCGTTTCGGTTTCGCGCGCAAGTTCCAGGTGCTGTTCTTCCTGTTCATGCTACCCCTGGCCGGGAGCCTGTGGATGATCGGCCACGATTACCGCGACAAACTCGCGGTGATTTCCAGCGAGCAGTCCGGCGTTCGCCAACTGTTGGCGCTCGACGCACTGGATGGCCAATTGACCGCGCAACGCAACCAGGCCGCCCGCTGGAAAGCCCTGGACATCCAGCACACGCCGACGCCCGCCGCCCAGGCGGCGATGGACAAGGTGGATGCCGGCAACCCGGTCATTATGCAAAGCCTGCAAACCCTGGGGGATACGCTCAAGGCCCAGAACGCCAGTGTCGACACGCTGGCACGTTTTGCGGCGTTGCAGGCGACGGTCAAGGGGATGGACACGCAGTCCCTGCGCACCGTGGGCTGGTGGCCGGACGGTTATGACCGCTTCACCACTGCCCTGACCGCCATGCAAACCCTGCGCGAGCAGATCACCGTGGACGCCGGGCTGATCCTCGATCCCTGGCTGGAAACCTACCTGCTGATGCAGATTTCCAGCCAGCACACGCCGGACTTGATCGAGCGCATCGGGCGCACGGCAAGCGTTGGGCAGTCGTCCATTGCGTCCGGCCAGTTCACCCTGCAAAGCCGTTTGCAGATGCGTGACCTGCGTAGCCGTATCGGCGATGCACGCGACCAGTTGGTCAAAGCCGCCGCTTCGCTCAAAGCCAAGCCATACCCGGGGCTGGAGACGTGGGCAGCGCAATACGACAGCAGCCTGCAGTTGCTGGACAGCGAACTGAAAACCCTGGACGACGGCGTGTTTGGCGGCACGATCAAGCTCGACAGCGCCGCCTTCGACCGTAGTGTCGACAGCATGCTGGGCACGTTGGGTGCGCTGCGCAGCCAGTCGCTGCACTCACTGGATGCGCGCTTGAGTTATTACCACGACCGCTCACTCAGGCAGTTTATTCCTGTGGCGGCCACGTTCAGCCTGCTGGCCTTGGCCGCGCTGTACTTGTTTAGCTGCCTGCAAGCCTCGATCCGGCGCAGCGCCAGTGGCATCACCCTGCTTGCCGAGTCGTTGCGCGACGGCAACTTGTGCGTGGAAGTGGCGGTAGAAGGGCGTGACGAACTGGCGGCGATCAGCACCGCGCTCAACGTTGCGGTGCTGCAACTGCGCACCAGCCTGTTGGGTGTCAACCACGAGACCCAGCAACTCGGCTCAGCCGTGCTTACGCTTAATTCGCAATCGGGCAGCACGCTCTCCGAAGTCGAAGACCAGCAGCACCAGATCAGCCAGATTGCGGCCGCCGCGACGCAGCTGGCGGCCACCTCGATGGGCGTCGCCAGGAGCTGCGAACAGGCCTCGGGCAGCGCGCAGCAGACGCGGCGCATTGCCGAAGACAGCAGCCGTGACAGTCAACGCACCACGGCCAGCATCCAGCAACTCAACCAGCGCCTGACCGACACGGCTAACGCCCTGGAGCAAGTGAGCCAGCAGGGCCAGCAGATTCAATCGGTGGTCGATACCATCCGCGGGATTGCCGAACAGACCAACCTGCTGGCGCTCAACGCCGCGATCGAGGCTGCACGCGCCGGTGAGCAAGGCCGGGGTTTTGCCGTCGTCGCGGACGAGGTGCGCAGCCTGTCGCAACGCACCCAGGCCTCCACGGCGCAGATCGCCGGCACGGTGGACAGCCTGCGCGCGACCGTGAGCCAGGCCGTGAGCCTGATGAGCGCCGCCTGCGACCAGGCGCTGACTGACGCGGAGTCTGTCACCGGGCTGGGCACACGCCTGGGCGAGATCGCCAGCGCGGTGCAAAACGTCACCGACACCCTGGCGCAAATTGCGACAGCGGTAGAGGAACAAGCCGCGACGGCGGATGAAGTGAGCGGCAATATCCAGCAAGTCGACCAGGCCGCAGGGCGCTTGCTCGACGGTGCGCGGGCCGTCAACCAGGCAGCCGATACCCTGAGCAAAGGCAGTCAGGCGTTGAGTGAAAACACCGCGCGGTTCCGGCTGGACTGAGCGCCGATCCCCAGCGGGCCGCCTATTGATTGGGGGGGGCGGGGCAAACCCGCTCGCCACATCGGCAACATTGAGCGCGGTTGTGCATTCTCTTAAGGGCACTCCCTGCCGGCGGTGTAGTCTGCTCTTACACACCCTGGTGTTTGCCCAATGGAGCCGTTCATGATCACTGTCCACCACCTCAACAACTCACGCTCGCAACGTATCCTCTGGTTGCTCGAAGAACTCGGCCTGCCCTACGAGGTCAAGCGCTACCAGCGCGACCCGAAAACCAACCTCGCGCCGCCTGAGCTCAAGGCGATCAACCCGCTGGGCAAATCCCCGGTCATCGAAGACGGTGCCCTCGTCTTGATCGAGTCCGCCGCGATCATCGACTACCTGATTCGCCGCCACGGCCAAGGCCGCCTGCAACCTGATCCTGCTACCGCCACCTACGACAAATACGTGCAATGGCTGCACTTCGCCGAAGGCTCGGCCATGCTGCCGCTGATGCTTAACCTCTACGTCGGCCGATTGGGTGAAGCGGGCGCACCCTTGCATCCGCGGATCGAATCGGAGTTGGCCAATTACCTCGGCTACCTGAACGACGTGCTGGCGGATACGCCGTACCTGGTCGGTGACGAACTGAGTGGCGCAGATGTCCAGATGAGCTTTATCGGCGAAATCGCCAAGGCGCAGGGCAAGTTGCAGGCCTACCCGAATCTGGCCGCCTGGGTGCAACGCTTCCAGGCACGCCCGGCTTATCAAAAGGCGGTGGAGCAAGGTGGGGAATACGCGTTCGCCAAATAGAGACGCCTAGGCAATAGGCACGGCAGGGGGGAGAGCATGTTCACTGCACGCGAGCTGCATCTCCCTTTCCTGGCCCTTTACGCTGATAACCTCAATACTTTGGTGTTGGGAAAGTTGTCAGGTTTAAACGTATTTTTTGTATCTGTTTTGCGCCTCGTTGTAGAGGCTTAGAAGCGTGGGGTGTGAATTCAGATCGACCGGCGAGTCGGGTACATAGGCGAGGGCTCTTAGAATTCTATCGGAGTCAATGATAATGTCGTCTTTGTTGAAGCGCTCAAGGTGTGAAATTAAATTGTATTTAAGCGCGTCGATGGAGTCGTTGTCGGGGATGTCCCCGCCAAAGAAGTGCGCGAGCAATGAAATGGCCAGAAAGTTGGGGCCAGTGCCGTTATAGCCCCATTCAAAAAAGCCGGAGTAAGGGAACAGGTCTTTTCTAGGATCAAGCGGCGACGCTTGCCCGTTGGGCGCTACGTAAATGGCGGTAGGGCAACCATGAGGGCGAGTGAGAATGTACTGCCCCGCGGGCGAACCCAGGCACCGGGTGTTTGAGTTCAGCGCAATAAAGTCCCGCCATATCAGGCTTTCCACTGAGTATTTCAAATCCTTTATTCCAGACTGTATCTGTTCTCTTATTGCTTTGGGTAACAGGTTTTTGAATTCGCTGTAATCTCTGTCTGCGGTCAGGGAAAAGCAGTAGTGGTCTTTTTTGTCGTTGAAATACCAGTGGGTTTGTATGTCTTGCGCGGTAAAAAAATAGTGCACGTGTCTCTCGTGCTCGTCATTAGTATGAATGAGTGCGAAATAGCCTTTCCTGAAAGGCGTTATGGGGTCGTCTACATAGTTCCTGTGTATTTTGACCTGGTTGTGCCCTTCAAAGTATTTTGATTGGACATAGCCCAGTGCCGGGGTGTGGGCTCTATTGTGGATTGCGTGTTCTTTTGATCGTTGTTTCTCTTGTACGATAATGTCTGCCGAGTCTGCATCGACAGACCTTGTCAGAATCCAGAAGTCGTTAGATAACAACGCCTTTGATCGCGTTTCACCGGTGTAACCATTTTCATTTTGTTTGTAGGACATTGTTCTGGTCTTAGGCGTGTGAAATATAAAGTGATTGCTGTGAGCTTAAGGAGATCGAGGGCAGGTCAGCGCTCCACTGTCAGCGCGATGAATTCGTTCACATAGTGCGTGTCGCTCGACGTCGACTCCAGCGTCAGGGCCACGCCCAGGTCCTCGATAAACACCCGTGAGGTCTTGTAGTCGCCCTGGTCGCATGCCAGCTTGATGGCATCCCCGTTCAACGATGCGAATACCTGGCGTGCCGGGATACGCTCGCCGACGGTGCAGGTCAACGAGGTGTCGTAGGGCTTATCGGTCGGCTGGGCGGGAACATTCACCATCTGCAGGCGGGCGCTCAGCGTTTGGCCGGGGGCCCAGCGGGTTGGCACGTTCAGCTCGATGTCGCGGGTTTGCAGCACGCGGCCATCGCCCACGCCGTTCATCTTCGACTTCAACTGAATCAGGTCGGCTTGCGTCAGGCGATCCACGTCGAAGGTATTGCCATAAGCCTCGTTCTTCACCAGCAAGCCACCCTGTGCCTTGAAGGTCACCGAGACGGGCAGGTCTTTGCTGCCATCGCCCCGCTTGGAAACGTAGCGGTAGCTCAACGTCTTGAACTTGGGTTGCAGCAGGGGTGAGTCGAGGCGCTGGCGTACGTTGGCCGGTACGTCGACCTCAGTGAAACTGGGCTCGACCTGGGTGCGCGGGTAGTCGACCGGCGCGATGTCCGGACGCAGCTGCGCCAGCACCCCGGCATTCACGCCGCCCTGTACCGAACAGCTGACACGCGATTGGGTGCCTTGCGTGCCTTCCGGCTCCACGATCAGTACGCGCTCCACCTGCCGTGTTCCCGGCGCCTTGCCCGGCTGGGGCTTGATCGCACGCCAGGCGTTGCCGACCTTGAGCTCGCTGCGCGTGTATTCCTTGGCGCCTTTTTGCAGTGACTCCGGTTGCGCGAGCAGCGGTGCGAGGCGCAGGGCAACCTCGTCAACACCACCGTCGACAATGAACCCCCAGTAATAGTAAAGCCCCAACGGACCGAGGTTGGTGACCTCATCGGCATACGACAACAGCTTCAAGCCGGCGATGGGCGGCGCGCTGATCGGCACTTGGCTGGCCTGGCGGTCGGCGCGGTTTCTGACGGCGATCCAGGTGAAGGCCTTGTCCTGCTGGAGTGGGGCATAGGCCTGCCAGGCATCGCGGTGCGTGTTGAGGCTGGAGAAGAAGCTCGCGTCGCAGCGTGTGAAGGCCTTGAGCGTGTCGGTCAGGGCGGCGGCGTCGGCATGGGCGAGTGACGGCAATACGGCAGCAGCCAGGAGGAGGGCGGGCAACTTCATGGCAGGGGATGTCCTTATCGGCGAAAGGCGAGGTGGCATTATCCGGTAGATGGCGAGTGGCTTCCAGGCAAGCACGGCAAATCAACGGTGGCCGCCGGCTCGCCTTAGCCGAGGGGCATCACGCCAGGCGCCGACGCCAATCGCCGCCCTGCTGAGCGTGGCATTCCTCTTCGGAGTCGAAGCGCACACAGCGATCAATGTTCACCCCAGCCACCTCGGCGTCGTGCAGTGCGGCGGCGGTCAGCGCCCGCATGCGTTGGTCGGTACCCTTGGCCAAGGCGTGGTCTTTGTTGGCGCGCGTGTCGAACACCCAAATCACCCGCAGGCTTTGCGGGAAGGCGGCGTAATCGACGGTGTGGGTCAGCCAGTCAAAGCCCGGGATTTCGGCTTTGGCGGTTTCACAGGCTTCGGTCAGTGTGGCGACCAGGCGGCGTTCGAGGCGGGCGTTGTCACGTTTTGGCGTAGGCATTAATGAGTTCCAGTGAGTCGGCGCTGAACGGTCGGGTCTTGGTGGGCGTTTTTAATAAACGCCATAGTAAAGCGCCCATGCGCCGCTGACGAGATTCTTCCAGAACATCAAGCGCCCGCTGTTGGGGGGTGAATGCAAAGCCATTGGGCACCCTGAATAATTACCGCCGATACGCGCAGGCGCCGCCTCAAGCTGAAGGTTCATTTCATCAGCATAAGGACAGTGCCAATGAGCACGCAGTATTCCGTTTCAGCGGTACCGACGCTTCAAGAGGTGCGCACCCACTTACTGGAAATCGACCCTGAGCTGCGCACCCAAACCCGGCTTCCGGTGGTATTGCCGCCCGAACTGGTGGCGTTGGAGGCGCTGAACACCGCCTTGATCAGCGCCAACGAACAGTTCCTGAACCAATCACGCAGCCTGTACCAGGCAGTGGCTCAGGCCGATCTCACCGAGGCAGCCGGCAAGGCGCTACTGGCAACGCTCAAGCTCACTCTGCACACCCGCCTGCACAATCTTGATGAGACCAGCACGGTGGATGGGCAAGGTCGCAAAAGCTATCTCACCCAGGTCGCCGGCCTTGGTGCGTTGGAGCAGCAGGCCAGGCTGGACGTGCGTGATTACCTGCTGTCTCCCGACGAACAGCGCATGATCGAAGACTGCTCGCGTGGCCCGGCCTTCCGACCGGGGATGTACGCGCTGAATTTCGCTTACCAGGACAAGACCGTGGAGTTTGCGGGGGCCTTTGTGCTGACACGTAACGCCAGCCCGGTGGTGAACAACTTGACGTCCGGGCAGGACCTCGGCCGGGTCCTGCTGTTTACTCCGAACCGAGGCCTGGAGCGTTTCGATTCCTTGGCGGAACTCGACCAGCGCCTCAAGGCGTTGCTGACCCTGCCGGCGGGGCGCGCGGAGCTCTGCTGCCACTTGCCGGTACGCTACCAGGCGCTGGACGTTGCCGGCATCTGGCCCCTGCAATTGCAGCCGATTGAAGGCGAGCCCCTGTTTGAGCACACCTACAACGCGCTGCTCGACAAGCGCCGCCAGGACATCGACCTGGCGTTGAGCCTGGTCGACAATCCGTTGCACGCGGCGACGCTGCTGACGTCGGCGCTGGACGATGCGCTCAAGGCTGCGCTCCCGGACTTGTCGTTACGCCTGAAATTCAGGCAGCAGCAGCTGCTGGAGCGAAGCGTGTACAACAGCCTGCCTGACTGGTATCGCAGCGCCGCCCCGGCCAGCCAGCAGACCCTGAGTGGTTTCATGCAGGCTTACAATCAGGCCCGCGATACGTTCGTCGACCTGCACGGGCCGCTCGCTTCTCCCCAGGCCCTGGCCAGTTACCAACTGACCGAGTACCTCGATGAAGAGCTGGATATCCATGACCTGGACCCGCACCACCTGCACATCACCACTCGCCGCAACGTCCCCAGCATCGGTGTGTACGAGCAGCAGCACAACCTGGTTGAGTTGAGCTATTCGGGGCTGCAGACCGGCGACGAGCTGCCCGGCTCGGACTTTCTGACCAACACCACCCTGACCTACGCAGGTGCCGCGCTGGCGGGCCAGCACGCCGAGCTGAATGTGCAACGTGTGCTGGACGTGCTGCGCGATCCGGAGCTGAAACCACGCCTGGACTTTGCCGCGCTGCAAAAAGAGCTGCAGGGCAAGCCTGAATTCAAACAGGCTGCCCGCGACCTGTTCGATCACCGTTTGGTGTTGCTCGCCTACGTCGCCCGTTTGCGAGGCGACTTGAGCCAGGCGGACTACCGGTTGTTTGAAGACCTGCGAGCCGGCAGCAACCCGAATGTGTGTGCACAGACCGTGCTGCTGCACGGTGCGCAACTCAAGGACTTATGGCTGTTGCGCGAGGTCGATGGCGAGGATCAAACCCGGCGCTTGCTGTTGTGCACACCCGGCTCGCCACGCGAGCAGCAGTTCATGGCGTTTACCTCTGAGCGTGAGTGCCAGCTGCATATCATGGGTTGGGCCGATAACAGAACCCGCTTCAACAATCGCACCCTGAGCGACTACCTGCTCGAGCAATGCCCGCTGCGGTTTCGCCCGAAAATGGCGACGTTCCTCGCCGGGTTGGGTTTCAAACCCGACGCGCAGGAACACACGGCGGTGACATTCGGCCCTTTATGCACCCATACCGTCTGCCTGGACGCCATGGTCATCCACTTGCAAAGCACCGCGGTGGACGATTACGAATACACCACCCCGCCGTGGTATCGCTCGGCCTCGGCGGCGGACCGCACGCGGTTGACCAGCCTGGCCGAGGATGCGGCAGGTGGTGTGCGCGTCTATCACGCCCGGCCCGATTCAGAAGCAAACCTGGTGACCTTCGACGCCTTTGTGCACGAGAACGCCAAGCTCAGCCTGAACACGCTGCTGGGGCGTAGCCAAAATGATATTGACCCGGACACGGTGTACGTTTCGGCACCTTGGCCGTTGCTGGGCGGCATGCCCGCGCCCTTGTCCTATACCCGGCTTTACCGGGACGGCTACCAGGATAATGTCGGCTTCATCGACCCGAAATTTTCCACCTCGGCCACCTTCAGCGGGCCGGCTGGCATCGACCTGAGCCGCCTGACCCCGCTGAACGTCGCACGTTCGGTGACCGGTGTATGGGTCGGCCAGCGCTACATCGACGAGGTGCGCGCCAAGTTGCAAAGCGCGACCAGCCCCGGCTACACCGAGCGGCGCAACGCCACGCTGGCGATCAACCAACTGCAGATGAAATACACGGCGCTGGAGTGCTGCCTGCGCGGCCACATCGCCAGGGTCGACCTGGCCTGGCTGGAGCGCGCCATCGACAGCCTTGACGAGACGACGGTCGCGACCCGCAACACCTACAAGGTCCATCGCCTGATGATTGACGGCGAATGGATCATCGGCAACTACGTGTTCAGCCACGCGGACAACCCGGCTCTGCTGTACACGCCTGACGCACCCGATGGCATCGGTTTGCGTGAGGCGAAGTTGTTCAACTACTGGCTGAAAAAAGTCGACGGCGTATCGGACTATCTCCTCGGGCGCGTGACCGTCAAAGCCAAGGCCCGGATCGCGACGTTGCTGGAGGCCGCCCGCAAGGGGTTGCCCGAGACGATCGACCGTACGACCCCAAGTCCCGCGCGGCATGACCCGATCGCCACGGTTGTGCCGCTGACAGACCTGCGCCATGAGCTCTACAACATGGTGTTGCAGCGCAAAATAGATGACGTGGCTGCCACCACGGTCAACCGCACTGAAATGATCACGGGCATTCTGTGGGCCTGTGTTGAGCTGGCCACCGCCATCGCCACCGTGCCGTTTCCGGTGTTGAGCCTGAGCCTGGGTGGCCTGTTGGCGTTCAAGGATGCCATGCTCGCCATCGAGGCCTACCAGCAGGGTGACAAAGCGGGCGCGCTGAGTCACTTGATCGGTTATATGACCAACCTCGGCGGTGCCGTGTTGTTTGACTTCCGCCCGGCCTTCAAAGCCCCGTTCAACACCATTTCCATCAGGCCGGCGCTCAAAGCCGCCAAAGAAGCCCTGCTGGTGAGCAGGGTTGACCCACGCATTCCTGCCGGTATGAAGTCAGTGCTGTTCGACGCCAGGACTTTCTGGGTCAAGCACACACCGGACCCCCTGGGCCGTCATCTGCTGTATCGCTATGACGCGGCCACCGGGCAAATGCTGTCAACCTCGCGTATGGTCAACCAGAATGCCAACGGCCGTTGGGTGCGTTCCGGCTTTTCGGCAGGTGGGCGCAAGAAGTATCAGCTCCTTCAGGAGACGGTGGAGCCGCCACTCGCCGCCTACGAGATTGCAGCTGGGCAAGGCCGCTACTTCAGAGCGGTACTCGACCCCGACTTCGCGCGAAACCTTGCCAGCTATCCGGACGACGCGATTGCGCAGGGTGTGCGCGTAACGACCCGCGACGAATTGCGTGCGCGGTTCGCCCGCTATCCCGCTCAGGTGAAACAGCTGACCGAGGATGCAGACGCGTTCTACACCGCTTCACCCGCGCGCCCGAGTCGCACCGACGTGCCCGTGCTGGCGGCGGATGCCAGCCCTGCCGGCGCGCTCGTCACCCTGTTCCAGCACAAGCAGAGACTGATCATCGGCGCCGCCAACGCCTGCGTCGCGAGTAAGCAATTGCTGATCGAACAGATGCCGACGATGGCCACGCAGGGGCTCAGGCGCGTGTACGTTGAGAACCTGCCGGCGGATGTGTTTCGCAGCAAACTTAAAATCATCAACGGAGACGTCAAAGGCGATGTCGCTTACGCGTTGAAGCGTGTCGAGGACCATTTGGCCCGGGTCGACAGATCCTTGGGCTGGGGGCCGGATGCCCCGTTCACCTACCGCAAGTTGCTGCTGGCAGCGCACAAGCACAAGGTTGCGATCGAAGGTGTGGATGCTTCGAGTTCCTATCATATGGAGCATGTGCTGGAGCTCTCGGGCGGCGAACGGTTTATCCCGCGCAGCAGCAAGTACAGAAACTTTTATTCCCACAAAGCGATCGGCACGAACAGCACCGATGACGGCTGGATCGCCCTGGTTGATCACAATCGCATTGGCAGCATTGCCGAGGTGCCTGGCCTGGCTGATCTGCAAAACGTCATCGCCCTGCGGGTGGATGACGTTGCGCCAGGCCAGGCGGTGGGCATTCAGCGCGATACGTCCGCTGCCGCGCTGTCCAGGGGCGACTACAGGCTGACCATGGCCCCCGATGCACACACGTTGCCCGCCGCCGGGCCTTCAACGCCCGTGCAAGCACCTCGCTCACCGTCCCATTACACGGCGTTTGATCTGCCCGCGGCCCATAAAGAAAACCTCGACCTTATGGTGCATTCGCACCGCGCCTTGGACTCTCGCTACGGTCAACAAGGCGCAGGCCCTCAGGCAGAGGCGTTCGAAGCCTTCAGGATCACCCGTGATCGCCTGGAAAAAACCGCTCAAGAGGCCTTGGCCGCGTACACACCGTCGGCGCGCCCCAGCTTCACCGACTTGGCTACTGCGACCAGTGAAGAGGCGTTTATCGAGCGGCTGTATAAACGGAAATGGGGACTTATCTTCAGCGAAAGTCATGCTCACCGGGCGAGCAAGCGAGCGCTGATCAAACACATGAGGTGGTTGAAAACCCAGGGTGTCAAAACACTGTACGTGGAGCACCTGCTCACCGATCTGCATCAAGCTGAATTGGAGACTTTTTATGAAACGGCGAAAATGCCCGAGAACCTGCGGCGCTATTTGCGTGCGCAAGATGTTGGCCATATGCCCGGTTATTCGGGCAGCGACACTTACACCCACGTCATCGAGGCGGCGAATAAGGCCGGGCTGCGAATTCGAGCGCTCGATTGTACGGCCAGTTATCACGTCAAAGACATGTCCGCATTGAACGCCCGCCATACCCTGTTCAGCTATTTTGCCAATGAGGTGATCAAGGCGGACCAGGCGACATTTGGCGCGCATAAATGGGTCGCACTCATGGGGGACAGCCATGCCGATATGTTCAATGGCGTGCCAGGTATCGCGCAATTGCAGGATGCCGTCAGCTTGACGGTGCGCGACGTAGCCCCCAGCCACGCACGCGCGTTGCATCCGGGCGGATGGGAAATCCTCGACGGTGGTATACGCAGCCCCGGGCGCATAGCGTTACGCAGTGACTTCAAAATAGACGTCGGGATTGCCGGCAAAGCTGTACCTCGGCCCAGTGCCCAAATTGATCGCACCTGGCTGAGAAATATTGACGACTTCCTGATTGAGCAGCCGTCATCGACCCAGGCCAATGTGCTGCACCGTGCCAGCACTGGGGAGATTGTCGTCACGCCCATTCACATTGACGAAAAAGGCCAGTTCTTTGTTGAGCATTGGCCGCAATTGAAAGATCAGCGTTTCTTGCGCATTGACGAAGTGAGCGAAGCCCTTAAGGCCGATGTCCTTTTGACGGCCGCCTCCGACAAGACTCAGCCAAGCGAACGGCTGAAAAATGTCGGCGACTTCCTGATCGAGCGGCCTGCTGTGAGCCAGGCCACGTTGGTCCGTCGTGCCGAAAACGGCCAAATCCTTTCTCATCCGATCAAGATGGACAATGCGGGCCAGTTTTACATTGAGCAATGGCCATCGTTGCGAGACAGGCGTTACTTACTGGTAGAGGACTTGGTCGAAGCGCTTAAAACGGAACTGCACATGTCTGTTATTCCCACCAAGGCGCGGCAGCGTTCGCGGCTCAGAGAGAGCGGCGATTTTCTGATTGAGCGCATTTCATCGGGTCAATCCAACCTGCTGCACCGTTCCCGCAGTGGCGAAATTATTTCCACGCCGATTAAAGTTGACGCTGATGGGCAGTTGTTTATTGAGCGTTGGGACGATTTGAAAACGGCACGCTTCTCAAACCTTGGGCAATTGATCTTCGCCCTGAAGAGACAGAAGGGCATGTTGCCGGCCTTCTAATCCCACGATTCACGTTGGCCCTGCGCGCTGCAGGGCCAACGCGCCGCTCACGCAAACGCCGCCTCGATAAAGGCCTCCAACGCCTGCGCCTCCAGGATCTCGATAGAGAAATGCCCGAAGCGCTTGGGCAACCAGATAATGCGTTTGCCGGAGGGCGAACGCAGGTCCTCAAGTGTCAATGGCCGGCCGTTTTCATCCTCCGGCTGCACGCCGCAAGCGGCCAATTCGGCATAGGCCACCTCGATGTCCGGCGTCGTGTAGCAATGCCGATAAATCATCCCTTCGCCGTGGGCGTCCAACAGCTCGCGCAAGTTGCCTGCCAGTGGCTGTACCAACATGAAACGCTCCTGGCCCATCAACGCAATCGCAAAACGCACATGCAGGCCGCCGCGCTCCCACACCTGGGTGCTGGAGATGTTGGCGTTGAGGATCTTCGCGTAATACGCGCATGTCTCCTCAAGGTTGTTGACCAGCACGTCGACGTGGCTGAATTTCAGGTCCATTGCTTGCCCTCTGGCGGATGTGGGTACACGCGACAGTAGCCGATTTACAACTGTTAACGTATTCAAAACGGCATTCGATATACGCTCTGCCGGGTACAACCTGGATCAACCCTGTTTAACGAGCCCACGCCCATGCGCCTGCCTGTCACCACCGCTGTGCTGTTTGCGTTTGCCACCCTGCAAGCGTCGTTCGTCCACGCCGCTACGCCGATCACCCATGTCGCCATCTACCGTGGCCCAGCCGGCTGCGACGACTGTTCCGAGAGCGTGAAAAGCGCATTGCAGCGGCTCAGCCCGAACTATCAGATCGACTTCGTGGGCGCGGATGAACCCATCGACATCACGCCCCACACCCTGGCGCGCTATGACCTCTATGTGCAGCCGGGCGGCGGCCAGGATATCCCCGCGGCCCTCGACAGCCTGGGTAAGGCGCGCGCTGACGCCATTCGCGACTACGTCGCCAAGGGCGGGCGCTATTTGGGGCTGTGCATGGGCGCGTACCTGGCGGATAACAGCAACCTTGGCCTGATACCCCAGGACCTGGATTCCGAAGCCGGCAGGCCTGGGTTTGAAGTGGCGGGCATTGAGGATGCGGCGGTGCGGGTGGTGTGGGAAGGGAAGCCCGACCGTGTGTTTTATCAGGACGGGCCGTACTTTCCCAAAGCGCATGGGGCATCGCCTTACACAACCATTGCGACCTACCGCAACGGTGATGTGGCGGCGGCGCGGTATACGTATGAGAAGGGCGTGGTGGTGTTGAGCGGGCCGCATCCGGAGGCGGGGCAAAAGTGGTTTGAGGATGCTGGGATTGCGCTGAGTGAGAGGCCGCGCGGGGAGTTGTTTGGGGCGCTGATGCGTAGAGTGGGGCAGGAGTAGCGTTATCGCCGGCGCTGTCTCGGTGGTCGAAAGGTTAGATGATCCAAAGGAGCGTTACAGATGCTAAGCGTGGATTGGCTCGATAAACAAATGGACAAGTGCGACGTTATGGCCGAATGGCTTTATCGGGAATTCAGTTATGAATTTGCGCAGCAATCGCTGTCGAGTTGGCAACACGAGTTCTTTGATGGGCAGCGTGATGGCCGTTGGAAGTGTCTGATCGCAACGGAACAAGACCAGTTGCTAGGTGGCGCTACGCTTGCAGAAAACGACCTGCCCGAGCGGCCGGATCTAGGCCCGTGGCTTGCGTGTGTGTTCGTCACACCTGAAGCTCGAAAGAGAGGGCTCGCCGCGCAGTTGATCGAAGGCATCTGTGTTCATGCAAGGGACGCTGGGTTCACGGCCTTGTACTTGCACACCCACAGCCAGAGCGATTACTACACCAAGCTTGGCTGGAACGTCGTGGAGCGCTTTGAGGCGTGGGGGAAAGCGCAATACCTTATGTCACGGCGTTTATAGTCAACGCCGACTTCAAATTTCCGCGGTTTTTTTATGAGCGGCAAAACGCTGATTTGACGTCAGCGTTTTCACAGCTTGTCAGCTGATCTGAAAGATTTCAGAAATTGCACTCAGGGCTTTGTTGCCGTGAGATTCATACAGACCGTTCAGCCTCGTCTGGTCACTGAGGCAATGCAGTCGGAAGTGGTTGTAGAACGCCTGACCCAACCGCTGGTTGTTGAATTCACCTCTGTCCCAAAGCGCCAGGAACTCATCGTAGGCAGCCCGCTCAATGTTCGGTCTTATTGCACTGTCCAATGTGGCCCCCATTGACGGTGGGTGTTAGCAGGATCCTACAAAGGCAAAACGTCCTGTGCAAGGCACTCGACCCGGGTGACGTGTTCTTCGCCCCCTTACCGCAACGGAACATACACATCGGTTTCCCATCGGTCTTGCGGTGTGGGCGGATACACGCTCAGGTAGTGGAAGAACAGTGGCTGATCACGCAGTTCTTCACCACTGGCAGGCAGCCAATCGCGGTAGATCGGATAGATCGATTCGCCGATGTGGTCCGGCGACCCCACGTGCCGCCCGACGACGTAGCGTCCGCCAGCCATGAGCCGTTCGTGCACGCCGAACGCATTGGGTTCCACCGCCTCGTGAATCTCGCCGCAAATGGCGAAGCGGAATGCGTCTGCTGGCGTGGTGTCGGGGTTGCCGTAAGGGATGCCAAAGCTGCGACTCGATGCCACCGGCGACTGCCCGCTCTGCATGCGCCACTGGATGAACCTGCGCACGCTCTCACTGACAAGCCTGGGGGAGCCGCAATGTTCAAGCGCTGCGACGCGGACTTCGGGGACTTCGACGATTCGTACTTGCATGATGACAGTCCTGGAAAAGTGAGGGATGGCGAACACCGCATGCCAGACCTGCCAGTTCGGCGCCTTCCGGAACGCACTCGGCGTCATACCGACCGCTCGCTTGAACGCCCTGCAAAATGCCTCGGGACTGTCGAAACCGGCACCGAGTGCCGCCTCCAGTACCGAATGATCCGCAGCGGCAGCCAAGCGGTGGGCCGCGCGTCGTAGTCGCATGAGTTGCACATAACGTGAAACCGGCACGCCGACGAACGCGGTGAATTGGCGATGGAAGTGAAACGTCGAAAAATTCGCCACCTGGCTCAACGTCTTCAGCGACAGGTCACCTTCGAGATTCTCATCGATGTAGGTGAGTACGGCATTGAAGCGTTGTGTGTAAGCGACGTTGATCGGCGTGTCGGACACTGGCAAAAGCTCCTGGAGGTGGGGTCGGCAATAGAGTCGACGATCGCGACGGGAGCCTGCCTAGCCGGGTTTGCTCAACGTGGGTGTTGGGGTGGGCCTTGCATCGATAAGTGACCGCGCTTTTTACCCCGGCAACGTCTGCCAGTGAGCGCGCGTCAACCCGTAACACCTCGCCAAGGCCGGCGCGGCGGCTATTTTCAGTTCGGCGTCATACAAATGCACCGCGCCCAACTTCAGTATGGCCGTTTGCGAACGAATGTTCGTAGGCGCTATGTGGAAATAGACGCTGTCGTAAGCCCTGAATGCATGCGCCAGCATCAACTGCTTAAGCTCGCGGTTGGCTTCGCCACCCCACTTCGCACGCACCAGAAAGGTAAAGCCGATGGCAATGCTGTTCGGTAGATCCGGCGGCGTGTAGTAGCTTGACGTGCCAACGATATCCCCGCAGGCAATATCAACGACCGCGAGCGCCTTCTTCGTGGCGAGTAGAGAGGCGAAGTACGCCTCGAACACATCGCGTTTATAGCGATCCCTGGCGGGATGGCCGGCCCAGATGTGTGGATCAGCCGCTGCCTTAAACATACCTTCAAGATCACTGTCTTCCAGAGGTTTAAGCCTCAGGCTGCTACCGCGCAGATCGGGTTGGCAGTCGAAGTCGTCGGCAGTCATGGGGGGCTTTCCGAGTGGCCAGGGGGGTTGGCGCCAGTCTAGAGCGGCTGTTAGATAAAGAAAGATCCAATGTGACGGGTAATGAGGGGGCCATCGTTGTAGAAAAAAGGATGCCTTTATTTTCCGGTTGGAAAGCGCCCTCTGTGGGTCGGACGATGTTTAGTAAGCGTGTTCTGATCCCTGATTCCCGGATTTGGCGTCTGCATTTTCACACAGCCTCGGTTGAAAGCAGTCTGATGCGAGGGGCCGGTTTTGGCCGGTTGCTGCCTTTCGCGAAGCGCAGCTTAGGGGCGATTTTAGCCGGTCACAGAATGCAGAAATGGGCGATCAGCGACATCACCGTGTCTATCTTTTTAGCTTGCTGAAACGTTTCATCTTGTTTATAAAAATGGCACAACTCCAAGAAAGGCTGCCGCCATGACCCCGCTCAAACTTTTTGTTGCCATCAGCGCACTGTCCGCTGCCTCCCACGCCATGGCCTGGGATTACGTTCTGCTCGACACTGACAAAGCCGCCCAGAGCTGGCAAATCACCAGTCAGCACCTCGGAATAAAAACCGACAAACCCTTCAGCGTTACCTTGCGCACCTTGCACGGCGGTCGGCAGGAGGGCGTCAGCATCGTCGACATCGATAACGGCACGATGAAACTCTCGGTAGTGCCGACTCGCGGAATGAACGTCTTGCAGGCCTCAGTTGGCAATGTACGCATGGGCTGGGATTCGCCGGTCAAGGAAGTGGTCAATCCGTCTTTTATCGAACTCAATGGCCGTGGTGGTCTGGGCTGGTTGGAAGGTTTCAATGAGCTGGTCACCCGCTGCGGATACGAATGGGTCGGCCACCCCGGCATCGACAACGGCGAACTGCTGACCCTGCACGGTCGAGCCGCCAACATTCCTGCGAATAAAGTCACGCTGCATATCGATGAAAAACCACCGTACGCCATTACCCTGCGCGGCGAGCTCAAAGAGCAGGCGTTTAAAAAGGTCGACTTCTCGGTCGCGACCGAACTGGTGACCGAACCCGGCAGCGTTGTGTTCGCCCTCAACGACACGCTGACCAACAACGGCGACTATCCGAAGGAATACCAGGCGCTGTATCACAGCAACTTCAGCACCCCGTTCCTGGAGCAGGGCGCTCGTTTCGTCGCGCCGGTGAAACAGGTGTCGCCGTTCAACGACAAGGCCAAGGACGATCTGCCCGACTGGCAAACCTACCGCGCACCGACCAGGGACTACGACGAAACGGTGTACAACGTGGTGCCGTATGCCGATGCCAAGGGCGATACGTTGACCGTGTTGCATAACAAGGCCGGCAGCCTGGGCGTTTCGGTCGGCTTCAATACCCAGACACTGCCCGTGTTTTCCCTGTGGAAAAACACCGACACCGAAGGCCAGGGCTATGTCACAGGGCTGGAGCCGGGGACAAGTTTTTCCTACAACCGCCGTTATCAGCGGCCACTGAATCTCGTCCCTACCATTGGGCCCAAGGAACACAAGCAGTTCCGCATCAGCTATAGCGTGTTGGCGGATAAGGCGGCGGTGGATAGAGCCTTGAAGCAGGTTAGCGAGATTCAGGATGGGCGGGAGACTGAGGTGCGGCAGACGCCGTTGGTTGATCTTACCAAGGGTTGAAACGGGCTGGCGCATTGTTGGCCGATATTGCAGCCCCTCGGCCAAGTGTTCGCGTCTGATCCCGTCGGTTTGTTCAAGGTCCACCAGCGAGCGCGCGACTTTGAGCGGCGATGGGCTGCTCCCAACGATTAGGTCACTGTCCGCAGTTGGCCGAAAGCAGCCAGTCACGATTCACAGCTTTCGGCCATTTAGCGCGCGGTCGCTCTCCATCCGCCGCCGCCCAACCAAAATGACCGTCAGCTTTTTCCTACGAACATCAGGTAATAGTCTCTTTGTTGCTAAGCCATGAATCGTCTGCTTGCATACACGCCGCGCGGTCAGCATTCAGGTCAAGGAGACAATAATGAAAACCATGGTAGTCGGGGCAAGCAAGGGGTTGGGCAGAGCCCTGATTGACGGGTTGGGCGAGCATGGGGACACGTTGATTGGTGTCTCTCGTACCCGCCCCAAAGACCTTACGCATAACCCCGGCGTCGTTGTGAATTGGGTGGAGGCAGACCTTGGTGAACCCGTAAAGGCTGCTCGGATAATCGAGCAGGCCGTGGTGGAGGGCGGGCTTGATACCCTGATCTACAACTTAGGAATATGGGAGGCGTTTGCCTTTGATCCCGCCTACAACTTCCTCGCCGACAGCGACGACCAAGTGGAGGCTATCGTCAGCTGCAATATCACTTCGACCATCGTGCTGATAAAGCGGCTGCTTCCCGTTCTGCTCAGAAGTGCTCGCCCAAGGATCATATTGACCGGCTCGACTTCTGGCTTGCCGCAAAGTGGACGCTCAGAAGTCACCTTTGGAGCCTCCAAGTTCGCCCTGCGGGGTATCGCCGATGCTCTACGCGAAGGGTACAGGCAGCAACGCCTGGGCGTGACCTGTTTAAACTTGGGCTATCTGAATACCGAAGATCCAATGAGCACCCCGAGGGGGCTTGCCGAGCAGCGCGGTGAAGGCAACTCAATTCCTGTGCATGACGTCGTACAGGTAGTACGCATGGCCTTGAGCCTGTCTTCAGCAAGCTTCGTCAAGGAGCTTACCTTGCCCGCAATATTCGATGAGCGCTTCTGATGCCTGGCCAGTACATAAGCCTTAAGGTGACCAAAACCTACGCTCGGCTTACGTCTTTAGTGATGCTTGCACTGTCACACCCATGCTTGAAAAAGCCGGTTGGCAGAAAGGTGTTTGGCTAAGTTCGAATAAGGGGGGGGGCTGACCCCAATGTTTGCTATTGGTTTGAACGCCAGCGCTGATCATCTGCAGCGATTGGTCGAGCTCTGCCAAGCGTTAGAGGCAACAGGTCACGACCGTCTGCTTTTGACCGAAAGCCCCCCTTTCTGTGCCAACCGGTCTACCATGCCACCCCCGGCAGTGGTTCCACGCGCTACCGACCACTTTTCCTGAAGGTATCGCCATGTCCATCGACCAAATCTCCCTCCCCAAAGGCGTAGGCCCTCACGCCGCCAAGCTGCTCGACGCTATCACCGGCGCCTCTACCCACGAAGAGCTCAACCGCGCTGGCGGCAAGGCTGAAGGGTTTGTGTTGGGTCTGGAAGCCGCCAAAGCCATCAAAAGCCAAATCGCCGAGTCGCTGTATGTGGCTTATGACGATGCGGCGAGTAATCGGGCGGGTGAGTTGAAGGGCTGATCATTCGCTGGGCAGCGTGTTTCTCTGTGCGATTTTTTGCGCGCGGGTCGTTAGACTGGCGCCTCTGATTTCTCAGGATGAGGCTGTCATGTTTAAAGTTGCTCTGGCGTCAGTGTTGCTGACCTGTACCTTCTGCGCGTCGGCGGGTACGAGTGTTGATGTGTCGAAGATTTACGGCAATATCCAGTTCGTCGATAGCTACCCGGACTACAAGGTTCAGGTTGTCGATCACTACCCCGACCTCAAGGTGCAGAAGGTCGATCATTACCCGGACTCAGCGGGCAAATGGAAAACCGTCGATCACTACCCGGACTACAAAATCCAGATTGTCGATCACTACCCCGACTTCACTATTCAGTACGTGGATCACTACCCGGGCGCTAATTGAAGGCAGCGCCCTCGGCGGCGCTGCTTGAGGGGCGCCCACTCAGCCAGGGCAGGGCGCTTCGCGGTCGAGCAATTTGGCCGTGAGCAGCACGCCCAGTTCGCTCAGTTGGTGGATGGCCAGTGCGATGTCGCGGTGTTTGCCGCACAGGTCTTCGGACAGGTCGAGCAACAGCGTGCTGACGGAGGCGAAGGTTTCGTAGCTGTTGGTGATCAGGGTTTCGGTGCTGGCGTCGGGAACGACGCTGAAGAGGGCGGTTGAATCCGGTTTGACGTTAACCATAAAGATATCCTGGATTAGGCCGCCACCTGTCCGCTACTAAACGAATGGGTGGCAGCTGTGCGCAGGTTAGTAGACCGGTGGATATCTAAAGCCGGCGCGCCCGAGGGCGCCCTACGCACAGCCACCATCAAGTACAGACGCAATGTCTGATTGATGAAGCTCGCGCACTTACAGATACCCAGCTCAGGCTACTAAACCCGATCACTGAACAATTCAGCGACCGAGCCACCTTAGAGACGGCCACCCCAGCGCACAAGCCGGCGGATTCTGACGTAAGCGTAGGCAATGGAGCAAGGCGGCGACGTATCGTTGCGCACGCCAGAGCATTTGCCTACGCTGCGATTCATCATTCAGACTCCGCGCTGTTGTAAAGTCGGCCGCTGCAACCGGCCCGTTTCTCAAGGATTCAACATGACATTGACCGTCAAAACCCTGCTCGAAATCGCCATGGCCAACCCCATCAACGCCGAAATCACCGCGCGCCTGCCGGCCCTCGGCGTGGATCAGTGCATGCTGACCGCGGGCTGCCTGTTCCAGGCGGTGTGGAACCATCAATCCAACCGTCCGGTCGCTCAAGACGTGAAGGACTACGACGTTTTTTACTTCGATACGGACCTGTCCTACGAAGCAGAGGACCGGGTCATTGGCGCGGCCGAGCGGCTGTTTGAGGATTTGGGCGTCAACGTCGAGGTCAAGAACCAGGCGCGGGTTCATCTCTGGTATGGCGAGCGCTTTGGCCGGCCGTATCCGCAGTTGCACACAGCCAAGCAAGGCGTTGATCGCTACCTGGTGGCAGGCACGTGCATCGGGCTGGAGATTGCCACGGGCGAGGTGTACGCGCCCCATGGTTTGGCGGATGTGGAGCAGGGTGTGTTGCGGATCAATCCCCGGCACCCCGAGCCCGAGTTGTTTGAACAGAAGGCACGCAGTTATCAGGCGCGCTGGCCGTGGCTCAAAATCGTCGCGCCGGGGCCTAGCCCAGCGTAACGCTCAATAGCCACCCCACGCCGCCACTGCCGATCACCACCAGCCACGGCGGCAACTTCCACACCATCAACGCCACCAGTGCGAGCAGGGCCAGGCCGAAATCCCGCGCGCTGAAGATCGCGCTGGTCCATACCGGTTGGTACAGCGCGGCCAGCAACAGGCCGACCACCGCCGCGTTGACGCCCGCCAACGCGGCCTGGGTGCGGGCGCAGCGGCGCAGGGTTTGCCAGAAGGGCAGTGCGCCCATCACCAGTAAAAACGACGGCGCGAAGATCGCCAGCAGGCACAGTAGGCCGCCGAGCCAGCCCGTCGGGGCCGGCTGCATGGACGCGCCGAGGAACGCCGCGAAGGTGAACAACGGGCCGGGCATGGCTTGGGCGGCGCCGTAGCCGGCGAGGAATACATCGTTGCTCACCCAGTGAGTCGGCACGACCTTGGCTTGCAACAGCGGCAGCACCACGTGGCCGCCGCCAAACACCAATGAACCGGTGCGGTAGAACGCGTCGATCAGCGCCAGGCCTTGGCTGGGCGCCAGCTCGGCCAGTAGCGGCAAGCCGGCCAGCAACAGCACGAACAACGCCAACCACATCGCCCCCACGCGGCGGCTTAGCGTGATAGGCAGTGCATCATGCGCGGCGGACGGCGGGGTGTTTAGCCACATCAGGCCCGCCACCGCGGCGGCGCCGATCACGCCGACCTGGCCCCAGGCCGAGGTTTGCAGCAGGGCCACGCAGGCGGCGATCAGCATCAGGCTGATGCGCGGTGCATCGGTGCACAGGTTGCGCGCCATGCCCCACACGGCCTGGGCAACCACGGCCACGGCCACCACTTTTAGGCCATGCAGCACGCCGGGCGCGATGACGCCGCTGTGTTGCGCAAGGCCCAGCGCGAACAGAATCAGCAGCAGGGCCGACGGCAAGGTAAACCCGAGCCACGCCGCCAGCGCGCCGCCGTAGCCCGCCCGCGATAGCCCAAGGGCAATGCCCACCTGGCTGCTGGCTGGGCCGGGGAGGAATTGGCACAGCGCCACCAGGTCGGCGTAGCTGCGCTCACTCAGCCAGCGTCGGCGGGTGACGAACTCGTCGCGAAAGTAACCCAGGTGCGCCACCGGGCCGCCGAACGAGGTGAGCCCCAGGCGCAGGAAGATCAGGAAGACCGACCAGGGGCTGGCACGGTGATCAGTGGGTGAGGTGGCCAAGGCGGGCGGTCTCGATAAGGTCAAAACAGGCTAAGGTAGGCAGGCACCCTAGCGGATTTTGATGACGTGAAGAAGAGGCGCCGCTGTGCGCCAATTGCCACGTCGGATGGAATTTATGCGGGCGCGTTTGAGTCATTGAAAAGGGCAGGGAAAAACGCCCGCCCATCACACACAGCTGACTTCAGCTAAGGACAGACGATGACCTTCTTTATCTTCCTGCTGGCCTGCGCCGCCGCCGCCAGCACTGGCATTATTTTCAAACCGGGCGCGTGGTACGACGCGCTGGTCAAACCCAGCTTCACGCCGCCGAACTGGCTGTTCCCAGTGGCCTGGAGCCTGATTTACGTGCTGCTGGCCTGGGCGGGTTACCGCCTGACGCTGCTCCCCGGCAGCCAGGAAGTCCTGGCCTTATGGGCCGCGCAAATCGCCCTGAACACGCTGTGGACACCGGTGTTCTTTGGGGCACACCGGCTCTTCGCGGGCATGGTGATTATTGTGCTGCTGTGGCTCACGGTCGCCGCGATGCTGGTGCTGGCCATGCGCCTGGACGTGATCACCGGGTTGATCCTGTTGCCTTATCTGGCGTGGCTGTGTGTGGCGGCGGCGCTGAATTTCTCGATTTTGCGCAATAACCGCTGATGGCCTGCCAACGTTGGCCTGCCAGCGAGCCCGAGCTGGCCGAGATGCGGCGCTTCAACAAGAAGCTCGCTTGGCTGCCGCGCTTTAAAATCCGCAACCGCGTCACGCCACGTGTGATTCAGGCGCTGCTGCGCGTCGGTCAATCGCTCAAGACCGCGCCTGCCGCCGAGACCCGGCAGGTGAATGGCGTACCCGTGCGCATCTTGCGCCCGGCGGGCAAGGCCAAGGGCGTGGTGCTGGATATCCACGGTGGCGGCTGGGTCATCGGCAACGCACAGATGGACGATGACCTGAACCTGGGCATGGTGCGCGCCTGTGACGTGGCGGTGGTGTCGGTGGACTATCGGCTGGCGGTCGACACGCCGGTCGAAGGGCTGATGGAGGACTGCCTGGCGGCCGCGCGCTGGCTGTTGGGCGACTGCCCGGAGTTTGCCGACGTGCCGGTGTTTGTGGTGGGTGAATCCGCCGGTGGGCACCTGGCAGTGGCGACATTGCTGGCGCTCAAACCATGGCCGGACCTGCTCAAGCGCGTGAGCGGGGCGGTGTTGTATTACGGCGTGTATGACTTGAGCGGCACGCCGAGCGTGCACGCAGCCGGGCCGGACACGTTGTTGCTGGACGGTCCGGGTATGGTCGAGGCGTTGCGCATGCTCACGCCGGGGCTGACTGATGAAGAGCGCCGACAGCCACCGTTGTCACCGTTGTATGGCGATTTTAGCGGGTTGCCGCCGGCGTTGATGTTCGTCGGGGAATTGGACCCGCTCAAGGATGACACGCTGTTGATCGCCGAGCGGTGGGGCGCGCAGACGCCGGTTGAAGCGCACCTGTTAGCGGATTCTGCCCATGGGTTTATTCATTTTCCGGTGGCGATGGCGGGCCATGTGCTGATGCACACCCAGGCTTGGATAACCCAGCGATTGGCAGCAGTAGGAACTTAAAAGCTGATCGCTTGGTCAGGATAAGCAGTCACTCCTCTGCCCTCACAGGACCCCACCATGCGCGAATACACCCTGAACTACCTGTTCAACGACGAGCCCCGCACCCATGTGTTTGAACTGAAGCAGTCCGAGTTGCCCCTGCATGAAGCGGCGATGCACTTGCTGGCGTTGCATTTTGGCGATGCCGAAAACGGGTTGATCATGCCCCCTGCAGACGCGGGCCCCGAGGAGATTCTGGACCAGGCACGGGTGGTCGGGATCCGCCAGATCAAGGTCACATGAACCAGACTCCCATCCTTCAGTTCGTCACCGGCGCCGACGTTCCAGCAGTACGGGCCTTCGTCCTGCAGGCCCGCGCCGAGCTGTTTCCCACGCTCAGCGCCAGCGGCATGCCGGACGACCTGGCGCGGTTCGAGGCGGTCTACCTTCACGGCGACGGCCAGTTCCTGATCGCTCGCGCCGAGGGCCGAATCGTCGCCGCCATCGGCTACTTGCCCTACGACGGCCGTTTCCCCCAGCTGAATTATCAAGGCCTTAAAACAGTGGAAGTGGTGCGCCTGTTCGTACTGCCAGCCTTTCGCCGTTTTGGCTTGGCCGGTCAGTTGTATCGTGCCCTGGAAGCGCAGGCGCGGGCGGATCGGGTGGCGGTGGTTTACCTGCACACCCATCCGTTTCTACCGGGGGCGATTGATTTCTGGGCGCGCCAGGGGTTTGAGGTGGTGGACGTCGAGGCGGACCCGGTGTGGCGCACGACGCATATGCAGCGGCACCTGTAACCCCAGCACCTTTTCAAGCTGACTCACCTGTCAGTGTGAGCGCAGCCGTAGAATCTGCGCGCCATCAAACGGGTCAGTCAGGTAATGCGCCTGTACGCCAAACGTGTCCTGCAAGCGCTGCGGCGTGAGCACCTCCAGCGGTTTGCCCAGCGCCACCAACTGCCCGCGATCCAGCACTGCCAAACGATCGCAGGTCAGCGCCTGATTCAGGTCGTGCAGCGCAATCAAGGTGGTCACCGGCAGCGCCTGCACGCCTTTTAAAATCGCCAACTGATGCTGGATATCCAGGTGATTGGTCGGCTCGTCCAGCAATAAAATCTGCGGCCGTTGCGCCAGGGCGCGGGCGATGTGCACGCGTTGGCGCTCACCACCGGAAAGGCTGCGCCAGGCGCGCGTGCTCAGGTGGGTGGCGTCGACGTCATGCAAGGCCTGGTTGACGATGGTGTGGTCGTCTGCGGACCACGGGCTCAATGCCGACAGCCACGGTGTGCGGCCCAGCGCCACGGCATCGAACACGCGGATCGCGTCGTCGGTGTCGGCTTGTTGCTCCACCACGGCCAATTGCTGGGCGATGGCGCGGCGCGACAGGTCGCGCAAGCGTTGGCCGCTCAAGCGCACTTCGCCGCTGGCGGGCACCCGCAAACCGGCGAGCAGTTTGAGCAGGGTGGATTTGCCGGAGCCGTTGGGGCCGACGATGCCTAAGGTTTCGCCCAGCTGAACCTCAAGGTGAATATCGCGCAGTAACTCGGCCTCGCGCACCTTGAAGCCCAGCCCGGTGCAACTGAGCACGCTCATCGCGCATTTCTCCGGCCGATCAGAATCAGCGCAAACACCGGAGCGCCGACCAACGCCGTCACCACGCCAACCGGAATCACCTGACCCTTGATCAGCGTGCGCGACAGCACATCCGCCGCAATCAAAAACAGCGCGCCGCCCAAGGCACTAACCGGCAGCAACCGCGAATGCCCGGTGCCGACCAGCAGGCGCACGGCGTGGGGAATCACCAGCCCGACAAAGCCGATCGAGCCGACAATCGACACCATCACCGCCGTGACCAGCGCGGCGCAGCCCACCAGCACAAACTGCACGCGCCGCACCGGGATGCCCAGGGACGCGGCGGAGTCCGTGCCAAAGGTAAACGCATCCAGCGCGCGGCGGTGCCACAGGCACACCGCCAGGCCTGCGACCGCCACCGGCACCACCAGCCACACCGACGGCCAGCGCACGCCGCTGAGGTTACCCAGCAGCCAGAACAGGATGCCGCGGGCCTGCTCGGAACTCGCCGATTTGGTGATCAGGAACGCGGTAAGGGCATTGAACAGCTGCGAGCCGGCGATGCCAGCGAGGATGATCTGCCCGGTGCCGGTGGACGAGCCGCTGGCGCGCGCCAGCAAGGTCACCAGTGCAAAGGCCGCCATGGCCCCGACAAATGCGCCCGCCGACAACGAAACCAGCCCGCCGCCCACGCCGATCAGGGCAACCAGCACCGCGCCGGTCGATGCGCCGGCGCTGATGCCCAGCAGGTACGGGTCAGCCAACGGGTTACGCAACAACGACTGCAAAATCACCCCGCACGTGGCCAGCCCGGCCCCGCACGCCGCCGCCACCAGGGCGCGGGTCAGGCGGTAGTTCCACACCACCCCTTCGTCGATCGGGTCCAGTACGTAACCCGCCGCCCACAGTTTGTTGGCGAGCACCTGGAGCACGACCTGTGGGGAAATGGCGGTTTCGCCGATGGCCACGCCGGCAAGCACGGCGAGCAGTAACAGGGCGAGGGCGAGCAGGCTACGTATCATTTGCGCAGGTCGTAGCCGTCGATGGCGTGGGCCAGTTGTTCCAGGCCATCGAACGTGCGGATGCTGGCCTGCAAGGCCAGGGCGTCGAGGATGATGATGCGGTTGTGTTTGACCGCGTCCATATTGCGGGTCACCGGGTCGCTGCGCAGGAAGGCGAGTTTCTTTTCATGGTCGTCGGCCGGGTAGCGGCGGCGGTCCATGCGGGCGATCACCAGGAAGGTCGGGTTGGCCTTGGCGAGGGTTTCCCAGCCGACGGCGGGCCACTCTTCATCGGACTGCACAACGTTGTGCAGGCCCAGGGTTTCCAGGATGAATTCGGGCACACCTTTGTGGCCGGCGACGTACGGGTCGCTGGCCATCTCGGCGCTGGAGAACCAGACCAGTGCGCTGGCCTGCTTGAGGCCTTTGCTCTGCGCGGTGGCGACAGCGTTGGCCAGGCGCGCCTTGAGTTCGTCGTTCAGTTGCTGGCCGCGATCCTGTACATCGAAGATCTCGGCCAGTTGACGGATGCTTTTATAAATTGTGTCGATGCGAAACGGCTCCAGCCGCGTGCCGTCGGCACCCACCAGGTTGTCCTTGCCTTCGCAGTCGGAGGGCAGCAGGTAGGTGGGAATCTTCAGCTCGTGGAATTGCTCGCGGGTGCCAACCACGCCCTGTGGGCCGACCACCCATTCCAGCTCGGCGGCCACCAGTTGCGGGCGCTTGGCGATCACCGCTTCGAAGCTTGGCTCGTTATCGGCCAGGCGCTCGATGGTGTCGTTCTGCGCCTTGAACGTCGGCAGTACGCTGTTGAACCACAGCGAGGTGCCGACCACCGTGTTCGCCACGCCCAGGGCATAGAGCATTTCAGTGGCCGCCTGGCCGATGGTTACGCTGCGTGCGGGGGCTTGCGCGAAGGTCAGCGTGCTGCCGCAGTTCTGTACCGTCAGCGGGTAATGTGTGGGGGCCGCGTGGGCCAGGGCGCAGAAGCCCAGGCCGGTGAGCAGGGCGGTAATGCGAGGCAGCATGGGGCAATCTCCGTATGGACCGTACGTGGAACTGGAGCGGTACGGTTCGGAAACACCCCCTCGAAGGCTGCGGTTCAGGCAGGCGAGGACGTCCTTCCCGGACACCCCGCCGGTTAGTGAGTTACTGGGCCGGCAGGTCTCCTGACTGATGCGTCATCGCCTCGCTCCGGCCTTCCCGGGCAATGCCCAGTGGCGATGTGGAGCAGGCTCGGCACCTACAGTTGCGGGGGCAGTTTCGATTGGCGCGATGGGCTGCGCGTCGAATTCCCTATTAGTCCCCTTTGGGAACCGGCGCGGTATGGTAGTCGATCGTGACCGGCAGGGGGAGCCTGATCTGCGTACCCCATACCCGTCGATCAGCGGGGCCGCCGGGCGTGTGGTGGCAAGGCCAGCGCCAAACGCCAGGGCAAGGGCCGTAAGTTGCTGGCGAGCAGGGCACGCCCGCTCGCCACCGGTAGTTGGCTTGCGCCAACTATCACGGCCAGCCTCAGGGGCTTACTTGCGATCCAGCCACACCGTCTGCGCGTTGCAGAATTCGCGCACGCCAAAGTGCGACAACTCCCGGCCAAACCCGCTTTTCTTGATGCCGCCGAACGCGACCCGAGGGTCCGAGACGCTGAAGGCGTTGACGAAGATCCCGCCGGTTTCCAGTTGGTTGGCGATGTCGCGTGCCTTGGCCGAGTCGGTGGTGAAGACGCTCGCCGTCAGGCCAAACTCGCTGTCGTTGGCCAGGGCCACGGCGTGGTCGGCATCGCGGGCGTTGATGATCGAGGCCACGGGGCCAAACAGTTCCTGTTTGAACGAGGTCATCTGGTCGGTGACGTTGGCCAGTACGGTGGGCGCATAGTAGTTGCCGGCGCCGGGTACTTTGTGGCCGCCCAGCAGCAGGGTCGCGCCTTCGTCCAGGGTGGCCTGGACCTGGCCGTGCAACTCGTCGCGCAGGTCGAAGCGCGCCATCGGGCCGACGTAGGTGCTTGTCAATGTGGGGTCGCCCATGACCAGGGCGCGGCTGGCTTCGAGGAATTTAGCGGTGAAGGCTTCTACCACGCCGTCTTCGATGATCAGGCGCTTGGCGGCGGCGCAGACCTGGCCGCTGTTCTGGAAACGCCCGATCACGGCGGCCTGGACGGCGGCATCGAGGTCGGCGTCGTTGAGCACGATAAACGGGTCGGAGCCGCCCAGTTCGAGCACGCATTTTTTCAGCGCGGCACCGGCCTGGGAGCCGATGGCCATGCCGGCGCGGACGCTGCCGGTTAACGTGACGGCGGCGATGCGTGGGTCGGCGATGGCGGTGGAGACGCCGTCCTGGGTCACGTTGATCACTTCGAACAGGCCTTCAGCGAACCCGGCTTTCTGGAACGCCGCTTTCATCAGGTAGGCGCTGCCCATGACATTCGGCGCATGTTTGAGCACGTAGGTGTTGCCGGCGAGCATCGTCGGCACGGCGCCGCGCAGCACTTGCCAGACCGGGAAGTTCCACGGCATCACCGCGAGGATCGGGCCCAGCGGGCGGTATTCGATCTGGGCACTGCCGTTGTCCACCTGCGTTGGCTCCGGCGCGAGCATGGCCGGGCCGTGGGCGGCATACCATTCGCTGAGGTGTGCGCATTTTTCGATTTCGGCGCGAGCCTGGGCGATGGGTTTGCCCATTTCCAGGGTGATCATCTGCGCCATGTCTTCGGCTTGGTCACGCAGCGCACTGGCCAGGGCCAGCAGCCGCTCGGCGCGCTGGCTGACCGGCTGGCGGCGCCAGGTGCGGAAGGCGTCGGTGGCGCGGTTGAGCGCGGCGTCCAGTTGCGCCTGGGTTTCGTAAGGGTAGCTGCCGACCGTTTCGCCGTTGGCGGGGTTGATCGACAAGGCGTGGGTCTGTTGAGTCATCGCGTTCATGGCACCGTCCGGCTGAATGAGTGGAATGGGTTTAGCCTACGGGGCTGCATGTTTTCTGGAAACTGAATAATATTAAGCAATACGTTCACGATTGGAGAATGACTTGGATCTGGTGCAGCTGGAAATCTTCAAGGCGGTTGCCGAGCAAGGCAGCATCAGCGCCGCCGCGCAGTTGATTCATCGCGTGCCGTCGAACCTGACCACGCGTATCAAGCAACTGGAACAAGACTTGGGCGTGGAATTGTTTATCCGCGAGAAAAGCCGCCTGCGTCTGTCACCGGCCGGGTGGAATTTCCTCGGCTATGCGCGGCGTATTCTCGACCTGGTGCAAGAAGCCCGCGCGACGGTGGCGGGTGAGGAGCCCCAGGGCGCGTTTGCCCTCGGCTCGCTGGAGAGCACCGCCGCCGTGCGTATCCCGGCGTTGCTCGCGGCGTATAACCAGAAGTACGCCAAGGTCGAGTTGGACCTGAGCACCGGGCCGTCGGGCACGATGATCGAAGGCGTGTTGTCGGGGCGCCTGGCGGCGGCATTTGTCGACGGCCCGGTGCTGCATGCCACGCTGGAGGGCGTGGCGGTGTTTGAAGAGGAGATGGTGGTGATTGCGCCGCTGCATCACGCGCCGATCACCCGCGGGCAGGATGTGGCGGGGGAGAGCATCTACACCTTTCGCGCGAACTGCTCGTATCGCCATCACTTCGAACGGTGGTTCTCACAGGATGGTGCGGTGCCGGGCAAGATTTTCGAGATGGAGTCCTACCACGGGATGCTCGCCTGCGTCAGCGCCGGCGCCGGCCTGGCGCTGATGCCGCGCAGCATGTTGGAGAGCATGCCGGGGTTTACGGCGGTGAGTGTGTGGCCGTTGAGCGACGCGTTCCGCATTCTGCACACCTGGCTGATCTGGCGGCGGGGCACGGTGTCGCAGAGTTTGAACAGCTTTGTGAAGTTGTTGGAAGCGCGCGCTCTGCAAGCCAAGTAGCGCCAGTGTGGGCGCTGGCTTGCCTGCGATAACGGCGTAGCAGCGATAGAGGTATCGGCAGGCCTGGCGTAATCGCAGGCAAGCCGGCTCCCACAGGGGATCGCTGTCAGCCGCCGAACTGGAAGGTGCCCATCGCCAATTTGGCCATGATCGCCGTCGCGCCCAGTTGCACCAGCCACAAGGCCAGGCCGCCGAGGAACACGCCGAGGGCGACTTGCAGCACCAGGCTTTTCTGGCGCTTGGCTTGTGGCGCGCGCGGGGTGAAATCATCCAGTTCGTCGCGGTCGGCGCGCAGGTCCAGGTCGTCGTTTCTCATAGGGCTCTCACAGCAAAGGGGCAGTCGAGGTTCAGTCTAGGGGAGCGGGGTGTTTTGCGACAGGCATTAAAAAAGGGAAGCCGCGGCTTCCCTTCGTTCAGCACCGTCAGGTTTATAGAACCTGAACAATTGCCTTTGTTACCGCGCCAATGTTCGACTGGTTCAGCGCCGCCACACAGATGCGGCCAGTGTCCAGTGCATAGATACCAAACTCGGTGCGCAAACGGGTGACTTGCTCAACCGTCAGGCCGGAGTAGGAGAACATCCCGCGCTGGCGGCCGACGAAGCTGAAGTCGTGGCCTGGCGCTGCTTTGGCCAGTTCGGCGACCATCTGCTCGCGCATGCCACGGATGCGCAGGCGCATTTCAGCCAGTTCGGCTTCCCACTGGGCGCGCAGCTCAGGGTTGTTCAGCACTGCCGCTACGATGGCCGCGCCGTGGGTTGGCGGGTTGGAGTAGTTGGTGCGGATCACACGCTTGACCTGGGACAGGATGCGCGCGCTTTCTTCCTTGGATTCGCTGACGATCGACAGCGCGCCCACACGTTCGCCGTACAGCGAGAACGACTTGGAGAACGAGCTGGACACAAAGAAGGTCAGGCCCGATTCAGCGAACAGGCGCACCGCTGCGGCGTCTTCGTGGATGCCGTCGCCGAAGCCCTGGTAGGCCATGTCGAGGAACGGCACCAGGTTCTTGGCCTTGACCACGTCCAGCACGTTTTGCCAGTCGGCCGGGCTCAGGTCGACGCCGGTCGGGTTGTGGCAGCACGCGTGCAGCACCACGATGGACTGTGGCGGCAGGGCGTTGAGGTCTTCGAGCAGACCGGCACGGTTCACGTCGTGGGTGGCGGCGTCGTAGTAGCGATAGGTTTGCACCGGGAAGCCGGCTTTTTCGAACAGCGCCTGGTGGTTTTCCCAGCTCGGGTCGCTGATGGCGACGACGGCGTTGGGCAGCAGTTGCTTGAGGAAGTCGGCGCCGATTTTCAGCGCGCCGGTGCCGCCGACCGCTTGTGCGGTGATGACACGGCCGGCGCTCAGCAGCGGCGAGTCAGCGCCGAACAGCAGCGTTTGCACGGCCTGGTCGTACGCCACGATGCCGTCGATTGGCAAGTAGCCACGGGCGGCGTGTTGCGCCACGCGAATGGCTTCCGCTTCGGCAACGGCACGCAAGAGTGGAATCTTCCCCTCCTCGTTGCAGTAAACGCCCACGCCAAGGTTGACCTTGGTGGTTCGGGTGTCGGCGTTGAATGCTTCGTTGAGGCCCAGGATTGGATCGCGTGGTGCCATTTCGACAGCGGAGAACAGGCTCATTTTTGCGGCAGCTCTATGGGGGAATGGAGGGACGTGTCGCGCTCCAGCCGAATGCACTAGAGCGGTGCACAAACGGGGAGCTAGTATAGAGGCCATCCAGGCTGAGGGCGACAGCCGAAATGGCTTTTCGGCCAAGTTTTTCGGTTTATTTGCCGACCGTTAGTCTTATTGCAACATTGGTCAACCACGGCAGGTAGGACGATTGCCTTGAAACCCGTCACATTCGTCACCACTTCTACAGCTATCATGGTTTTTTCCTGCAGCCTGCGATAACTATTCGCGGGTTGCTGAGCTATTTCGTCCCTGGCGGTATTGAGTCTGGGGTGACTTCACGAGGTACGTTATGTCGGATTTCCAGCTCGTCACCCGTTTTGAACCCGCCGGCGACCAACCCGAAGCCATTCGCCTGATGGTTGAAGGCATCGAAGCCGGCCTGGCGCACCAGACGCTGCTCGGGGTGACCGGTTCAGGCAAGACCTTCAGCATCGCCAACGTGATTGCGCAGACCAATCGGCCGACCTTGGTGCTGGCGCCGAACAAGACCCTGGCCGCGCAGCTCTACGGCGAGTTCAAGGCGTTTTTCCCGAACAACGCAGTGGAATACTTCGTTTCCTATTACGACTACTACCAGCCCGAAGCGTATGTGCCGTCCTCCGATACCTTTATCGAGAAGGATGCGTCGATCAACGACCACATCGAGCAGATGCGGCTGTCGGCGACCAAGGCGCTGCTGGAGCGCAAGGACGCGATCATCGTCACCACGGTGTCGTGCATCTACGGCCTGGGCAGCCCGGAAACCTATTTGAAGATGGTGTTGCACGTCGACCGTGGCGACAAACTCGACCAGCGCGAGCTGCTGCGGCGCCTGACGAGCTTGCAATACACCCGCAACGACATGGACTTTGCCCGCGCCACCTTCCGCGTACGCGGCGATGTGATCGACATCTACCCGGCCGAATCCGACCTGGAAGCGATCCGCATCGAGCTGTTCGACGATGAAGTCGAGAGCCTGTCGGCCTTCGACCCGCTGACCGGCGAGGTGATCCGCAAGCTGCCGCGCTTCACCTTCTACCCGAAAAGCCACTACGTGACCCCGCGTGAAACCCTGATGGGCGCCATCGAGGGCATCAAGGTCGAGTTGGCCGAGCGCCTGGAATACCTGCGTGCCAACAACAAACTGGTGGAAGCCCAGCGCCTGGAGCAGCGTACTCGCTTCGACCTGGAGATGATCCTGGAGCTGGGTTACTGCAACGGCATCGAAAACTACTCGCGCTACCTCTCGGGGCGCGACTCCGGGCAGGCGCCGCCGACCCTGTTTGATTACCTGCCGGACGACGCCTTGCTGGTGATCGACGAGTCCCACGTCAGCGTGCCGCAGGTGGGCGCGATGTACAAAGGTGACCGGTCGCGTAAAGAAACCCTGGTGGAATATGGCTTCCGCCTGCCTTCGGCGCTGGATAACCGGCCGATGCGCTTCGACGAGTTTGAAAGCATCAGCCCGCAGACGATCTTTGTTTCGGCCACCCCGGGTAACTACGAAGCGGAGCATGCGGGGCGCGTGATTGAGCAACTGGTGCGCCCGACCGGCCTGGTGGACCCGCAAATCGAGATCCGCCCGGCGCTGACTCAGGTCGATGACCTGCTCTCGGAAATCACCAAGCGCGTGGCCCTGGAAGAGCGGGTGTTGGTCACCACGCTGACCAAGCGCATGTCCGAAGACTTGACTGACTACCTGGCCGACCACGGCGTGCGCGTGCGCTATTTGCACTCCGACATCGACACCGTGGAGCGCGTCGAGATTATCCGCGACCTGCGCCTGGGCACTTTTGATGTGCTGGTGGGGATCAACCTGTTGCGCGAAGGACTGGACATGCCGGAGGTGTCGCTGGTGGCGATCCTCGATGCCGACAAGGAAGGCTTCCTGCGTTCCGAGCGCTCGCTGATCCAGACCATCGGGCGTGCGGCGCGTAACCTCAATGGCCGGGCGATTCTCTACGCGGATCGCATCACCGGCTCCATGGAGCGGGCAATTGGCGAGACCGAGCGCCGCCGTGACAAGCAGATTGCCTTCAACCTGGAGAATGGCATTACGCCCAAGGGCGTGTTCAAGGACGTTGCCGACATCATGGAAGGCGCCACTGTGCCCGGCTCGCGCAGCAAGAAGCGCAAGGGCATGGCCAAGGCGGCGGAAGAGAGCGCCAAGTACGAGAACGAATTGCGCTCGCCGAGTGAGATCACCAAGCGTATCCGGCAGTTGGAAGAGAAGATGTACCAGCTGGCGCGGGATCTTGAGTTCGAAGCCGCTGCGCAGACACGGGACGAGATCGGCAAGTTGCGGGAGCGGTTGTTGGCTGTTTGATTGGCAGCGGCGGTGATGGCCTCTTCGCGAGCAAGCCCACTCCCACGGTTGACCGATTGCCAGCATGAGAATGCGGTCGAATGTGGGAGTGGGCTTGCTCGCGAAGGGCGGCACCGCGGTCCACCAGAATCACCCACGCTGGAGCCCAAGCACCCCAGGCTGTTACCATTCGCCCCTTGTTTGAATTTTCAGTTTTATCGCCCATTCGAGACCTGCCATGACCACCGTCCGCACGCGCATTGCGCCATCGCCTACTGGGGATCCCCACGTCGGCACTGCTTACATCGCCCTGTTCAACTACTGCTTTGCCAAGCAGCACGGCGGTGAATTCATCCTGCGGATCGAAGACACCGATCAACTGCGTTCGACCCGTGAGTCGGAGCAGCAGATTTTTGATGCACTGCGCTGGCTGGGCATTACCTGGGCGGAAGGCCCGGACGTCGGTGGCCCGCACGGCCCGTATCGCCAGAGCGAGCGCAGCGAGATCTACAAGCAGTACACCCAGCAATTGGTCGACATGGGCCATGCCTTCCCGTGCTTCTGCACCGCCGAAGAGCTGGACCAGATGCGCGCCGAGCAACAGGCGCGTGGCGAAACCCCACGCTACGACGGCCGCGCGCTGCTGCTCTCGAAAGAAGAAGTGGCCCAGCGCCTGGCTGCCGGCGAGCCTCACGTTATCCGCATGAAAGTGCCGAGCGAAGGCGTGTGCGTGGTGCCGGACATGCTGCGCGGTGACGTCGAGATCCCGTGGGACCGCATGGACATGCAGGTGCTGATGAAGACCGACGGCCTGCCGACGTACTTCCTGGCCAACGTGGTCGACGACCACCTGATGGGCATCACCCACGTGCTGCGCGGCGAAGAATGGCTGCCGTCGGCGCCCAAACTGATTCTGCTGTACGAGTACTTTGGCTGGGAACAACCGCAGTTGTGCTACATGCCGCTGCTGCGTAACCCGGACAAGAGCAAGCTCTCCAAGCGCAAGAACCCGACGTCGGTGACGTTCTACGAGCGCATGGGCTTCATGCCTGAGGCGATGCTCAACTACCTGGGCCGCATGGGCTGGTCGATGCCGGACGAGCGCGAGAAGTTCTCGCTGCAGGAAATGGTCGATAACTTCGACCTGTCCCGTGTCTCTTTGGGCGGGCCGATTTTCGATATCGAGAAGCTGTCGTGGCTCAATGGCCAGTGGCTGCGTGACCTGTCGGTGGAAGAGTTCGCCAGCCGCGTGCAGCAGTGGGCGTTGAACCCCGAGTACATGATGAAGATCGCACCGCTGGTGCAGGGCAGGGTGGAGACGTTCAGCCAGGTCGCACCGTTGGCCAGTTTCTTCTTTGCTGGTGGCGTGAACCCGGATCCCAAGCTGTTTGAATCCAAGAAGCTCTCGGGTGACCAGGTTCGCCAGTTGATGCAGTTGATCCTGTGGAAGCTCGAAAGCCTGCGTCAGTGGGAGAAAGAGGCGATTACTGCGACGATCCAGGCGGTGGTCGAGTCCCTTGAGCTGAAGTTGCGCGATGCCATGCCGCTGATGTTTGCCGCTATTACCGGGCAGGCCAGTTCGGTATCGGTACTCGATGCGATGGAAATTCTCGGCCCGGACCTCACGCGTTTCCGTCTGCGCCAAGCCCTTGATTTGCTTGGTGGTGTGTCGAAGAAAGAAAACAAAGAGTGGGAAAAGTTGCTGGGCGCTATCGGCTAAGCAACCGGTTGTAACGGCCAAACCCCGGTTTTCCGGGGTTTGGGCGGTAAGTGATTGTTATCCCGGCAAAAAATTTTGGAAATTGTTGAAAATAAATTTGACACACTTCCAAACCGCCATTAAGATTCGCCCCGTCCTCACCGATGAGGGGCTATAGCTCAGCTGGGAGAGCGCTTGCATGGCATGCAAGAGGTCAACGGTTCGATCCCGTTTAGCTCCACCAATTTACAGGTTCAAGGTCTGGCCACACCGGCCTTGAATTGATCAGTTCTCAGCGCTGATCGGTTGTACAGAAGGTTTTGTCCCCTTCGTCTAGTGGCCTAGGACACCGCCCTTTCACGGCGGTAACAGGGGTTCGAGTCCCCTAGGGGACGCCAGTTTCAACAAGCAGCTCGCAAGGTCTGCTGCGCCGCGAGGCGAAAAATCCGGGGCTATAGCTCAGCTGGGAGAGCGCTTGCATGGCATGCAAGAGGTCAACGGTTCGATCCCGTTTAGCTCCACCAATTTACACGTTCAAGGTTCCGGCCACACCGTCCTTGAGCTGATCAGACTCAGCCTGATCACGTTGTATAGAAGGTTTGTGTCCCCTTCGTCTAGTGGCCTAGGACACCGCCCTTTCACGGCGGTAACAGGGGTTCGAGTCCCCTAGGGGACGCCACGATTACCCGCTCTGCGGGATTTTTAAGGGTCATTCAATTATTGAATGGCCCTTTTGTTTGTCTGGCGTTTGGGTTTTTTACACCCACCCCAAATCTCCCCATCGAACCCGCACATATTGGCGCACAAGGCTTCCAGTCAGTTGGCCTCGGCTCGCCGCATCGCAAACGGTGGCGGCAGGCGCTTTATTCCATGCGTTCTCATCGGTGCTGCTCGGACGAGCGGTTAGGTGGGTGGCTTGTAAAATATTATTATGGTAATAATATTTAACCCATGACAGACGGAGGCAACGATGAGCGATAAAAAAGCGCAAACCCGCGAACGCATTTTGCAGGCTGCCAGCGCGGCGTTGATCCAGCGCGGCCCTGCCGAGCCGAGCGTCGGTGAAGTCATGGGTGCAGCCGGGCTCACGGTCGGCGGGTTCTACGCGCACTTTGAAAGCAAAGACGCGTTGATGCTGGAGGCCTTCACGCAGTTGCTGGCCCGGCGTCGTGCCTCCATTGACGACATGGACGCAAGCCTCACCGGCGAGGAACGCAGAAGCCTGGTGGCGGCGTTCTACCTGTCGCGCAAACACCGCGACTCGACGGACCAGGCCTGCCCGATCCCGGCAACGGTGGGCGAGATGAGCCGCCTGCCGGATGAGTTTCGCCTGGCGCTCAACGAACATACGGAGTTGATGGCCGCCCAGTTGGCCGCCAGCCCGGAGGACACCGACAAAGCTCTGGCGGATATGGCCCTGATGATCGGCGGCCTGGCCTTGGCGCGGGCTCTCGGCCCGGGCGAATTGTCGGACCGCGTGTTACGCGCTGCCAAGTCGGCGGTACGTTAAAAAGGGGAGTCGCATGATGGGCGCATTAACCTGGATTCGTGGTTTCAATGGCACCGTCGGCCGCTTGGCGCCGCGCACGGTGGCGAGTAAGTTGCGCCGCACGTTCATGACGCCTCGCAACCTGCCGCCGCGTGATTGGGAGTTACCGCTGCTGGCGCAATCGGAGCGCATCACCCTGCGTTTTGGTCTGTCGGCGTTGCGCTGGGGGCAAGGGCCCGCCGTGTTGCTGATGCACGGCTGGGAAGGGCGTCCCACGCAGTTCGCCAGTCTGATCACCGCGCTGGTGGATAACGGTTATTCGGTGATTGCCCTGGATGGGCCGGCCCATGGCCGTTCGCCTGGGCGTGAAGCGCATGTGCTGCTGTTTGCTCGCGCGATGCTCGAAGCCGCCGCGGAGTTACCACCGCTGCAGGCGGTCGTGGGGCATTCCATGGGCGGCGCCAGTGCGCTGCTGGCGGTGCAGTTGGGGTTGCGTACCGAGGCGTTGGTCAGCATTGCGGCACCGTCGCGGTTCCTCGATGTGCTGCGGGGGTTTGCCGGTATGGTGGGCTTGCCGGCCCGTGCGCGCGCCGCGTTTATCCGCGAAGTCGAATTGACTTTCGGCATGCCGCTCAAGCACTTGGACGTCGCTCACTACCAGATGAACCTTCCGGGCCTGATCGTGCACGCCGAAGACGACACCTTTGTTCCGGTCAAAGCTTCGCAAGCCATTCATGACGCCTGGTTCGACAGCCGTCTGCTGCGCCTGGAGCAGGGCGGCCATCAGAAGGTGCTGGCCGACCCGCGGGTGATCGACGGCGTACTGACGCTCCTGGCCGGCTGCCGTTTACAGGCGCGGCAAACCGCCTGATACACTGCTCCCGCCGACATTAATCGACTGGAGCAAGGCATGGGCTGGGATTTGGCAACGCCGTTTATCATTGATCTGCAGGTCGCCGCTGAAGACATCGACGGCCTGGGGCACGCCAATAACGCGGTGTACGTGTCCTGGTTGGAGCGTTGCGCCTGGCGCCATTCCCAGCGGCTGGGGCTGGACCTCACCGAGTACCGCCGCCTGGACCGCGCGATGGCCGTGGTGCGTCATGAGATCGACTACCTGGCGGCGGGCTATGAGGGCGACGAGCTGCAACTGGCCACCTGGATCGTCGACTGGGACCAGCGCCTGAAAATGACCCGCCGCTTCCAACTGGTTCGCCCCCGCGACGGCGCGACCTTGCTGCGCGCGCACACCACCTTTGTCTGCATCGAGCTGTCCAGCGGCAAGCCCAAGCGCATGCCGGCTGAATTTCTCGACGGCTATGGTCCCGCCCTGACAGGGGGTTAACGGTTACGCTGGGAAACCCAGTAAACTGCGCCACGATTTTTGTTGAGTGTTTTCCATGCAAATTGCTTTGGCGCCCATGGAGGGGTTGGTCGACAACATCCTGCGGGACGTGTTGACCCGCGTGGGCGGTATTGACTGGTGCGTGACCGAATTTATTCGCGTCAATGACCGCCTGCTCACGCCGGCCTATTTCCACAAGCTCGCCCCGGAACTGCTGGACGGTGCCCACACCGCAGCGGGCGTGCCGCTGCGCGTGCAGTTGCTGGGTTCCGACCCGGTCTGCCTGGCGGAAAACGCGGCGTTGGCCTGTGAGCTGGGTTCGCAGGTGATCGACCTGAACTTCGGTTGCCCGGCCAAGACCGTTAACAAATCCCGTGGCGGTGCGGTATTGCTCAAGGAGCCGGAGCTGCTTAACCAGATTGTCGAGCATGTACGCCGCGCAGTGCCTGCGCATATTCCGGTCACCGCCAAGATGCGCCTGGGCTTCGACAGCCCGGACGGTGCGCTGGTGTGTGCCACGGCCCTGGCTGAAGGCGGTGCGGCACATATTGTGGTGCATGCACGGACCAAGGCCGATGGCTACAAGCCGCCCGCTCACTGGGAGTGGATCCCGCGCGTGCAGGACGTGGTCAAGGTGCCGGTGTTCGCCAATGGCGATATCTGGAGCGTCGAAGACTGGAAGCGTTGCCGCGAAATCAGCGGCGCCGACGACATCATGCTCGGCCGTGGCCTGGTGGCACGTCCCGACCTGGCGCGGCAGATTGTGGCGGCGAAGGCGGGTGAAGAGGTGGTGGAAATGACCTGGGCCGAAATGCAGCCGATGCTCCAGGAGTTCTGGCGCCAATCGGTGGCGCAGTTGACCGAAAAGCAGGCGCCGGGTCGTTTGAAGCAATGGCTGGCGATGCTCACACGCAATTATCCCGAGGCGGTGGAGCTGTTCACCGTGATGCGTCGGGAAACCGACTTGCAACAGGTCGGTCGTTTGTTGGGCATGCCCGCTCCGGCTGCTGCTTGATCGTTTGATGGCCGCGGATTGACCGAGACAGGCAATGAGGCGGATGCGCCTCAGATCAACAACCGCCTGAAGTCCTCGATCGGCAATGGGCGGCTGTGCAAATACCCTTGGAACAAATGGCAGCCCAGCTTTTGCAGGAACGCCAGTTGTTCCGGGGTTTCCACGCCCTCGGCGATCACCTCCAGGTTCAGGCTGCGGGCCATGGCCACAATGGCGCGGATGATTTCTGCGTCGTTGGGGTCATGGGTCGCGTCGCGTACAAAGGACTGGTCGATCTTCAGCGCATCGACCGGCAGGCGCTTGAGGTAGGTCAGCGACGAATAGCCGGTGCCGAAGTCGTCCATCGCAAAGCTGACGCCGAGTTTTTTCAGGCGGCGCATCTTGGCCACGGTATCGTCGAGGTTCTGGATCACGATGCCTTCGGTGATTTCCAGTTTGAGCAGGCTGTGGGGCAACTGGTACTGCTTGAGGCTGTGCTCCACCCGCTCCACGAAGTCGTTCTGGCGAAACTGCCGGGGGCTGATGTTCACGCACAGGCTGAAATTCAGTGGGTCGACCAATCCGTCGGCAATCAGTTGTGCAAACGCGCCGCAGGCTTGATCGAGAATCCAGGTGCCGACTTCCAGGATCAGGCCGCTGTCTTCCAGGACCTTGATGAATTCGGACGGTGACTGCGCACCCAACTGCGGATGCTGCCAGCGCACCAGCGCCTCGGCGCCGACGATTTTGTTACCGCGCGCATCCACTTGCGGCTGGTAATGCACGCTGAATTCGCCGCGTGACAGGGCCAGGCGCAGGTCGGTCTCCATGCGCAGGCGCTCGCTGGCGGTTTTTTGCATGCTGTTGTGGAACATTTGTATGGTGTTGCGCCCCGAGTCCTTGGCGCGATACAGGGCAATGTCGGCGCGTTTGAGCAGGTCGGCCGGCGTGGAGCCGTGGTCGGGAATCAGCGCCACGCCAATACTGGGCGTGACCTGCAAGCGGTGGCCATCGAGGAACATCGGCTCCGAGAGCAATTCGCGCAAGGTGTCGGCCAGCTCCTGCACTTGGGCGCTGACTTGCGCCCGCGTACCTTCCAGGCCACTGAGCAATACCACAAATTCATCCCCACCCAGGCGCGCAACGGTGTCCTCCATGCGCACGCTGGCTTCCAGGCGCGCGGTGACGATTTTCAGCACGGTGTCGCCCACCGGGTGGCCGAGGGAATCGTTGATGTGTTTGAAGTGGTCGAGGTCGAGGAACAGCAACGCGCCGCGCAGGTTATGGCGCTTGAGCAGGGCGATCTGCTGGCTCAGGCGATCCATCAGCAAGGCGCGATTGGGCAGGTTGGTCAGCGGGTCGTGGTAGGCCAGGTGACGAATCTGCGCCTGGGCGTTTTTCAGCAGGCTCACGTCCCGCGCGGTCAGCAGCAGGCACGGCGTTTCATTCAGGGTGATTGGTTCTACCGAGACTTCTACGGCCAATACCTCGCCACGTTTGTTGTGCCAGAGCATTTCCAGGTGATGGATACGGCCTTTGATCTGCAGTTCGGCCAACAGCGCAGCGCGCTGGTTTTCATCGGCCCAGATGCCAATCTGGTACAGCGTGAGGCCAATGGCTTCTTCGGCGCGATACCCGGTCAGGCGGCAAAAGCCGTCGTTGACTTCGACATAGCGGCCAGTGTCACGTTCGGTAATCGAAATGGCGTCGGGGCTGGAATGGAAGGCCTTGGCGAATTTTTCTTCACTGGCCTTCAGCGCGGCCTCCGAGCGTTGTTGCTGGGTGATGTCGCGCAGGGTGGTGACGATACACGATTGGGTTCCAACCGTGATCAGCCGGCTGGCGATCATGCAGGTCAGGCATTGGCCATTCTTGTGGTGCACCACGATCGCCACATTGCTCAGCGCCTGCTCGCGAATCACCTGTTCGATGCGCTGCAGGCGCTTGCTCGATTCATCCCACAGGCCGATTTGATCAGCGCTTTTGTCGATGACCTCGGCGACCGTCCAGCCAAAGGTCTGGGTGAAGGCGGGGTTGATTTCAATAAAGGCGCCACTGTCCAGGCACGTGACGCAGATCGGGTCGGGGCTGGCCTGGAACAGGCTGGCGAATTTCTCTTCGGACGCGGTGAGGCGTTGTTCGCGCTCCACCTGGTCAGTGATATCCAGCAACGTGCCGGCCATGCGCAGCGGTTTGCCGGAGTCGTCGCGATACAGACGGGCGCGACTTTCCAGGTAACGAGGAATGCCGTCCTCTGTGAGTACGCGGTAGGTCAACTGGTAGTTACCGTCCTGGCCTTCACGCAAACTGCGGTAGGCATTGCGCATGCCTTCGCGGTCGGCATCGGACATGCCCTCAAAAAATGCATCGAAGGACTCGTGGAAGGGTTCCGGTGGGAGCCCGTGCAGTTGGGCGGCACGGGCCGAGCCGTAGAGCATGCCCGTGGGAATGTGCCAGTCCCAGGTGCCCAGTTGCGCCGAATCCAGGGCGAGGTCGAGGCGCTCCTGGCTGTCCTTGAGGGCTTGTTCGGCGTTTTTGCGTTCGGTGGTGTCGAGAAAGGTGCTGATCAAGTAAGCCTCGCCCTCCAGCTCGACTTTCTGCGCGCTGAGGGTGCCATCATGGATCTGGCCGTGGCTGTCGCAGAACTGCACCTCCATGGTGATGGGTTCGCCTTTGCGCTGCGTGGCCTTGACCAGCAGCGCACGTTCTTCAGGGTGTCGCCACAAACCCAGCTCCAAGGTGGTGCGGCCGATGGCGTGAGCCAGGGGCCAGCCGAAGTGCATCTCGAAATACTGGTTGGCTTCGCTGATCAGCCCGTCGGATTGACGGGTCAGCAGGACCATGTTGGGGCACAGGTGAAACAGCGTGGCGAAGCGTTTTTCCGACTGCATGAGGGCACGTTCGCGCTCGTGCTGGCGGGTGGTCTCGCGGATCACGCCGATCATGCGGCGCCGACCGCTCTTGTCCAGTGTCAGGCTGCCACTGATTTCCAGCCAGTGATCGCTGCCATCCGGCCACCGTATCTGGTGGTGCATGGCCTGCTCGAATGGCTCTCCCGCCAGCACCGCATGAAAAGCGCGCACAACCCGCTCACGGTCCTGCGGGGCGAGCAGGTCGAGGTATTCCAGGTCCTTGGGTAACGGTTGCCGGGGGTCGTAGCCGAACAGCGCCTGAGTGCCCCTTGACCAACTGATTCTGCCGGTGTCGATTTCCCAGTACCACGCGCCCAGCCGGGCGGCGTTGAGGGCCGCCAGCAATTGCGGGGCGTTGTCCCAGCTTTTTTCCGCCTCCTGAGGGTCCAGGGCGTAAATGCGGGGCAGGGGTGGCACGGAGTCGACGGGGTTGCGCATTATCACGGGGCCTTGGCTCAATGGGCGGTCAGCGCGAGTTGTTTCAGACCTTGAGGGCGCACAGTTTCATGCCGGTAGCCCTGGCAGATCGACCTGTGCATCCAATAGGCTCATGAACGCCCGCGCAGCGTTCGACAGCGTCCTTTCGGTGTGCACGATATAGCCTAGCTGGCGACTGAGCTGTATGCCCGGCAAAGCGATACTTGCCACTTGATCATCGAGCATGGTGCGCGGCAGCACGCTCCAGGCCAGGCCGATAGACACCATCATCTTGATCGTTTCCAGGTAGTTGGTGCTCATCGCGATGTTCGGCGTCAGGCCCTGGGCCTCGAATAGGCGGCTGACGATATGGTGGGTAAAGGTGTTGCCGCCCGGGAACACCGCCGGGTGCCTGGCAATATCGGCCAGATTGACGGTGCCGTTGCCGGTCAAGCTGTGCTCCGGTGCCACGACGAAATCCAGTGGGTCATCCCACACCGGCGTGGCGCGGACCAAATTGTGCGGGTCAGGCGCCAGGGTAATGACCGCCACTTCGGCGCGACCATGGAGGATTTCTTCGTAGGCCACTTCCGAATCGAGGAACTGAATATCCAGCGCCACGTTGGGGTACTGGCGGGTGAAGGTACGCAGGATCGGGGGCAGGCGGTGCAGGCCGATATGGTGGCTGGTGGCCAGAGTCAGCCGGCCGCTGACTTCGCCGGTCAGGTTAGTGAGGGCGCGGCGCGTATCGTCCAGCACGTTGAGGATCTGATAGGCGCGCGGCAGCAAAGCCCGCCCGGCTTCGGTCAGGCCGACTTCACGGCCCAGGCGATCGAACAGGCGCACCTTTAATTGTTGCTCCAGGCCGGCGATGCGCTTGCTGATGGCCGGTTGGGTCAGGTGCAGGCGTTCACCGGCGCCGGAGAAGCTTCCGGTCTCGGCGATGGCGATAAAAGCGTTGAGGTTGGCCAGGTCCATGGTGGTATTCCAGTTGGTAATCCAAAGCATAAAAAATATGAATTTGAGTTATTTAATGTAGCGCCATACCATCAGCCTCACAAGCCAAAGGGTTATTGAATGTCTCAAGGCCCGGGGCATAGAAAGACCGATGATGAGGACCGACTGATGGCCGGCAAAACGCTTTACGACAAGCTTTGGGATTCCCATGAAGTGAAACGGCGCGACGATGGCTCGTCGCTGATTTATATCGACCGTCACATCATCCATGAAGTGACCTCGCCACAAGCGTTCGAAGGCCTGCGGCTGGCCGGGCGCAAGCCTTGGCGCGTCGACTCGATCATCGCCACCCCTGACCACAACGTACCGACCACGCCTGAACGCAAGGGCGGCATCGACGCAATCGTTGACACCGTGTCGCGCCTGCAAGTGCAGACCCTCGACGATTACTGCGACGAATATGGCATCACCGAATTCAAAATGAATGACGTGCGTCAAGGCATCGTTCACGTGATCGGTCCGGAGCAGGGCGCGACCTTGCCCGGCATGACCGTCGTCTGCGGCGACTCCCACACCTCCACCCACGGTGCGTTCGGCGCGTTGGCCCATGGCATCGGCACGTCCGAGGTGGAACATGTGTTCGCCACCCAGTGCCTGGTCGCCAAAAAAATGAAGAACATGTTGGTCTTGGTTGAAGGCACGCTGCCGTTCGGCGTGACCGCCAAGGACATCGTGCTCGCCGTGATCGGCAAGATCGGCACCGCCGGTGGTAACGGCCATGCCATCGAGTTCGCCGGCAGCGCGATTCGCGACCTCTCCATCGAAGGCCGCATGACCATCTGCAACATGTCCATCGAAGCCGGTGCCCGCGTGGGCATGGTGGCGGCGGACGAGAAGACCGTTGAATACGTCAAGGGCCGCCCATTCGCGCCGAAAGGCGCCGATTGGGACGCCGCCGTCGAAGCCTGGAAAGACCTGGTCTCCGACGCCGATGCGGTGTTCGACACCGTGGTCGAGCTCGACGCTGCGCAGATCAAGCCGCAAGTCAGCTGGGGCACCTCGCCGGAGATGGTCCTGGCCGTCGACCAGAACGTGCCGGACCCGGCTAAAGAGGCCGACCTGGTCAAGCGCGGTTCGATCGAACGCGCCTTGAAATACATGGGCTTGAAAGCCAATCAGGCGATTACCGACATCCAGCTGGACCGCGTGTTTATCGGTTCCTGCACCAACTCGCGGATCGAAGACCTGCGTGCCGCGGCGGTGATCGCCAAAGGCCGTAAAGTCGCCTCGACCATCAAGCAAGCCATCGTGGTGCCAGGCTCGGGCCTGGTCAAAGCCCAGGCCGAAGCCGAAGGCCTGGACAAGATCTTCCTCGAGGCCGGTTTTGAGTGGCGTGAGCCGGGCTGCTCGATGTGCCTGGCGATGAACCCGGACCGTTTGGAGTCGGGCGAGCATTGCGCGTCGACCTCCAACCGTAACTTCGAAGGGCGTCAGGGCGCCGGTGGGCGTACCCACCTGGTCAGCCCGGCCATGGCCGCCGCGGCTGCCGTCAACGGTCGTTTCATCGACGTTCGCGAATTGATCTGAGGAAAACCCGATGAGAGCTTTTACCCAACACACAGGTCTTGTAGCGCCGTTGGACCGTGCCAACGTTGACACCGACCAGATCATTCCCAAGCAGTTCTTGAAGTCGATCAAGCGCACCGGCTTTGGCCCCAACCTGTTCGACGAGTGGCGCTACCTGGACGTGGGCTACGCCTACCAGGACAACTCCAAGCGCCCGCTGAACAAGGACTTTGTGCTCAACGCCGAGCGCTATCAGGGCGCCAGCGTGTTGCTCGCCCGGGAAAACTTCGGTTGCGGCTCCAGCCGTGAACACGCGCCGTGGGCCCTGGAAGAATATGGCTTTCGCAGCATCATCGCGCCGAGCTACGCGGACATCTTCTTCAACAACAGCTTCAAGAATGGCTTGCTGCCGATCATCTTGAGCGACGCTGAAGTGGATGAACTGTTCAAGCAAGTGGAAGCCGATGTGGGCTACCAGTTGACCGTCGACCTGGCTGCGCAGACCGTTACGCGCCCGGACGGCAAGGTCTATCACTTTGAAGTGGACGCCTTCCGCAAGCACTGCCTGCTCAATGGCCTGGATGATATCGGCCTGACCCTGCAGGACGGCGATGCGATTGCCGCGTTTGAAACCAAACACCGGGCCAGCCAGCCCTGGTTGTTTCGCGACGCGTGATTCTATGTAGACCGGACTGGCCCCTTCGCGAGCAAGCCCGCTCCCACATTTGATCGCATTTCAACGGAAGGAACTCGGTTGAATGTGGGAGCGGGCTTGCCCGCGAAGACGGCAGTACAAACAACACAAGTCTCAAGGAAGCTCACCATGACCCGCACCGCCCACACCCAAGTCGTGCAAAAACAATTCGGCGAGCAAGCCTCGGCGTACCTGAGCAGTGCCGTGCACGCCCAAGGCACCGAATTCGCGCTGCTTCAGGCCGAACTGGCCGGGCAGGGCGCAACACGACTGCTGGACTTGGGCTGCGGTGCCGGTCATGTGAGTTTCCAGGTAGCGCCGCTGGTCAAAGAAGTGGTCGCCTACGACCTGTCCCAACAGATGCTCGACGTGGTCAGTGCCGCCGCTGTGGATCGCGGCCTGAATAACATCCGCACCGTATGCGGCGCCGCCGAACGCTTGCCATTCGCCGACGGCGAGTTCGACTTCGTGTTCAGCCGTTACTCGGCGCACCACTGGAGTGACCTGGGCCTGGCCCTGCGTGAAGTGCGCCGCGTACTCAAGCCAGGCGGCGTGGCGGCCTTTGTCGACGTCTTGTCACCGGGCAGCCCGCTGTTGGACACTTACCTGCAAACCGTCGAAGTGCTGCGCGACACCAGCCACGTGCGCGATTACGACGCCGCCGAGTGGATGCGTCAACTCAGCGAGGCCGGCCTGCATGTGCGCACCAGCAGCCGCCAACGCCTGCGCCTGGAATACACCTCCTGGGTCGAGCGCATGCGCACTCCGCAGGCCTTGCGCACCGCGATCCTTGAGCTGCAGCAGGCGATGGGGCAGGAAGTGCGCGATTACTACGAGATTCAGGCCGACGGCACCTTCAGCACCGACGTGCTGGTGGTTTTTGCCGAACGTTGATTAATTTTCCCGACCTGCCTGCGGGCAGGTCGCTTGATGAAATGAGGAACGCATGAGCAAGCAGATTCTGATTCTTCCTGGCGACGGTATTGGTCCGGAAATCATGGCCGAAGCGGTCAAAGTCCTGGAGTTGGCCAACACCAAGTACAGCCTGGGCTTCGAACTGAGCCACGATGTGATCGGTGGTGCGGCTATCGACAAGCATGGCGTGCCGCTGGCCGACGAGACGCTGGACCGCGCCCGTGCTGCTGATGCGGTGTTGCTGGGGGCTGTGGGTGGCCCGAAGTGGGACAAGATCGAGCGTGATATCCGCCCTGAGCGCGGCCTGCTGAAAATTCGCGCGCAACTGGGCCTGTTCGGCAACCTGCGTCCGGCCATCCTCTATCCGCAACTGGCCGACGCGTCGAGCCTCAAGCCGGAAGTGGTGGCGGGCCTGGATATCCTTATCGTGCGCGAGCTGACCGGTGGTATCTATTTCGGCTCGCCACGCGGTGTGCGCGAGTTGGAGAATGGTGAGCGTCAGGCCTACGACACCCTGCCGTACAGCGAGAGTGAAATCCGCCGTATCGCCCGTGTCGGTTTCGACATGGCCCGTGTGCGCGGTAAAAAGGTCTGCTCCGTCGACAAAGCCAACGTATTGGCTTCCAGCCAGCTGTGGCGCGAAATTGTCGAAGAAGTGGCCAAGGACTACCCGGACGTCGAACTGAGCCACATGTACGTCGATAACGCCGCCATGCAACTGGTGCGCGCACCCAAGCAGTTTGACGTGATCGTCACCGATAACCTGTTCGGCGACATCCTGTCCGACCAGGCCTCGATGCTCACCGGTTCCATCGGCATGCTGCCGTCGGCGTCCCTGGACACCAACAACAAAGGCATGTACGAGCCTTGCCACGGTTCGGCGCCGGATATCGCAGGGCAAGGCATTGCCAACCCATTGGCGACCATTTTGTCGGTGTCGATGATGCTGCGTTACAGCTTCAACCTGAGCGACGCGGCCGATGCTATCGAGAAGGCCGTAAGCCTGGTGTTGGATCAGGGTTTGCGCACCGGTGACATTTGGTCACAGGGTTGCACCAAAGTCGGCACGCAAGAAATGGGCGACGCAGTAGTCGCCGCGCTGCGGAATCTGTAATCTCTCGGGCCCGCTTGCAGTTGTTGCTGCAAGGCGGCCCACTTTTTAACAAGGTGTAGTTGCGATGAAACGTGTAGGTCTGATCGGTTGGCGCGGTATGGTCGGTTCCGTGCTCATGCAGCGGATGCTGGAAGAGCAGGATTTCGATCTTATTGAGCCGGTGTTTTTCACCACTTCGAACGTAGGTGGCCAAGGGCCGTCCGTGGGCAAGGATATTGCCCCGCTCAAGGACGCCTACAGCATTGAAGAGCTGAAAACCCTCGATGTGATTCTGACCTGCCAGGGTGGCGACTACACCAGCGAAGTCTTCCCCAAGCTGCGCGAAGCCGGCTGGCAGGGTTACTGGATCGACGCCGCCTCCAGCCTGCGCATGCAGGACGACGCGGTGATCATCCTCGACCCGGTCAACCGCAAGGTCATCGACCAGCAGCTGGATGCGGGCACCAAGAACTACGTCGGCGGCAACTGCACCGTCAGCCTGATGCTGATGGGCCTGGGCGGCTTGTTCGAAGCGGGTCTGGTCGAGTGGATGAGCGCCATGACCTATCAGGCGGCGTCCGGTGCGGGTGCGCAGAACATGCGCGAACTGATCAAGCAAATGGGCGCGACCCACGCGGCCGTTGCCGATCAACTGGCCGACCCGGCCAGCGCGATCCTCGACATCGACCGCCGTGTGGCCGAAGCCATGCGCAGCGAAGCCTACCCGACCGAGAACTTCGGTGTGCCATTGGCCGGTAGCCTGATCCCGTGGATCGACAAGGAACTGCCGAACGGCCAAAGCCGCGAAGAGTGGAAAGCCCAGGCCGAAACCAACAAGATTCTGGGCCGCTTCAAGAGCCCGATCCCGGTGGACGGTATCTGCGTGCGTATCGGCGCCATGCGCTGCCACAGCCAGGCGCTGACCATCAAACTGAACAAAGACGTGCCGATCGCGGATATCGAAGGGCTGATCAGCCAGCACAACCCGTGGGTCAAGCTGGTGCCGAACAACCGCGAAATCAGCATGCAGGAGCTCAGCCCGACCAAGGTTACCGGCACCCTGAATGTACCGGTTGGCCGTCTGCGCAAGCTGAACATGGGCACCCAGTACCTGGGCGCGTTCACCGTTGGCGACCAGTTGCTGTGGGGCGCGGCTGAACCGCTGCGCCGCATGCTGCGGATTTTGCTGGAGCGCTAATCGCTGCTGGTAAACAAGAAACCCGCGTTCTGGTGACAGGCGCGGGTTTTTTGTTGTTCGTTACAGCCCCATTGCGGGCAAGCCCGCGCCGACAGTCGAGCGCATTTGAGCGTTGGAACTCGGTCAAGTGTGGGAGCGGGCTTGCTCGCGAAGGGGTCATCAGCCACGCCGCAAACCCCCGGTTAATTGCCTCACCCCCAGCCACCCGGTAAAGTGCCGCTCCCCCCGCAATGCCCGAGGCAGCCCCCATGACCCAGACTTTTGAAATTGCAGTGATCGGCGCCACCGGCACCGTGGGCGAAACCCTGGTGCAGATTCTTGAAGAGCTGGATTTCCCGGTGGGCACCTTGTACCTGCTGGCGGGCAGCAACTCGGCCGGTGCGTCAGTTCCGTTTCGTGGCAAAAACGTGCGGGTCAAGGAAGTCGATGAATTCGATTTCAGCAAAGCGCAATTGGCGTTCTTCGCAGCCGGTCCGGCGGTAACCTTGAGTTTCGCCCCGCGTGCCACGGCCGCCGGCTGCTCGGTGATCGATCTCTCCGGCGCCTTGCCGGCCGAGCAGGCGCCCCAAGTGGTGCCGGAAGCCAATGCCCATGTGCTGGACGGTCTGAAAAGGCCGTTCCAACTGGGCAGCCCAAGCCCGTCCGCCACCAACCTGGCGGTAGTCCTGGCGCCGCTGCGCGGTTTGCTGGAGATCCAGCGCGTCAGCGTCACCGCCAACCTGGCTGTCTCTGCCCAAGGCCGTGAGGCTGTCAGCGAGCTGGCCCGACAGACCGCAGAGCTGCTGAACGTACGCCCGCTGGAGCCCAAGTTCTTTGATCGGCAAATGGCCTTCAACCTGCTGGCACAAGTCGGCACGCCCGACGCCCAAGGCCATACCGCCCTGGAGCGACGCCTGGTCCACGAATTGCGTGCGGTACTGGAAACTCCTTTACTGAAGATTTCCGCAACCTGCGTTCAAGCACCGGTGTTTTTTGGCGATAGCCTGACTGTGTCGTTGCAATTGGGCGCGCCGGTCGATCTGGCGGCGGTCAACCGCGCACTCGAGGCGGCACCGGGCATTGAGCTGGTCGAAGAGGGCGATTACCCGACCGCCGTGGGCGATGCGGTCGGCCAGGACGTGGTCTACGTGGGCCGAGTGCGTGCGGGCGTGGATGACCCGGCGGAACTAAATCTATGGCTGACGTCAGATAACGTACGCAAAGGCGCCGCATTGAATGCCGTGCAACTGGCGCAGTTGTTGATAAAAGGCCTTGCGTAAAAGATACTTGGCGGCAATTTGTAGATTGATTCTAGCCAAGCGCTATGCTTGGTCCCTAGCAGAACAGAAGCGCGTCGGTAACCTATCGGCTCGCCATGCCTTATGGCAGCGGTTACCAACCTTCTCGCAGGCCGGGGAGTGTTCAGACAAAGGATGAGGCTATGGTTCAAGTTCGCAAACTGGTGTTAGCAATAGCGGCCGCCTCGGCGCTGTCCTCCGGTATGGCGCAAGCGCTGCAGCTTGGGGAGATGACCCTCAAGTCGAAGTTGAACCAGCCGTTGTCGGTGGAAATCGAATTGCTTGATGTCGGTGGCCTCACCGCTGCCGAGATTACGCCCAGCCTGGCCTCCGACCAGGCATTTGTAGACGCAGGCGTTGATCGCCAGGCGTTCCTCAATGACCTGACGTTTACCCCGGTGGTCAACCCTAGCGGGCGCAGCGTGGTGCGTGTCACGTCGAGCAAGCCGCTGCCGGATTCCTATGTGCGTTTCCTGCTGCAGGTGCAATGGCCCAATGGCCGCCTGATGCGCGACTACAGTGTGCTGCTCGACCCGGCCAAGTTCGAACAGCCAGCACCGACTCCGACCGCGAGCGCACCCGCGCCGCGTTTGAGCGCGCCGACCGGCGCTGCGCCGACTGTCAGCAAATCCGCTCAGCACACCACGACTTCTCGCGACACCCTGTGGGAAATTGCTGAGAAGAACCGTAATGGTGCTTCGATCCAACAGACCATGCTGGCTATCCAGGCGCTCAACCCTGACGCCTTTGTCGACGGCAATATCAACCGTCTGAAAACCGGCCATGTCCTGCGCCTGCCGGACCGCCAGCAAGCCACCGCCTTGGCGCAACCCAAGGCGATTGCCGAAGTGAGCGCGCAAAATGCGGCCTGGCGCCAGGGGCGCCGCACGGCCAACAATCAGGCGGCGGGCAAGCAGCAACTGGACGCGACCAAGCGCGCGCAGGCGGGCAATGCGCCCTCAAGCACCACCGCCACGGACAACTTGAGCCTGGTTTCTGCTGAATCTGCCAAGAAAGGCGCGAAGGGCAAGGCCGGTGACGGTCGCGCGCTGAACGACAAGCTTGCGATGACCCAGGAACAACTGGATACCACTCGCCGCGACAATGCCGAACTGAAAAGCCGCGCGGCGGATCTGCAAAGTCAGTTGGACAAGCTGCAAAAGCTGATTCAACTGAAAAACGATCAACTTGCCAGGTTGCAGGCAGCAAACGGCGCCCCGGCCGCGCCGGCAACGGCGGCAACGGCGGCGATGCCCGCTCAATTGGCCGGCGAGCCAGTCACTGCGCCAGCCGCTGTTCCAGCAACGCCCGAGGTGGCGCCGGCTGCTGCTGCGACACCGGCACCGGCACCTGCCGCACCCGAGCCAATCAAGCCGGAGGCCGCGCCTGATACCACCGAAGGTAAATTCAACGAGCTGCTGACAAATCCGATCGTCCTGGGTGTGATCGGCGGTGCGGCGGGCTTGTTGGTGTTGTTGCTGCTGTTGTTGTGGGCACGTCATCGCAATGCGCGCCTTGAAGAAGAAAAGCACCTACGTATGGCGCGGGCCCTGGCTGAAGAGCCGGTATTTACCCCGAACATTGATCACGACCTGCCACCGGACAGCTTCGAAGGCCTGGAAGTCACGCCACCGAACGTCAAGTTGGCAGCTGCGCCCGCACCCGCGGCGGCGGTTGAGCCGGTCGTGGTGGCGCCGACGGTTGCCTCGGTACTCTCGCCGTTGGCGGTTGCTGTCGCTCCTGAGAATTCCAGTGATGCGCTGGCACAAGCTCAATCTCATATCGACCGTGGTCACCTGAACCAGGCGGCTGATGTGCTGGAGCAGGCGATCAAGCGCGAGCCCAAGCGCAGCGATCTGCGTTTGAAGTTGATGGAAGTTTATGGCCTGCAGAGCGACAAGGACGGCTTCGTTACCCAGGAGCGTCAACTGGTGGCCAATGGTGAGAACCATGCCCAGGTCGAGCAGCTCAAAAGCCGCTTTCCGGCCATGGCTGTGTTGGCGGCGGGCGTCAGTGCTGCGGTGGCTGCTGCGGCCCTGGACGCGCAATACGTCAAGAACCTGATGGAAGACAAACCCGTCGCGCCAGCCCCGGAGCCAGAGGCGTTCGATACCGATTTCGACCTGAGCCTGGATGACCTGGAAGCCGCTTCACCGGCCGTGGTCAGCCCGAAAGACGCGCTGAGCTTCGAGTCGGTGCTGCAACAGCAGACGGAAGCCAAAGCCAGCCCGGACGATTTGTCGGACTTCGATCTGGACCTGCAACTGGAGGATCCGGCTTCCACGCAGTCGGATGACGACTTCCTTTCGGGTCTTGAAGACCAGATGAAGGATGTCCCGGCCGTTGAGCCGCCGACCCTGACGCCTGCCGCGCTGGACGACTTTGACCTGCCGGAAGATTTCGACCTGTCCCTGGCGGACGAGCCGCAAGCGCCCGCCGCCGGCAAGCCCGAGGTCTTCGCCTCGGAGCTCAATGATGTCAACGCTGAGCTGGATCGCCTGTCCCAAAGCCTGGAACATCCGCCGATCGAACCTTCCTTCACCGCTGAAGAGGCGGCGTTGGGTGGTGATGAGCCGGAATTCGACTTCCTGTCCGGTACCAATGAGGTCGCCACCAAGCTGGACCTGGCCCAGGCCTACATCGACATGGGCGATGCCGATGGCGCGCGGGACATCCTTTCCGAAGTGCTGACTGAGGGCGATGAAGCCCAGCGCGGTGAAGCCAAGGAAATGCTTGGCCGGCTGGCGTGATCGTCAGCTGTTAACGCAACGGCGGCCCTTGGGCCGCCGTTTTGCTTTCCAGCCTTACAAACCATGGCGTCTGCGGCTCAGCGCCTTATAATGGGCGCCTTTGCGCAACTCATCGGGCTCTCAGTTCTTGGCAAATATAGATAACGCGGCCGCCGAAATGGCGGCCGCAGGCTTTTACCGCATCGCCCTCGGCGTGGAATACAAAGGTTCGCGCTATCGCGGCTGGCAGCGCCAGGCCTCCGGTGTGTTGACGGTGCAGGAAACCCTGGAAAACGCTTTATCGAAAGTCGCCGACTCGCCGGTGTCGCTGATGTGCGCCGGGCGTACTGACGCGGGCGTGCACGCTTGTGGTCAGGTGGTGCACTTCGATACCCAGGCCGAACGCACGATGAAAGCGTGGGTAATGGGCGCCAATATCAATTTGCCCCACGACGTCAGCGTCACCTGGGCCAAGGTCATGCCTGCGCATTTTCATGCGCGATTCAAGGCGATTGCCCGGCGCTACCGCTATGTGATCTATAACGATCAGATCCGCCCGGCGCACCTTAATCAGGAAATTACCTGGAACCACCGTCCCCTGGATGCCGAGCGCATGGCCGAGGCGGCACAGCATTTGGTGGGTGTGCATGACTTCAGCGCCTTCCGTGCCGGCCAGTGCCAGGCCAAGTCGCCGATCAAGGAAGTCCATCACCTGCGGGTGACCCGCCACGGCAAAATGATCGTGCTGGACATCCGTGCCGGCGCCTTCCTTCATCATATGGTGCGTAACATTGCAGGCGTGCTGATGACCATCGGCACCGGCGAGCGTCCGGTGGAGTGGGCCAGAGAAGTGCTGGAAAGCCGCATCCGCCGCACGGGCGGGGTGACGGCGCATCCGTTCGGCTTGTACCTGGTGGATGTGGAGTACCGCGATGAGTTCGAGTTGCCGGATCGCTTCATCGGGCCACACTTCCTCACAGGTTTCAGCGAACTTGGCGGCTGACGCCCGGAAAAGCTTTTGTTACCATCCGGGACTTTCTCGGTTCAACCCTGAGGTTTCTACGACATGTCAGCCGTTCGCAGCAAGATTTGCGGGATTACCCGCATAGAAGACGCGCTGGCGGCAGTCGAGGCGGGGGCGGATGCCATTGGTTTGGTGTTTTACGCCAAAAGCCCGCGGGCGGTGAATGTGTTGCAGGCGCGGGCAATCATCGCCGCGCTGCCACCGTTCGTGACCACCGTGGGGCTGTTCGTCAACGCCAGTCGCTGCGAACTCAACGAAACCCTGGATGCCGTGCAGCTGGACATGCTGCAGTTCCATGGCGATGAAAGCCCCGCCGAGTGTGAAAGCTACCAGCGCCCGTATATCAAGGCGCTGCGCGTCAAGGCGGGGGATGACATCGCTGCCGCCTGTGCGGCCTATACTGGCGCTCGCGGGATTCTGTTGGACACCTATGTCGAAGGTGTGCCCGGCGGAACGGGTGAGGCCTTCGACTGGACGCTGATTCCCGAAGGCTTGAAGACGCCGATCATCCTCGCAGGCGGGCTCACCCCGGCCAATGTCGGGGCGGCCATCGAGCAGGTCCGGCCGTACGCGGTGGACGTGAGCGGTGGGGTGGAGCAGGGCAAGGGCATCAAGGACCACCACAAGATTCGCGCATTCATGCAGGCCGTGCGCAACAGCAGTGGCGTGATGTGACGGCTGGCAGTCTGCCGCCGTCCATAACTACCACTGTGTAAAACAGCACCGGCGCCGCCTGCGGGAGGCCCGGAAATGAAGTGGCAACCCTGCGCTGGCAGGTTGTCTGGAAGGCTGAGGAGGCATGCGGGAAATGGCCGGTCGAACGTCTGACCCCGTCCAGCATGTGTCATCGCCACATATGAATTTAGCTCAAGGGCATACGCGGGGCTGTGTTCAAGCCACCGGTACTGGAGAAAGAAAGCATGAGCAACTGGTTAGTAGACAAACTGATCCCTTCGATCATGCGTTCCGAGGTGAAGAAAAGCTCGGTTCCTGAAGGTCTGTGGCACAAGTGCCCATCCTGCGACGCGGTGCTGTACCGCCCGGAGCTGGAAAAGACCCTGGATGTTTGCCCCAAGTGCAACCACCACATGCGTATCGGCGCCCGCGCCCGCATCGACATTTTCCTCGACGCCGATGGCCGTAACGAGCTGGGTGCCGACCTGGAGCCGGTTGACCGCCTCAAGTTCCGCGACGGCAAGAAGTACAAGGACCGCCTGACCGCTGCGCAGAAGCAGACCGGTGAGAAGGACGCGCTGATCTCTGTCAGCGGCAAACTGCTGGGCATGCCGGTTGTCGTGTCCGCGTTTGAGTTCTCCTTCATGGGGGGGTCGATGGGTGCCATCGTGGGTGAGCGTTTCGTACGTGCCGCCAACTACGCCCTGGAAAACCGTTGCCCGATGATCTGCTTCTCCGCCTCAGGTGGCGCGCGTATGCAGGAAGCGCTGATCTCCCTGATGCAAATGGCCAAGACCTCCGCGGTACTGGCGCGTCTGCGTGAAGAAGGCATCCCGTTCATCTCCGTGCTGACCGACCCGGTCTACGGCGGCGTTTCCGCCAGCCTGGCGATGCTGGGTGATGTGATCGTCGGTGAGCCCAAGGCCCTGATCGGCTTTGCCGGCCCGCGCGTGATTGAACAAACCGTTCGCGAAAAACTGCCGGAAGGTTTCCAGCGCAGCGAGTTCCTGCTTGAGCACGGCGCTATCGACATGATCATCGCCCGTGGCGAGCTGCGTCCACGCCTGGGTAACCTGCTGGCGCAAATGATGGGCCTGCCGACGCCGGTGTACATCGCGCCTAAAGTCGAGCCAATCGTCGTGCCGCCGGTGCCTGCAAACCTATGACCCAACGTACCCTGGGCGAATGGCTCGCCTACCTTGAGCAGTTGCATCCGTCCGGCATCGACATGGGCCTGGAGCGCTCGCAACAGGTAGCGGCCCGCCTTGGGTTGGGCCGGCCGGCACCGCGCGTGGTCACGGTGACCGGCACCAACGGCAAAGGCTCTACCTGCGCCTTTGTCGCGGCGCTGCTGCAAGCCCAAGGGCTGAAGGTCGGCGTGTACAACTCTCCGCACCTGCTGCGTTATAACGAGCGGGTGCAGCTCAATGGCGTCGAAGCCACTGACGAGCAGCTCTGCGAAGCCTTCGCCGCACTGGATGTCGGGCGTGGCGAGATATCCCTGACGTACTTCGAGATGGGCACCTTGGCGGCGTTTTGGCTGTTCGAGCGTGCGCAATTGGATGTGGTTGTCCTGGAAGTTGGCCTGGGTGGGCGTCTGGACACGGTCAACGTGGTGGATGCCGACCTCGCGCTGGTCACCAGCATTGGTGTTGACCATGCCGATTATCTCGGCAATACCCGTGAGTCGGTGGCCTATGAAAAGGCTGGCATCTTCCGTCAGGGCAAGCCTGCGCTGTGTGGCGACCTGAACCCGCCGCAGCCCTTGCTCGACAAGGTGCGCGAGCTGGATTGCCCGTTTTACCTGCGCGGGCGCGAATTCACGCTCGAGATTGGCAACCAGCATTGGCAATGGCGCGGGTGTGATGCGCGTGGGCAGGTTGTAGCGTTGCGTGACTTGCCGTTGCTGAACCTGCCGATGGAAAACGCTGCGCTCGCGCTGCAAGCCTACCTGTTGATGGATTTGCCGTGGAATGCCGAGCAGATTGCTGCGACATTGCTGGCGACCCGGGTGGTTGGGCGGCTGGATCGCCGCGCGTTTGAATGGGCGGGCAAGCGTCTGAACCTGCTGCTGGATGTGGGGCATAACCCGCATGCCGCCGAGTACCTGGCGCAGCGCCTGGCGCGTACGCCACCGGCTGGTCGCCGCCTGGCGGTGTTCGGGCTGTTGGCCGATAAAGACCTGGACGGCGTGGTTGCGCCGTTGCTGAGCAATGTTCAGGCGTGGGCAGTTGCGCCACTGGATACGCCGCGCAGTCGTCCGGCCGCCGAGCTGGAAGTCGCCTTGCAGAACCTTGGTGCATCGGTGGCGTCGTATACAAGCGTCACCGCCGCGCTTGAAGCGCAATGTGCGGTGGCCACGGCCGAGGACGAGATTCTGTTGTTCGGATCATTTTATTGTGTTGCCGAGGCGCTAGAGTGGTTGGCCCGGCGCTCCACGGAGGAAGCTGCACATGGCATTACTGGATAGCGCATACAAGCAGCGAATGGTTGGGGCCCTCGTATTGGTGGCGTTGGCGGTGATTTTTCTGCCGATGCTGTTTTCCCGCCAGGACGAACAGCGCCAGGTCGTCGTCGAGGCGCCGGCCGCGCCCCAGGCGCCGACGATCCCTCAGGTTCAGGTTGAGCCGGTGGTGGTGCCCGAGCCGCAGGCGTTGCCGCAAGAGCCGGTGCCGACTGACGAGGAAGTCGCTGCACAGCAGGCGCCAACTCAGCCGATACAGCCGAGTGTGCCGGTGGTCAAGCCTGCTCCGGCCCCGGTCGTTGCCGCCAAGCCTGTTGCGCCTGCGCCTGCGCCCAAGCCAGTGGCGCCGCAGCCGGCCGCACCGGGTAAGCCTGATGTGGGCCAGAGCCGTATCGATCCCAACGGCTTGCCGATCAGTTGGTCGATCCAGCTCGCCAGCCTGGCCAACCGCGAAAGCGCCGAAGCCTTGCAGAAAAAGCTGCGTACCCAGGGCTACAATGCCTATATCCGTAGCGCCGACGGCAAGAACCGGGTGTTTATCGGGCCACTGATCGAGCGTGCCGAGGCGGATCGCCTGCGGGACTTGTTGGGCCGTCAGCAGAATCTGAATGGATTTGTGGTGCGTTTCCAGCCTGAGCGCGGCTGATTTTAAGCGGATAATACGGTTCAAATGTGGGAGCGGGCTTGCTCGCGAATACGCAGTGTCAGTCACTGAATGTGTATCTGGCACTCTGTATTCGCGAGCAAGCCCGCTCCCACATTGGTTTTGTGCTGGTCTTGGCAGGGCGTTATCTATGGGCAACCCATTGATTTGCAAAGCACCCGCAATCACAGCTTACCGATAGCCGAGCGCTCTGCTAAAATGCGCCGCCTTATCCGTCCGTAGGCTGCACTGTGCCATTTACCTGGGTTGATTGGGCGATCGTTGCAATCGTCGCCATCTCCGCTTTGATCAGTCTAAGCCGCGGCTTCGTAAAAGAAGCACTGTCGTTGCTGACCTGGATCATCGCAGGAGTCGTAGCCTGGATGTTCGGTGGTTCACTGTCGGTTTACCTGGCCGGGTATATCGAAACACCTTCGGCTCGCGTTATCGCGGGCTGCGCCATCATGTTCATCGCCACGCTGCTGGTGGGGGCAATGGTCAATTATCTTATTGGCGAGTTGATACGTGTCACCGGCCTCTCCGGGACCGATCGATTCCTCGGCATGGCCTTCGGCGCCGCGCGTGGCGGGCTGCTGGTGGTGGTGGCGGTCGGGCTATTGAGCCTGGGGCCGGTACAGCAGGATTCGTGGTGGCAGGAGTCGGTACTCGTGCCAAAATTTCTATTGGTTGCAGACTGGTCCAAGAACCTCATTCTGGGGTGGAGCAGTCAGTGGCTGGCCAGCGGAATCAGCGTACCCGCTGATCTTCCGTTCAAGGAACACCTTTTACCGGCCAAAACGCCTCAGTAAGCTGTGTTCAGTCAAGATTCATTAAGTAGGGGTTGCGTCGCATGTGTGGCATCGTCGGTATCGTCGGTAAGTCGAACGTCAATCAGGCGCTGTATGACGCGCTAACCGTCCTCCAGCACCGCGGCCAGGACGCTGCCGGTATTGTGACCAGCCACGACGGCCGGTTATTCCTGCGCAAGGACAATGGTCTGGTGCGTGACGTGTTCCATCAGCGTCACATGCAGCGCCTCGTCGGGCACATGGGCATTGGCCATGTGCGTTACCCGACTGCCGGTAGCTCGACCTCGGCCGAAGCTCAACCGTTTTACGTCAACTCGCCTTACGGCATCACCCTGGCGCACAACGGTAACCTGACCAACGTTGAACAGCTGGCCAAGGAGATTTACGAATCTGACCTGCGCCACGTCAACACCAACTCCGACTCGGAAGTGCTGCTTAACGTGTTCGCTCACGAGCTGGCCCAGCGTGGCAAGCTGCAGCCGACCGAAGAAGATGTGTTCGCGGCCGTCACTGACGTGCACAACCGTTGCGTCGGTGGCTACGCGGTAGTGGCCATGATCACCGGTTATGGCATTGTCGGTTTCCGCGACCCGCACGGCATCCGCCCGATCGTGTTCGGCCAGCGTCACACCGACGAAGGCGTCGAGTACATGATCGCTTCCGAAAGCGTGTCCCTGGACGTGCTGGGTTTCACCCTGATCCGTGACCTGGCGCCGGGCGAAGCGGTGTACATCACCGAAGATGGCAAGCTGCACACCCGCCAGTGCGCAGTGGCCCCGAAACTCACCCCGTGCATCTTCGAACACGTCTACCTGGCGCGTCCGGATTCGATCATCGACGGCGTTTCGGTGTACAAGGCGCGTCTGCGCATGGGTGAGAAGCTGGCCGAGAAGATCCTGCGCGAGCGTCCAGAGCACGATATCGATGTGGTGATCCCGATTCCGGACACCAGCCGTACCGCTGCACTGGAACTGGCCAACCATCTGGGCGTCAAGTTCCGCGAGGGTTTCGTCAAGAACCGCTACATCGGCCGTACCTTCATCATGCCGGGCCAGGCAGCGCGCAAGAAGTCGGTCCGCCAGAAGCTCAACGCCATTGAGCTGGAATTTCGTGGCAAGAACGTCATGCTGGTGGACGACTCCATCGTCCGCGGCACCACGTGCAAGCAGATTATCCAGATGGCCCGCGAAGCCGGTGCGAAGAACGTGTACTTCTGTTCCGCCGCACCTGCTGTGCGTTACCCGAACGTCTACGGTATCGACATGCCGAGCGCCCACGAGCTGATCGCCCACAACCGTTCGACCCAGGATGTGGCCGACCTGATCGGCGCTGACTGGTTGATCTATCAGGACCTGCCGGACCTGATCGAGGCGGTCGGTGGTGGCAAGATCAAAATCGCCGAGTTCGACTGCGCCGTGTTCGACGGCAAGTACGTGACCGGTGATGTCGACGAGGCTTACCTGAACAAAATCGAGCAGGCGCGTAACGACTCGTCGAAGATCAAGACCCAGGCGGTCAGCGCGATCATCGATCTGTACAACAACTGAGTAAACACCGGCCCTGAGGGGCCGGTTTTGTATCTTAAATAAAGCATTGAGTAAGGAGTCGCAGCATGAGTCAGGAATGGGATGCCGGTCGGTTGGACAGCGACCTCGATGGCGTAGCGTTCGATACCCTGGCTGTGCGCGCCGGGCAGCACCGCACCCCCGAAGGTGAGCACGGTGACCCGATGTTCTTCACCTCCAGCTATGTGTTCCGTACTGCCGCCGACGCTGCCGCGCGTTTCGCCGGTGAAGTGCCGGGCAACGTTTACTCGCGCTACACCAACCCGACCGTGCGTGCGTTCGAAGAGCGTATCGCGGCGCTGGAAGGTGCCGAGCAGGCGGTGGCGACCGCGACCGGCATGGCAGCCATCCTGGCGGTGGTGATGAGCTTGTGCAGCGCTGGCGATCATGTGCTGGTGTCGCGCAGTGTGTTCGGCTCCACCATCAGCCTGTTCGAGAAGTACTTCAAGCGCTTCGGCATCGAAGTGGACTATGTGCCCCTGGCGGATCTGTCCGGCTGGGATGCTGCGATCAAGGCCAACACCAAGTTGCTGTTCGTCGAGTCGCCTTCCAACCCGCTGGCTGAGTTGGTGGATATCGCTGCATTGGCCGAAGTGGCCCACGCCAAGGGCGCGATGCTGGTGGTCGACAACTGCTTCTGCACCCCGGCGCTGCAACAGCCGTTGAAGCTGGGCGCGGACATTGTTGTGCACTCGGCCACCAAGTTCATCGACGGCCAGGGCCGTTGCATGGGTGGCGTGGTTGCCGGGCGCAGCGAGCAGATGAAGGAAGTGGTGGGCTTCTTGCGCACCGCCGGTCCGACCCTGAGCCCGTTTAACGCGTGGATCTTCCTCAAGGGCCTGGAGACCCTCAGCCTGCGTATGAAGGCCCACTGTGCCAATGCCCAGGCCCTGGCCGAGTGGCTGGAGCAGCAGGACGGGATTGAGAAAGTTCATTACGCCGGCCTCGAGAGCCACCCGCAACACGCGTTGGCCCAGCGTCAGCAGCGTGGTTTCGGTGCCGTGGTGAGCTTTGAAGTAAAGGGCGGCAAAGACGGCGCCTGGCGCTTTATCGACGCGACGCGCCTGATCTCCATCACGGCCAACCTGGGTGACAGCAAGACCACCATCACCCACCCGAGCACCACCTCCCACGGGCGCCTCGCGCCACAGGAACGTGAAGCTGCCGGCATTCGCGATAGCTTGATCCGTATCGCGGTCGGCCTCGAAGACGTCGCCGATTTGCAAGCTGACCTGGCTCGCGGGCTGGCGGCCTTGTGATCGAGTGGTCCATGGAGGCTGCGGCGGTCAGTAACGGCCGCGTCGCACTGGTGACGGGCGCGGCCCGAGGCATTGGCCTTGGGATCGCGGCGTGGCTGATCAGCGAAGGCTGGCAGGTGGTGTTGACCGACCTGGACCGCGAGCGCGGTTCCAAGGTGTCCAAGGTGTTGGGTGACAATGCCTGGTTTATTACCATGGACGTGGCCGACGAGAAACAGGTCGCCCAGGGTGTTGCCGAAGTGCTGGGGCAGTTCGGGCGCCTGGATGCGTTGGTGTGCAATGCGGCGGTGGCCGACCCGCGCAATATCACCCTGGAGAGCCTTGACCTGGCTTACTGGAACCGGGTGCTGGCGGTGAACCTCAGTGGGCCGATGTTGTTGGCCAAGCACTGTGCGCCGTATCTGCGTGCCCACGGCGGTGCCATCGTCAACCTGGCGTCGACCCGGGCCCGCCAGTCAGAGCCCGACACCGAAGCGTACGCGGCGAGTAAGGGCGGCCTGCTGGCCCTGACGCACGCCTTGGCCATGAGTCTGGGGCCAGAGGTGCGGGTCAACGCTGTCAGCCCTGGCTGGATCGATGCGCGTGATCCTGCTGCTCGGCGTGCCGAGCCTTTGACCGATGCCGATCACGCCCAGCATCCGGCGGGCAGGGTGGGTACGGTTGAGGACGTGGCGGCGATGGTGGCGTGGTTGCTGTCGCGTCAGGCGGGGTTTGTCACCGGGCAGGAGTTTGTGGTGGACGGTGGCATGAGCAAGAAGATGATTTACAGCGAGTAGGGCCGATCGCCGTCTTGAAGCAATTTTGTCTTTTTCAGAAAAACTTCAAGCGGGCTATTGACTTAGGTCCGCTACCTGCGTAAATTTCGCGGCCTCAACGAAGCAAAGGGTGATTAGCTCAGCTGGGAGAGCATCTGCCTTACAAGCAGAGGGTCGGCGGTTCGATCCCGTCATCACCCACCACTTCTTGAGAGTTTTGCTTCAGGGCAAGACGCAACGTTAAAGGTTGCACCGACGCGCAGCGGTAGTTCAGTCGGTTAGAATACCGGCCTGTCACGCCGGGGGTCGCGGGTTCGAGTCCCGTCCGCTGCGCCATATTTTCCGGGTTCGACTTGTCGGGCTTGAGATCGAACAGCCAAGGCTGATTGATCAGATGTTTAAAGACGGTTGAGCGTTTACGCGCAGCCGGTCAAGCGATACGCAGCGGTAGTTCAGTCGGTTAGAATACCGGCCTGTCACGCCGGGGGTCGCGGGTTCGAGTCCCGTCCGCTGCGCCATATCTGCCTCAAGGCCCACTGAACGCCTTGAAGCACAAAGCAAGCGTTAAGCTTTCTTTGATCCGATAGCAAAGACCCTGGTCGAAAGACCGGGGTTTTTTGTGTCTGCAATTTGGCTCCGGCTGTTCCTCGGTCAGAAATGTGGGAGCGGGCAAGCCCGCTCCCACAATCAGGTCGGCTCAGAACCCCAGCTTATCCCGCAGCCCGTAGTACCACGCGCCCAGCGCAGCAAACGGTGTGCGCAACAGTTGCCCACCCGGGAACGGGTAGTGCGGCAGATCGGCAAACGCATCAAAACGCTCAGCCTGGCCTCTCAACGCCTCCGCCAGTACCTTGCCAGCCAAGTGCGTGTACGTCACGCCATGGCCGCTGCAGCCCTGGGAGTAATAGATGTTGTCCCCCAGACGACCGACCTGCGGCAGGCGCGACAGGGTCAGCAGGAAATTGCCGGTCCAGGCGTAGTCGATTTTCACATCTTTGAGCTGCGGGAACGCTTTGAGCATCTTCGGGCGGATGATTGCTTCGATGTTGGCCGGGTCGCGTGCGCCATACACCACGCCGCCGCCGAAGATCAGGCGCTTGTCGCTGGTGAGGCGATAATAGTCCAGCAGGTAGTTGCAGTCCTCGACGCAGTAATCCTGCGGCAGTAACGTCTTGGCCAGTTCGTCGCCCAGTGGTGCGGTGGTGATGACCTGAGTGCCGCATGGCATCGACTTGGCCGCCAGCTCCGGCACCAGGTTCCCGAGGTAGGCGTTGCCCGCGACGATGATGAACTTGGCCCTGACCTTGCCCTCGGCGGTATGCACCACCGGGTTGGCGCCGCGCTCGATACGCACCGCTGCCGATTGCTCGTAGATCGTACCGCCCAGGGATTCCACAGCCGCCGCCTCACCCAGCGCCAGGTTAAGCGGATGAATGTGTCCGCCGCTCATGTCCAGCAGGCCGCCGACATAGTTGTCACAGGCCACCACTTCGCGGATACGGCGCTCGTCCAGTAACTCCAGTTGCGTATGGCCATAGCGCTCCCACAGGCGCTTCTGTGACTCCAGGTGGCCCATATGCTTGCTATTAAGCGCGGCGAACACGCCACCGTCCTTCAGGTCGCACTGGATCTGATATTTGGCCACGCGCTCGCGAATAATCTTGCCGCCTTCAAATGCCATCTGCCCAAGCAACTGTGCCTGCTTGGGGCCGACGCTACGCTCGATCACATCGATATCGCGGCTGTAGCTGTTGACGATCTGCCCACCATTGCGGCCCGAGGCGCCGAACCCCACTTTGGCGGCTTCCAGTACAGTGACGCGAAAACCGTTCTCCAGCAGAAACAGCGCGCTTGAAAGGCCTGTGTAGCCGGCGCCGATTACGCACACATCGGTTTCGACTTCACCTTGGAGTACCGGGCGAGGCGGAACCGCATTCGCGGATGCGGCGTAATAGGACTGGGGGTAGGGGGTGTTCGCCATCCTGGAACCTCTGTTTTATATTTTTTACGAGTGCGCCGATCCTACCTGAGTTGAAAATTGCCTGCCAGCCACCCGAAAACCTCGGGTGTGCCCAGCGCCAATAAATAATTCGCATATTCATAGGGTTAGCTGCAAAAAAGATGTTGACACCCCTCCGGAATTCCGTAGAATGCCGCCTCACAGCAGGCACGTAGCTCAGTTGGTTAGAGCACCACCTTGACATGGTGGGGGTCGTTGGTTCGAGTCCAATCGCGCCTACCAAACAAAATCCGCTCTGCTGGGCGGTCTAGAAGGGCTCACCGAAAGGTGGGCCCTTTTTTGTTGCCTGGATTTCATACAGAACGTTCACAAAATATAGGGTTCGTTCACACTGAGCAATGTGAATGCCGATGACGCGATGGTGGGCGGCTACGGCGGTCGGTAACATAGCTTGCGAAATGCCTAGCTTCCATTGAGGGATATCCATGAGTTTTGTAATCCCGACGCTGATCGGAGTTTTTGTTTTCCTGATCGGACAATACCTACTCAAGATGGTGATTGAACCCATACAAGTCTTCAGAGCTGCACTGGCTCGGCTTTCCAACACAATCCTTAGGCACCAAGCCAAGATTACCAACGCAGCCGTCGATGATGAGTTGTCGGGAAAGATATCTGATCATTCGGCAGAGATAGTCTCTGCTGCTGCTACGATCATGTTCTATCGTGCAGCGAGATTGTTCTTCCGCCTACCCAAAAAAACCGGAGTTACCCTGGCAGCGCGAAGCCTGAACCACATCGCCTATTCGCTGAATGCGAGCGCGAGAGAGTGGGAGGCAAGCCCAGCATACAATAGTGCAAAACCTGATCATGTCCGGTACGTATATGATGCGTTGACGGTGATAAGCCAGCAACTTGGTATCAAGACTAGTTACGAAGACTAGCTAGGCGTATCCGATAGCTAGTAGCTATCGGATCATAAATCACCCTTGAGACTGCTTAACGGCAATGTCTCGGATGGTCTGGATATTCTGGTGGATTGCTGAGAGTACAAACCACACACCAGAGCCTAGGCAGCCAACGGCGAAGCCTATTAAGGCTCCGATATACTCGTAGTTACCCTTCATTGCAAAGTATCCCACTACCGTTGCCACAACGATCCCTAGCCAAGCGAAGAAATTCACTACGGTAATCACGATGTCTTTCATTGCGATTGCTTCCTGCATGAATTGAAAATCTTGTCACTCAATCGCTGGTGGGGTGGCATCATTTTCCAGCATTGGTGGTTCTGTTCCTGATGGCAGATTCTCAGCACGTGCTTGCGTATTCCAAGATATGCCGGTCAGTTCTTTTATCCGATCCACTATCGGCTTGGCGTTCTCGCCTACTTTTTTGAGAACTACGCTTGCTTCGACCGCGAGACCGTAGAAAGCATTAAGGTCAGATACCTTTTTATGGATTTCCGACTGCATCTTCTCCAGGCGTTTCAGTAAGCGGCGTTTGTGGTCTTCATCGAGTTCTGTGTTTTCGGTTATCAGTTCGCGTAACTCATTAATTAGCGCCCGAATACGCTTTAAGTCCCCATCCGTAAACTCGTAGCCAAATGTATTGTTGAGAGTGAGAGAGAAGTGGTTCTTAAATTGATCGAATCTGTGTTCGTTAGTCAGGTCTCGGTGCTGAGTTTGCAGCTGTTCTTTGACGCCATCTACAAACTGGCTAAGGCGTACACAAATATTTGGGAAGGATGCTTTCAGATCTGGAGCATCTTCAAGATATGAGATTCGTCCTGCTTCCTTCAAGCTGAATAATAGGGCGTAAATTTCAAATAGGAGTTCTTCGTCGGGAGGTAGCCAGGAACTGCCATTATTGAACTCCGCCTCTACAAACTCGCAGGCTGCAATTGCTCCGGTTGTCGGGTTGTCCTTTATCTGCTCTAAAATTTCCTGTGGTATCCGCATGCTTCGTCCTTATCTAACTGGCCTAGGGGGTGGGCGTATGGTGGCAGTGTGCTTTGATTGTTGTCCAGATGTCTAGCGAGCAGATCGTTGGTAGAGCGTCAGCATCCATGGTGAAAAGCCGGCCTTTTTTCCAGCTCTTTTCCTAAATCCCCCGCCAAAAATAAGTGAGCGTCTGTAGTCTTTTCTAAGGGGGCAGAAGGAAAAATAATGGAGCCTTGAATCAGGTTTGAGCACGAGAAGTGCTAAGCACGTCACGAGTAGGCCAAATGGCAGTCTGCGGAATATAGAAATAAGTTGGGCGGCACTGAAGCTCTCACGGCTTCAGAATGAGACGTTGAAGGCGAGCATGAGGCGACGTACTGCCGTTGGTGTGAACGTGGCGCCACGGGCTGTACGCAAGCCTTTGGTATTGAGGCAATCAGCTACGGCCTGAAGCGTATTCAACTTGTTGTACAGGCACGCCAGTAGGTGGGGCTGTACCGCCGCTTGATGTGCGTTCACGTTCTTCATGCGTTGATCATTGGCGACTGTAATGTCAGCGACAGCACGGCCTTTGGCGAGCGCCTGAGAGCGGTTGTTGATCTTCTGCAAGGCAACGGCATCACCATCGTCAGCACGCTTCTGAAGGGACGCCAGAGCCTCACGGGTACGGCTAGCGATGAACTCACGTTCTTGCTGTGCCAATGCGGCGAATAGGTGGAGTTCAAAGGTCTTTGCTTGAGGCATAGTGGCGACTTTGAACTCTGTCTGCTCCATCAATCGTGCGATGTGGTGGACCGAGCGTGAGAGTCGATCCAGCTTGGCTACCACCAACTGCGCGTTCTGTTCCTTGCACAGAGCCAGAGCCTTAGCACCTTCAGGGCGATCCTCGATTGCCAGCTTGCCCGATACCACGTCGATGAACTCGCCAACAATGTGCCATCCATTCTGATCAGCGGCACGAGTGATGTAGTCGCGTTGTGCATCCAGGCCCAGACCACTATCACCTTGGCCTTTTGTAGAGACTCGAATGTAGGCGACGACTTTCATTTTCTGATCCTTGGCTCGCTGGCTGAGGTTCAATTGTCAGACTGAGGTCAATATTTGTCAATTCGAAGAACGACCATTCCTGCAAATGATAAATGCGGATTTGATGGATTTTGCGAACGGATTGAAGGGGGGGGGG